>JANYCR010000425.1 GCA_025360185.1 Leptospiraceae bacterium | reverse complement strand
AATTCTTGAAGAAAGTTTGGGGCAAAGAATAATTATTTACTCACCCGAACTCAATCATTTCTTTACAAAAGAAATGATTGAGTTCGGGTGAGCGACCAGCGTGCCCAGCGCTGAAGATGGGCTACACCTAACGGTGGGTTTCCTCCCATCGCTTGGTCGCTCACCTTCAGCCGAGCTATGCCGCGGGCTATTAATTCATTAGATTTATCTAATATTCTTAATTTCATTACAAAATCCTTCGTTTTATTTTTATGCGTAAGGTGAGTTATTAATACTGAATTCTCTTCAGCGGATAATCACAACCTGGCGATACATCGTTATAGCATTCATCATAGCAGGTTGCACGCTTTGCTTGAATCGCAGCCACTTTCAAAGCAAAGAATGAACTATTGATGTCATAGTTATTATTACAGTCACTCATACACTTGGCAAGTTTGCTTACACAATTATTAGGTGCAGGTCCGTTTAATTCTTCTGGAGTTTTAATTCTATACATCCCGTTTGTATTAGAGGAATTTGGACTGCGTAAAGTTTCGGCTTTAGTTAAATTTCCATCGTGTGGATGGTCGTACGTAAATACACGCACGGGCTTACCGTTATTATCCCAATCAACTCGCATAATGCAGTTAAAAATTAAAAACAATACTACTAAATGTAAAATTTTCATAGCACATTCCACAGAAAATACTTTTATTAAAAAATCTAATCTTTAAAATAAAATTCTTTTCTAATTTTACCAACTAATAGATTCTAGCTTCAGATTATCGGCTAAGGAGATAAAAGTAAATGAAAATTGATATTGGAATTTCAGATGCACATAGAAAAAACATCGCGGAAGGATTAAAAAATCTTCTTTCTGACACATTCATGCTTTATTTAAAAACACATGGTTATCATTGGAACGTAACAGGTCCTATGTTTGACACTCTACACAAAATGTTCATGGCACAATATACAGAACTCTGGAATGCAGTTGACCCGATTGCCGAAAGAATTCGCTCCCTTGGTTTTTTGGCTCCCGGAACTTACGCAGAAATGAGTAAGCTTACAAGTGTGAAGGAAGATTTAAAAGTTCCTAAAGCACCCGACATGATTAAAAATGTAATCCAGGGACACGAAACAGTCATTAGAACCGCAAGAGAAATTTTTGACGTAGCGGAAAAAGGCAAAGATCAGGCTACTATGGATTTGCTCACACAGAGACTTGATGTTCACGAAAAAACTGCTTGGATGTTGCGATCATTATTGGAGTAATTTAAAAAATTACCACGGATGCACACGGATTAACACCGATAGATAAAATTATAAATTAATACAGATTAAAATGCCAATAGAGTTACTGGTCTGTTATCCGTGGTTAAAAATATTTTTTCAACGCTTCCGGTATTGTAAAATCTCCAGCTTCCGTTTGGTAGTTCTCAACGATAGCCGCAAGAGTTCTGCCAATAGCAAGACCTGAACCATTGATAGTATGGAGTAATTGGTTCTTACCTTCTTTGGATTTGTAATGAATCTTTCCGCGACGTGCCTGGAAGTCTTTGAAGTTAGAAACAGAAGAAATTTCCATATAGCGGTTAAGCCCGGGCATCCACACTTCAATGTCAAAAGTTTTAGAGGACGAATTAGAAGTATCCTTACTACAAAGAAGTAACACTTTATAATGAAGACCGAGCTTCTTTAAAATATTTTCTGCATTTACTAGCATCTTACGATGTTCTGCCTCTGAGTCTTCCGGCTTTGTAAATTTTACTAATTCTATTTTTTGGAATTGATGCACTCGCACCAAACCACGAGTATCCCTTCCGTGTGAGCCAGCTTCTCGTCGGAAACAAGAAGTATGCGCCATCACACAGATTGGAAGCTTGTCTTCTGAAATAATTTCGTCTCTGTATAAATTAGTCAGTGGAACTTCTGCCGTTGGAATCAAACTCAGATTATCCGCTTCCAAGCGATAGTATTCGTCTTTGAACTTTGGATATTGTCCCGTAGTTTTCATCGACTCATCATTTACAAGTGTAGGAACCCATACTTCTTCATACCCATGCTCTGCTGCGTGAGTATCCAGCATAAAATTCATAAGCGCACGTTCGAGTTTAGCAGCTTTACCGAAATAAGTATAAGCGCGACTGCCGGCAAGCTTTACACCTTTATCAAAATCAAATATTCCAAGCGCTTCTCCAATTTCAAAATGAGGTTTTGGAGTAAAGGTAAACTCTGGTTTAACCCCATGCTTGTGGGTTTCTACATTATCCTCTTCTGATTTTCCAAAAGGAACTTCTGCATCTAGAAAATTGGGAAGATTTAAATTTAAATCAGCAAGATTATTTTCTTCTACTTCTAGAGCATCTTCTAGCTCTTTGATTTTATTTCCAACTTCTTTCATAGATGCGGATAATTCTTGTATATCACCACCTTTGCTTTTGATGATTCCAATTTCTTTACTTACTTTGTTTCGCTCTGCGCGGAGAGTTTCTACTTCATTCTGGCTTTTCTTCTTATTCTGGATAATTACGTTTAGCCTATCGACAAGAGACGTATCATCCATACATCTCTTCTTTAACATTTCTTTTAATTCGTCAGGATTGGATTGAATTCTGTTTATATCTAGCATTATTAAACCGCTTTTCTATGGATAAATTTCAGACTATTTTCGTATATTGCTTGCTCTACTTTATGATTCGTCTCTCCCCTAAGAGAAAACATTTTTTCTAAAATGAAAGGAAGATTAGATGAGTCGTTTCTCTTTCCTCTATGAGGAGGCGGAGCTAAGAAGGGCGCGTCAGTTTCGATAAGAACATTCTCCAGAGGAATTTGTCTCGCTGCTTCCTGAATATCCTGTGCATTTTTAAAAACCACTACTCCAGAAAAAGAAATATAATATCCAAGCTCTACAAACTTCAGCGCGTATTCTGCATTATACGCAAAACAATGAATCACTCCAAAGCCTTTCCCTTTATAGTCTTTCAAAACCTGGTAAGTATCTTCCGCTGCATCCCTGGAGTGAATCACAACGGGTAATGCATGTTTGACGGACATTTCCATAAAGTGGTGAAATGTCTTGAATTGGGATTCTTTTGTTTCCTTTTTGTGATAATAATCTAAGCCGATTTCTCCAATTCCTACAAATTTTTTTTCGTCTTTGCAAGATTCAATCATATTGGAAATCTCTTCCACTTCCGGTGATTCAATATTATCCGCAGGATGACAGCCAATAGTATAAGATATATCAATTTCTGCTTTCGTCTCTACTGCAATGCGTTTCGCAGCAAGGGATCTGTCGAAATTGATTCCGATTTGCACAATCTTTTTTACCCCAGCAGCATGGGATTTTTCTAATGATACGGAAATATCCTGTCCTTGCGCTTCGATTATGTCTAGGTGACAATGCGTATCTATCAAACTATAGTTCATACAACCATAAAATTAGAAATCTTTCCTGACTAAAGCAATTTTTACTTGATCTTAAAACTTACAGGAATTTGCAGAACTGTATTTTCAGGCAAATCAAAATTCCAATCTTGAATTACGCGGTGAAATTCTTCGTCAAAAATTTTATATTTACAAGCTCGAATTGTTTTAACTTGAGATGCTTTTTGTTTTGAGTCTATGACTATACTCCATTCGCATTCCGATTCCAAACCATCTTCAAGTGCCTGAGCTGGATAAGAAATTTTATTTCGAATTTTATTTATTTCTTCTGCGATTGTTCCTTCCACAGAAGAAATTTTTTCTGCCTGCAAAGACTTGTTCATTCCATCCGCATGACTTGCAAATACAAAAGAAATAAATCCAGTAGAACCTTTTTGTATTTCTATTTGATTCGTCTCCTCTTGTTTACTATATAGGTTGTAAAATAAAAATATTCCAATCGCGTAAAACGAAATAGAGATAAAAAAAGAATTTTTTAAAGTCATAGAAAGCCTTTTGGGTGCATCCGCCTTTTATTGGTGTCCTCGGTGTTCATAGCGTTAGCGGGTGGTAATCTTTAAAATTCCCTTGACAGTAAAAATTACAATCAATAAATGAATGTAGACTCCAATGAAAATATTCAGGCGGCTTCTTTCATATTCATTGAAATATAAATATCGCTTTATGGCAGGGATTTTCTTTGCTATACTAACTGCACTTATCAATGCTTCTTCTATTACTATTTTAATTCCTCTTTTCGACGCGCTCGGTTCGGAGAAGAAAACAAATTTTCATTTAGATTTTACTGTTCCCGAATATCATATTTTAATTAAAGAAAAAATGTTTGGTCGTGACTCTCTCGATGGACTTGAAAAAATAAAGCGCTTGATCATAGTTTTAAAATTTCGTGTTAACAATACTATCAAGGACATGGACTCCACAGAAATTGTTTGGACAATTTGTAAATTGATTGTCCCGCTATATGTTTTAAAAATGCTCTGCTTCCTACTTTCGGTTTTTTGTATTGCGACAAGTGGCTATAATGCGGTGCGAGATTTGCGACAAGAATTATTCGATAAAGTTCAGACTCTTCCACTCACGTATTTTTACAAAGAAAAGACGGGTCTACTTATGAGTCGAATTATAAACGATGCTGAAGTTATCGCTGCGATCATTTCTAGTAATCTGAGAGATGCGATTATTAATTTCTTTTATGTAATCACTCATCTATTTGTTTTATTATATCTGAATACCGAATTATTGCTAATAGCCTCAATTACAGTTCCAGTAATTATTTATCCCGTTACTCTATTCACTAAAAAGATTTCTAAATCCACTTCTAAATTTCAAGAGAGAATGGCAGACTTAAATGCAAATGTGCAGGAAATGATTTCAGGTATCCGCGTTATCCGCAGCTTCTCAATGGAAAATTATGAGCTAGAAAAATTTAATGATATTAATACAAAATTATCGCATAGAAATTTCAAAGGACAATTTTATTTACAAGTCGCTCCCGGGCTCGTTGAATTGACTTCCTCTATTGTCGTACTTGGCTTTTTTGCAATTGGCGCAAAATTGATATTTAACGGTAGTTTTACTCAGGGCGAATTCATGGCGTTCTTACTCACACTTTTATTTTTACTCCGTCCCCTCACACAACTTTCTCAAATGGTAGGAAAAATTACACAGGCAAATATTTCCGGCGAGCGTATTTTTGAAATCATAGATAAGGAAAATGCTGAGTCCCATGAAGCAGAGTCTGGAGTTCATGTGAAAACATTGAAAGACTCAATTCAATTTAGAAATATACATTTTCAGTATCCAGAGACTAATAACGATGTGTTGCATGGAATTGATCTCGATGTTAAAATTGGTGATACAATTGCATTTGTTGGCTCAAGTGGTAGTGGCAAATCGACATTAATGGACTTAATTCCTAGATTCTACAATCTCACAGTAGGAGAGATTCGATTTGACGATGTAAATATCAGTGAATACAATTTACATGATTTAAGACGAAAGATTGGAGTCGTTACTCAAAATATATTTTTATTTCATGGAACCGTTGCTGAAAATATAGCTTATGGTCGTCCCAATTCTAATTTGAGTGAAATCACAGAAGCGGCTAAACTTGCTAATGCGCATGAATTTATAATGGAAATGGAACACGGCTACAACAGCATTCTCGGTGTTCGAGGACTCAATCTTTCCGGCGGTCAAAGACAAAGACTTGTAATCGCGCGAGCACTTCTACGTAACCCGGAGATTTTAATATTAGATGAGGCTACTAGTGCATTAGACGCTCAAACAGAAAAACTTGTCGGCGATGCACTAGACAGGTTATTCAAGAACAGAACCACTTTTATTATCGCTCACCGGCTATCTACCATTCGCCGCATTCCTAAAATCGTCGTTATGGATAGCGGTCAAATTGCTGAAGTTGGCGACCACGAATCTCTCATTGCGAAGAATGGTCTTTATGCGAAGTTGTATGAAAGCCAGTTTGTGCCTACGCAGATTTAATAAATTTATCTAAAAAATACCCATCGCAAAAAAATTAACGGATTAATTTTAAATCTTCTACTAAAGTGTCATTTTCTATAATTTTTTGTTTTTTATTAAAATCTACTCTGCATTTAGGCTTTTTAAAATACGCATTAAAAGAAAATGTCTTGCCTGCGTCTGAATGTAATTGCTTTTCTTCATCGACTATATTACTGATGATACCAAGACAAATTGAGTATGCTTCATTAAGCTTTAATTCATCTATGTATAATTTAAGATTTGCTGACCCTATGTATTTGTAGATTCCATAACTCATTAATTCGTCCGCATAAGCAAGAAATTCAAAATCACTTAACTTAATTTTCTTTTGCTTTCGAATGAAGGTATAAATTCTATATGCCGTTAAAAGCTGTATATAAATCGGGGAATTTTTATCTCCATCGAATAGTTTTTCCAATGGATGTTTTTCGAATGTAGCTGCATCAAAAATTCTTTGCACAACTGTTGCAATACTATTCTTTGCTGTCTCCGGTTCTTCAAAAAAAGTGGCAAACCAAAATTTTAATACAGTCTCACTTTCAACTACATCATTGTAAATAAAGGGGTCTTTAGAAAATGTTTCACCCCTTTTCGTAATATAATTTATTTTAGCATTTTTAAATACAGTTTTAGTTAAAGTATTAAAACTCTTATTGCTAACTTTATCTCTATAGTTAATAGGAGTTTGCGTATTAGTTGCATCTGTGATTTTAGCTATAATTTCTTTATCTTGTTTAGTTTCGTATACCCGAATGTTTATATAGATTTCTTTCAAAATCGCTGGATCTTTTTTGAAATTTTGATATAATACCCAACTTGTTTGTAGCCCATTAACTATCTGCGGATTTTTAACCGGTAGCAGATAAGTATCATTTTGCGGTTGCTTCGGTAAAGTAAATTCGTCGCAAATAATTGTAATTCCATTATTTAAAAATGGGAAATAGATTGCCTCTTCTCTTTTGCTAAGAGTAGTATTCATATTTCTATTAGCACGAGCTTTAAAGCCTAAATAAGAACGGATATTTTCTTCAAATAAAGTTTCGAATGATCCATTTATTTTTAATTCGTTCTCAATTAACAGGCAAAGCTCTGTGGCTTGTAATCGAAAATTCGCTGCTCGGATATCTTGGACTGCATAGGTATACAAGCCTTGACTATCTAATGCAGAAATATTTGATTTTTCTGGATGGAATGTAAATTTTATCTCATTTCTTTTTTGTTTAGCAAGGTCAACAACCTTTTGGTAAATATCATCTGAATCAATAATAAAAAAATTAGCATCTGGATCATGGTAAGTATCAAAAATCGGTTTATTGTTAGCGTAATCAGGATCTTCTTTTAATCCATTAAAAACAAAATAGAGTTTTGATTCAATGATTACACCTTGCTCTGATATTTGCCTATACTCGTCTATCCATTGCTGCAAATTTTCAATGGTTTGCTTACCTACTTTATTGCCATTAACAAAAATATCTTTAAAATCATTTCTAAATTTATCAATTTGATTAGTAGTTAATCCTTTTGCATTCTTGCATTGGAAAATGTGCATATCAAAGTATTCGCCTTGATCTTGAAACCAAATACCATCGAAACCACCATCCTTATCTAGGGCAAACGCATTAAAATAAGTCTTGTACATTCCCTACAATATAAAATATTGTAGAGTATGAAAGAACTAATAAATATAGTTGAGCATTTTAAAGGACTAGCGGATCCGAGAATAGAGCGTGGGAAGAAGCATTTACTG
>JANYCR010000407.1 GCA_025360185.1 Leptospiraceae bacterium | reverse complement strand
GTAGATTTCGTCTCGTTTGCCGGTGAGTAGGTGCCATTTGCTATTGTCCACACCTCGCTCCTTCCCATATTGACTCATAACGGTAGGAGTATCTAGATCGGGTGTTGCAGAGAACGAAAAGATTTTTACAGTTTCCTCTTTCCCGGTTGATTCCTGCACTCTTTTGAGTTGATTTGTAATAGTCGGACAAATCCCTGCACACTTGGTAAAAAAGAAAGAGACTACGCTGAGTTTGCCCTTCATCGTCTCCATTGTAACGGTTTGATTCGATTGGTCTGTCATAGTAAACGGGCTAATACCTCTTAGCTCTTTTTGACTTCCAATTTCATCTTTCTCTAACCATATAGGCTGCAAGTCTTTAGTTTTAAAATACGGAAGACTCTCCTGCGGTGTCGCAAATTCAGTAATAGCTGCTGCATATTGTTTTGTTGGATCGGGTTTCCCACAAGAGACGACGAAGAGCAGTGTCATAGCAATAAGAATTACATTATAGTAGTAGAGACAGGTCTGAGACCTGTCTCTACGTGTTTGCATGTTTAACTCTCTGTGACTCTGTGTCAGCGCCTGTGCTGAGCATAGTCGAAGCATGGCAATCTTAAAACGCTTTTGTATTTCCATTTTCATCTCCTTTTATTTGACGACAGAGCTTCGCTCCCGGAAGACCAACTGTTCTTCCGTTTCTAAAAACGTAGTTTGCATAAATCTGTCCGTCCTCTCTCCAGACTTTGCGTCCTATTTCTTCTCCCTTGTTCATCTTTGCGTAGGAGTAGAGTTCTCCTTTTTTGTTCCACTCCCAGAGGCTACCATGCATTAGCCCGTCTTCGTATTCATACTGGAAGCGGATTTGTCCATTTTCAAACCAGCCTTTATGGACACCGACTCGTTTTCCTTCTTTGTAGAAACGCTCGGAGGCGATTTGTCCGTTCGGAAAAATTTCTACTTCCTTGCCTTCTAGAATTCCACCTAAATAGGGAGTCTTTCGCAAGACTCCGTTGGCTTCAAATTCTGTTACAAGGTAGCCAGAGAATTTTTCTTTTTTGTAAATTAGCGTAGCTCCATCGTATTCAATTCCAGGATCAGTTGCGGCAATTTCTATTTTACCGCAACGAATACAAAAAAGAATTACTATTAAAAAGCCTAATCTTTTCATTAGAAGCTTATACTCCCTTTGGTTCCACGGTAGTGACTGACTATATACCCATTTACTCCTGAAGCATTTCTTACATGATAGCAATAAGTTCCATTTGGAAAAAGAGTTGTAGTGCAAGCTCTTGTACCATAAGCATCAAGTGTCGGATAACTGCCATCTTCCGCTTTCTTTCCATACACAGGGTAGCCGTCAGCTAGGACACCTATTAGTTTTGCATCATTGTTTGTAATTTTAACTGGCTCTACATGATAATGATATTGACCCTGTTGTTGTGGATGTGCTTCCGCTGCGTCCATGGATACATACTCGGTAGTTAAGCTATCTCCCGGTCCTGCTTCATTATTAAAGATTAACACACCGTTAGTCGCAACACCTACCGGACCTAGTCCAGTTGCAGCAGGACTTGCCGAATACGTTGGCGTAACAGGAATGGTAAACGTCACACTTTGTACTTGGATTGAGTTTGGGTTTCCAGTTCTTCCAGATGGCATCGCTTCAAAATAAGAAGAGCTTGTTCCATAGTAGTAGCTCTTATGTGGCGGTACACCATTTGTATTGATTACATAATTCGTTCCTGATTTGTAAGCATTTACACAAGTGAAATTATCTTTTATCCAGCTTGGAATTTCAGAGCTGAAACAAGTCTGACATGATGGTCCTCCAGTTGTGGAAATGGAAGTTGAGCAAGTGCAATTTACACAATCAAACGGTTTTATACCTTTAGCTTGCTGCATCATGGGCGGTGGTGCTTGACGCAGTAACGCATTCAGAGTTGCTGGATCGGTATTACTCTTTTTTTTATTATTACTAGGAGTAATTCCTAATTGGTTGCAAGAAATAAAAAACACTACCAAGCTTAGTAGTAGGGAAGTTGAAATTGTTTTCATCGGTTTACCTCTTCGTTAAACTTTCTACAAAGAGTATACACCTATCCTTCAATCTAATCGACCAGACCTATAGGTATGGGCTGTTTTTTAATTCTTATGTTGGATTTATCTATTTCATTAGTGGTAATTACCTAGAGAATCGAAATTAAATAATTTATTTCTGTTTCGATTTCACTTAGTAAGTTGGAAATTTGATTTTCATCGAATATGTCTAATCTTTCTAATGTTAAAGCTAGCTTTGCTAATTTTTTAAAGGATAGGCTAAGCGCAAAACCTTTGATCTTATGAGCAGATTGTTTTAGTCCTTGGAAATTTTTATCGTGAAACTGAGCCTTTGGCTCTACTAGATAAGAACTTAAATTTTTCTTTGCTAATGATAAAATTTTTTTTAAAAGTATTTCATCTTCTTCGCCCAGTCTTTCTTTTAATTTTTCTATATCAAAATGCTCCTCATTTTGTATTTTATCTCTTGCGAGGGATTTCATTTTAAATTTTGGAAAATTTAAGAGCTTTAGCCATTTTATTAAAATGCTTTCAAATACTTCGGGTAATATCGGTTTGCTGATAAAATCATCCATGCCTGATTTGAGACATTCTTCGATTTCTTCTTTACTCGTTCCGGCTGTGAGTGCAATTATAGGTATTCTGAAATCCGTTTCGATTCGTCTAATTTCTTTAGTTGCCTCAAAGCCGTTCATTTCAGGCATCTGTACATCCATAAAAATAATATCAGGCTTTTCTTTTTGGAACTCTTCCAATACTTGTTTGCCATTTACCGCTCCTATAATTTTAGCAGTCGGCAGAATTTTTTTTATTAAAATTTTTGCTAAAAGAGTATTTACTTCGTTATCCTCCGCTAGTAAAACATTATAGGCTTTAGTGCTTTCTATTGGGCTAGAAGTTTGTTTATTCTTTGGTTTATTTGTGAGTTTTGATTCTCTGGGCGCATTTTCCTCTCTTTCTACTAATTCTGATTTTGCGAAAATAATAAAATAAAACCTACTTCCATCGCCGACTTCACTTTCCAATTCTAGTTTTGAATTCATTAGCCCAAGCAATTTATTAGAAATAGTTAGACCTAAGCCTGTTCCTCCATATTTTCTCGTCGTTGTAGAATCTCCTTGCGAAAAGGCTCCGAAAATCTTTTTCTGGTTTGACTTGGAAATGCCAATGCCAGTGTCTTTTACAGAGAAAAGAATTTTTGTTTTATCGTTTTCCAGATTTGAATCTAAAATTACTACACTAATTTCAATTTTTCCTTTCTCGGTAAATTTAATTGCATTGCTTAAGAGGTTTATAAGTATTTGCCGGATTCTAATTTCATCTCCCCATATAAATAAATTTTTATTCACTGGTAAATTTGCAATTATCTCAATTGGTTTATTTATTATTTGAATCTGGATTATATCTAAAGATTGAGAAATAAGCTCAGTCAGATTAAATCTATCTATATTTAATTCTAACTTACCAGCTTCTATTTTAGAAAAATCTAATATGTCATTGATTAAATCCAAGAGTAAAAACGCAGATCGAGAGACTGTGTTCATATATAAAGTCTGGCTTTCATCTAAATTTGATTTTACTAGTAGATCCGTAAATCCAATGATACCGTTTAGAGGAGTCCTAATTTCATGACTCATATTTGCAAGGAAATCCGACTTAGCACGATTTGCCGCTTCTGCCCGGGATTCTGCTTTTTTTCTATCGGTTATATTTAAGTGCGCAATTACAACACCTTTTTCCGGATAGAATATTGGTCGGGCATACATTAAAAACCAACGCTCTTCTGTTGGTGAATGACAGGGATACTCCATAGTAAACTCAGGAATTTGTTCGTTCATTACAGCGAGGATTCCTTGTTTAGCTTCATCCGCTTCGTCACCGTTGAAATAGTTTCCCGCCCGGTCGCATATGTTTATGTAACTTGAGCCAATAAAATCTTGATGCCCACCATCGTTTTCAATGGCAAAATTTTTCCAAGCAGCGTTAACCGCAATGATAATGCCATTCGCGTCAAGCACGGCGATATGTTCGGAAAGGGAATCAATGATCGCTAGATTAAATGTATTGTTCTTTGCCAGCTCTTTTTCAATTTGTTTTTGATGGTCAATATCTTGGAATGTTCCAAAAACTCTTTTGCATTTTCCATTCTCCATTTCGACATGACCGATAGCTCTTACCCATTTTTCTTTTCCGTTGGGTGTAACAAGAATTAGCTCTAGGTCGAAAGGAATCCCGTCTTGTATGATTTTCTGAATGGCACTTACAATTTTATTTCGATTCTCTCCTTCTTTGTAAAACAACAAGCTTTCTTGAAAGTCCGGCTGACGCTCGTAATCCACTTCATGAATTTCTCTAGTGACACTAGACCAGTATCCTTTTTTTAATACCAAATCAATTTCCCAGATCCCGATGCGGGCAATTTGGTTTGATATTTCTAACATTTGAGAAATGCGGCTAATTTCGAATGTTCGCTCTTGCACTGTTTTTTCTAGAATTTGATTTTGCTCTGACATAAGTCTAAAGTTTTCACTTTGGATTTTCTCTTGTTCTGAGCGCATATTATTAATTCTATCCGCGAGTGCGAGGGAGAACATTAAGCTCTCGATTCCTACTCCGAATAATGTAGCGTTACGAGTAATAAAATTATACTCGATAAGTCCATTTATTGCGAGTAAATAACTCGCAACTCCTATAATAACCCAAAGCCAACCAATCAAATAGAAACGTGCATTGTGACCTTTTTCTTTTTGCCAGATGTATAAAGCAATTCCTAGTAAAGAACACATAAAGAAGAAAGTTATCGGCTGAAAGATTTGGACTTGCAAACTGTGAGAAATGATTTCAAAATAATCAACGGTTGGAACAATAAACAAATAAAAAAGAATGATACTAGTAATTAAATAGTAAAAAAAAATATAATTTTTCAATTTTAAAAAGTTAATTGTAAAAATTCCAATAAAAATAAATGGACAGTTGAAAATAATTAAGGGATGTTTATGAAGTGCAAATAATATTCCTTCTCGAAAAAAGGAAATTATTTCTGGATGATTGTTTGCTAATAATGTAGCGGGTAACGAAGTTATTGTGTAGCAAATATACCAGAAATACGCCCTGTCTTTAGTTGCTATAAGTAAAAATAAATTATAAAAGAACATTGCAAGCATTAAGCCAATAAATCCTTTAACTAAAAAATCTATCTTGTTTTTGTTATTTAAGAAAGAAGCTAACGTTCCGATTTGAATTGGGATTTCAATGGGGCTAAGAGTTTGAATTCGAATGTATACAGTCTGCGTTTTTTCAGTATAGTGGAGAGGTAATAAAAATAAATTACTTGGATATACTTTATTTTTTTCTGGACGAAGAGAACCTGTCTCTGTGGTTAATAAATATTTGCCGTTTGTATGAGTATAATAATCTATATACCACAGGAATGTGCTTCCCAGTTCCAGCCATATATCTTTTTCTGTATGATTTTCAATATTTAATTTAAGCCAGAAATAACTTGCGGTTGGGCGACGAATAAAAACATCTTTTTGATTTTGTTGAAACTTATTTTGATTCTCTGGTCTTAAAATATCTTCGATCGTTAAATTGCCGTTTGCGTCTTCTAAGAAAAATACTTTCTTTCCGACTAACAATAAATCGGTTTCTTTTTCTATTGTAACACTAGTATTTGGAATTAGGATTTCGTCTGCGACGATGGTAAAACTTGAAAACAATAGAGATATATAGAGGACATATTTAATCATAAGTTTAAATTTGTTTTTTCGTTTGGAATCCATAATCCATAGTTTAAAAAAACTGTCTTTGATTGTATTTCTCATCGTAGTATCAAAAGGTTAACATCGTTATTAAAATGCAATATTTGTAAATTTTTTTTCGCACTATTAGCTTGCGAGGAGGTAGGTCTCCATCTTTCCTTTTCCCTTTATTTCCATGACTCCTCTAGATTCAAATTGGTATTGGTCTTTTAAAAGATTATATGTACTTTGCGTCACATGAATTTTTCCCGGAACACCGTGGGACTCCATCCTACTTGCAGTGTTTACAGAGTCGCCCCATAGATCGTAAATAAATTTATGCGTTCCGATGACACCCGCAACTACTTCGCCTGTATTGATCCCGATGCGAATTGCAAGACTTGTTTCATGTACTTTATTGAAATCATCAATAGCGGTTAACATCCGTTTTGCGACTTCGATCATTAGCGATGCGTGGTCTTTTCTTATTTCAGGAAGCCCTGCAACTGCCATATAACAGTCTCCAATTGTTTTAATTTTTTCAATTTTTAGATCGAGGGATATCTTATCGAATCTACTAAATAAATCATTTAACCTGGAAACTAATTCGGCTGGCGCTATAGTCTGTGAAAGCTTTGTAAATCCCACTATGTCGGCAAATAATACTGTCACTTGAGCAAATGAGTCGGCGATATTCGATTCTCCATTTTTCAAACGCTCTGCAATATTTTTCGGAAGGATATTTAGGAGTAGCCGCTCAGAGGTTTCCTTTTCTGCAAAGAGTTCTTTGGTTCTTTGTTTTACTAATTCTTCTAGCTTTAAATTTTCCTGTTTAATTCTATAGACTCTAAATGTATAGATTGCATAGAATATTCCGAGACCTAGAATGCTAGCAGTCGCAATAAAATACCAGGTCGTCCAAAATGCCGGCTGAATTTCTAAAGTAATTTCATCTGTATTGGAACTTTTAACTCCCTCGTTATTGGTTCCTATGACTTTAAACGTATGTATTCCATCGGGCAAATTGTAATAAGTCTTTGTTCCACTATTCTGATGAGGCAAATCATCTGTATTCCCTTCAAAGAGATGAATAAATTTGTATTCCGTATTTTCCGGAGCAACGAGGCTTAAAGATGCTGCGTCTAGTTGAATATCATTGTCATCGTAACCAAGAACTAAATCTTTGAAGTTATAAAATGGTTCTTTTTTGTTTACACTGAGCTTTGTAAAATATACTTGTGGGACAACTTGATTTTTAAAAAGTTTATTTCGTTCTACGAGGGAGAGACCTTCACTCGTGCCTATATACGCATACTTCTCATCTACCGCTATCGAATTAAAATTACAAAAGTCTCCAGCGAGTCCATCATTTTTGTCGTATACGATTGCCTCTCCTTCTTTATAATAAACTAGTCCCTTGCTAGTTCCTATCCAGAAATTTTCTTCTTGGTCTTCTACAATGCTTACAATTTGTCCTTCTGGAAGACCGTCTTTTTGCGTGAGGATTGTTGTCTTTTTATCTTTCTCGATGATGAGCTTATCATCTCCGATCAGAAAATGATTTTCTGAAATTGGTAGAAAACCTTTGATCTTGTTTAACTTCTTTGGTTTTTCTGGATCTGGGTCATTGTATTTGTCTTTACGTATAACGGTTGTAAAACTCATTTTATCGTTGTTCGACTCTAATTTTAGAATTCGCTCAGAACTTTGGAGATATAAATTTTTATTGTCCAGACTAGCTACGATTCGCCAAAGAATTTCAAATGTATCAGGTTTATCGAATGAAATGTTGCCCTTATCCTCTAGAGTATCTAAATCAATCCTGCTGATTTTTTTATTTCCTTCTAATACAAAAAGCGCATTCGAAAATTTATCCATTGAATAAACATTGAACGACTTACCAGAATTACCTAAATACTCTTTTAGCTTATTTTTCTCTAAATAGAATAAGCCGTTTTCAGATCCAAACCAGATTCTTTTTTGGTCGTCTTCCATGATAGTTCTTATTTTATTTAGAGAGCTATTTTTATCCGGCGCTTTTATCTCTGTAAATTTTTCGTTTTCAAATTTAATAATATTTGTTTGAGTTCCCAGCCAGACTCTATCTTTTGAGTCTTTGAAAATATAGCGGATATTTGGGTCTGCTAGTTGGTCTTTTGTAGAATAGCTAATTACTTTTCGCGGGTAGTATTTCATTAGCCCCGAGCCATAGGTTCCAACCCAGATAGTTCCCTCTCTATCGATAAAGCAAGAATTTACATTTTCAGTTTTGTATTCCCTGTATGTATTTCCTTCATTGAAGTAAGAGTTTTTTAATTGAGAGAGAAATGAAAGCCTATTGTTGATTTTATTTTTGCAAATTAAGTAGCGATTTGTTTGTTCAAATTTCTTTACGGGTAATAAGGATTCACCCTCATCTAGTTCACCAGTTAGGGAATATGTAAATAATCCGGTATTTCTATAAGAAACCACAAGCCGGTTTTCTTTATTATTCCCGGATAGACTTTCCACTTCGTTAATGGAGATTACTTCTTCTTTGTCTCGAATATTTGTGGGATTCAAATCTTTATCCAGTGAGTAGAAACCATTTTGTTTTGTTCCAACCCAGATGCTATCATTCTTCGCTATGAAAATAGTTTGAATAAATACTTTCTTAAAAGTCTTTAAGCGATTCTTTTTTTTATTCCTAATAGAGTATAATCCTTTTGTCGTTCCGATTAAAAAAACTCCTTCCTTTGTTTTATTAATTGCCCGAATGTCTTTTCCAATGAACTCATTTAGAAATGGAAATTCTTTTTTATCGTTCAGAATTTTTCCTCCCCGCGCAATACTTAGCCCGAGTTCAGTCCCCACCCAAATATCATCTGATGCATCATCTACAAATACAGAGCGAACTGCATCGAATACTAACCCGTTTGCCATCGTATAAGTTTTAAATTCACGTCCGTCATAACGATTTAATCCGCCGTATGTACCAACCCAGAGAAACCCTTTTTTATCCTGCGCTATAGAGCTAACAATATTATTTGCGAGCCCGTCTGTGGATGAAAAAGTTTTAGAAATATAATCATCTTTTGTCGGATGTGTCAGGATTGGAAGTGCTAAAAGTAAAAACAGAAGTATATATTGCATCACTCCAATTCACTAGAAAGGGAATTTTAGGATAGCAAAATTCGTTACCTATTCACCAATTTGCTGAGTGTTGTTTTATACTTTCCCAATCTATGCTGCCGACTTTGCTGTAGACGATTTCATTTTTAGAATTTAGAATATAAGTAGTAGGAATTGCGTATATTTCATATTCATCAAAGGACATAGGTAATGTGTAAAATATGAACGGATACTTGTATTTATCCTTAAAAGCAATCATCTTTCCAAGCCCTTCATCAGTAATTGCAATGAATTCAAATCCGGAGAAATCTTTTTGCATGGCTGATTGCATTTTAGGAAATTCGATTTTGCAATCCGGACACCAGCTTGCGTAAAAAGAGATTACTCGTAATTTGCCTGTCGGACTCGAAAGTGTTACTGTTTCGTTTCTTTCATTTAAGACTTCTAATTTAGGAAAAGAAATTCTAGGCGCAATCCTATATTTTTTATAATTGTATCCAATGCCAAAAAATACGAGTAAGAAAAAGGTAAGTGTAAAAATTTTAGTCATAGTAAAGAATTAGACTTGTTTAAAAAATTAAAGCAATAAATAACGTGAACTCAATGTAATAAATTAAACCTTATTTCGAATTCACATTTTCAAAAGGAGTTAGAGCAAGTGGAATTTTTAGAAGGATATATTTTAGGTCTTGGAATGATTGTATTTATTGGACCGGTATTTTTTTTATTATTGTCGATTAGTTTGCAACTGGGAATGCGAGCAGGTGTCCTTACGGCTCTAGGGATTGTTGTCAGTGATATAATCTGCGTTAGCCTCTGTTATTTTGGAGTGACTTCTTTTCTTTATAAGACTGACACTAAGATTTGGATTGTCCTTTTAGGTGGAGCTTTTCTAATTCTACTTGGAGTAAAATACTTATTTCATCCAGGAAATTTTTTAGAGGAAAAGAAGGATTTGCCTTCCCTCCATCATATTTCGTGTTTTGTAAAAGGATTTCTGGTAAATTTCGTGAATCCATTTGTATTCTTTGTTTGGATTGGAGTCGTGACTTACGAAAAAGGATTAGAGGCTAGTGGTTGTAATGCGCTTTCTTATTTTTCTGGAGTTCTTTTAGGAATTCTTAGCACTGACTTAATTAAAGTATTTACCGCGAGACAAATTAAAAATTTCCTCAGCCCATTAGTTTTACACAATTTATACCGGGGTTCGGGAATTATTCTAATCGGGTTTGGAATTCGAATGCTTTTAATATTGGTTTGACAATTTGATTTGGAATTTTACACAGTCCCTATGACTCCAAATTTTTTAATTCTCGCTCTCGCAGCACTCGTTCCAATGGTAATCGGTTTTATCTGGTATCACCCAAAAGTAATGGGCACAGTCTGGATGAATGCTACCGGCTTAACTGATGAAAAACTCAAAGGGGCTAATATGCCTTTAATCTTTATTGTTTCTTATCTATGTAGTTTTTTTATTGCTCTTGCTCTAAACCAAATGGTGATTCACCAGACTCATTTGTATTCTATTTTGATGAATGAGCCCGGACTAAAAGAAGTCGGATCAGAGCTTCATACTTATGTAACTGCATTCATGGCAAAATACGGATCTAACTTTAGAACCTTTAAGCATGGAGCTTTGCATGGATCACTGACTGGAATTTTCTTTGTACTTCCTCTTCTTGCAACTAACGCTTTATTCGAACGAAAAGGTTTTAAATACATAGCGATTAATGCGGGTTACTGGACAATCACTCTTTGCCTCATGGGCGGAATTATCTGCCAATTTGCTTAAAAGGTCTTCGCAGCTCATACTCGCTAGGTTTGATTGTTCCGACTATTGCTCGTAGTATTCTATTGGCAATTAGATTTCGATGTCTTATAAAGAGCTTCATAGGGACAGGTACTGCCCCAACGGAGCTTTTTATTTCTTCGGCAGTTCTACCAAATCGAAGTTCGTTACAGTTACGGATAATGGCTAATTCTATATAGTCGTAAAGCATTCTCTGGTAAATTGCATATTCCTGGTTTAATTCATAATTGATTCCAACATAGTTTGCGTCTAGGATTGAATTAAATAAAAAAGCAGAACTAAATCCAACAAGCTCTTGCCCTAAGAAATATCCTTTTAGGATAAAGTCTTCACCTAGATTTTTCTTTAAATGGACAAAAGAATCTGCATTCAATGTCCCAAATTGAAAAGAAGATTTATTTAGAACTTCGATATAGAGACTTTGAATCTTTTCTTTGTACAATTCTATTTCGTTTAGACTCATATCTAAAATTAACAAATCTTCTGATTTTCGAAGTGCAGTTTTTGCCTTGGTTCTAAATTTTGTGACCATTGCGTTTAGATAGTCGTTTAAATTTTTCCAGGCAGGAGAAATTTGCATGATCATGTTTACATCTATTTGGAATTCACTAAATCCTTTCTTTGTGAGACCGTTTGCACTTTCAAAAGAGTTAGGAAATAATTCTTTGAATAAGATCACAGGCGTGCTCGCACTGGGCGGAGCTTCCACTGAGCCTGTCGAATGTGTCGAAGTGTTGGTATTTTTTTTCTCTGTCTTTTGTAACTCGATGAGAGCTTTCGCTAAATGCTCATAAGCTACTTCGCCGGAAATCTTATCAGAAAAAATAAAGCCGTTTTCGCCACTGGCAAATGGAGTTCCGCAGGTTATCATTCGAATTCCTTTTGTGGTTAGAAGTCTTTGCTTAATCGTAGTTCGAATGCGGCATACTTCTTGTTTGTCGCTTAAGCCTTTGTCTATAAAATTGAGACATTCTACAACACTCACAGCGACAGGAATAGAATCCTGGTTGTAAAAAAGTAGGTATCTAAATCCTAGTTCATGTCCCAGGGATTTTTCCATGGCAGAAAGATAGGGAAGAGTTGCATAGATATTTTTATCTCGGACGACTTCGTTCCAATGCTTAGAATTGATTTTATCTATTGAATTAAATATTTTAAAATGAATCTCTGTTATAGGACTTTTATTTATTATTGGTATTATCATTTGTTTTGCGATTTTACTTTGGTTCTAATATTCTTTTAGGGCAACTGGAAGTAAAGTATATTTCGAATTGCATTTTGTCATGATTGAAAAGATTTACTTCAACACTTGAAATAAATTACAGCTAGCTAGAAAATTGCCTTATGAATTTCTATGATGGATGCTTTACTTTTGGACGTCTGATATAATATGAGAGTCTTTCTTTTTTTAATCATGCTTTTTGTGTTTCCAATGTGCACAGAAAAAAGTCCAAAATTAAAATCTATATTTTCAATCCCGCAGACACAGGCGAATGCGAATGTAATTCTTTCGAATACAAAGGAGCTCAAGAGTTTTCAATTTCTACAAGTTTCTCCCCCTGTGACGGCAACCATTTCAGACAAGAATATAACAGCGATTTTACCCTCGAGTGTTTCTATTTCGAATTTAGTTGTTACACTTGATACAACTGCAAATTCTATTTTAGCCAATGGAATTTTACAGGATAATGGAAAGACATTAAATGATTTCACAAATTCAGTCATCTATACACTTGTTGCCCAGGATGGGTCTAGGGTCGAGTATACCGTAACAATCACGAATGTAGGTTATAGCGTTCTAGGTAGTGCGGGTAATATTAATATAACCGGTCTCAGCTCATCTGATACCTCTCTAGAAATGTACTATGATACAAGTGGAAATTCTTTTAAAGCGTTTGCTAATAATACAAAGATTGGAGTCATACTAGCAAATAATACAAATTTT
This sequence comes from Leptospiraceae bacterium, assembly GCA_025360185.1. Taxonomy (GTDB): domain Bacteria; phylum Spirochaetota; class Leptospiria; order Leptospirales; family Leptospiraceae; genus UBA2033. The sequence continues at coordinate 14,956 of JANYCR010000407.1, read as the reverse complement.
GCGTTAAGTTTCAAATCTCAGCCGACTGGAAAAGTTTGTGCCTTAAATGGAGGAACGCTTTCAGGAACACTTACTGCGGATGTTAGCTTTAGTGTAAATTGTGTGAATGGTTATTTAGTTGGCGGAAAAATACTTTCTACTCTTTCTACTTTTACTATTGGAACTAACGCAGCTAGTGTGACAACTATTGCTGGATCTTTTCCCCCGACTTCAAGTGCAGGGGCTGTCGACGCAAACGGAGGATCGGCTAGATTAAACTTTACACTCGGAGTCACATCTGATGGAAAAGATTTATATATTGCTGATACGGGTAATCATTGTATTAGAAAGTATGAAATTTCTACTGGAAATGTAACTACTATTGCAGGGCTTTGTTTAACTTCTGGAACGTCAGACGGAACAGGTAGTGCGGCAAGATTTAATAATCCTCTTCAAATTTCTACTGATGGAACAAATTTATTTATATGCGACCGTGGCAGCAATACAATTCGCAAAATCGTTATTAGCTCCACCATTGTCACTACGCTTGTCGGTCTCGGTGGTTCAGCCGGTGACGTAGATGCAACTGGAACGTCTGCACGAATTAATTTTCCAAATGGAATTACGACCGATGGAAATTATCTCTATATAAGTGATCGGGGGAATAATAAAATTAAGCGCTTCCTTGCTTCCTCGGGTGCGGTTACTACTATTGCGGGAAATGGAACTGCGTCTGCTGTGGATAATGCGAATGGTCTAGCGGCAAGTCTCAATGCTCCATGCGATTCGGTCTCGACTGGAAACGCATTGTACTTTGTAGAATGCGGAAGTAATACTCTTCGTAAAATAGATTTAACTTCTCCATTTCCTGTTACGACTATTGCAGGAAGTGGTGTAGCTTCTTCTACAGATGGGACGGGACTTGCGGCTGCGTTTAATAATCCGCATGGAATTGAAACGGATGGAACAAATTTATTTATCACGGAATACAATGGGCAAAAAATTCGAAGAGTAGGGATTTCTAGTTTGAATGTAGTGACGATTGCAGGGGCTAATGGCTACCAGGATGGAACGGGCGCATCCGCTCTTCTCGGAAATCTCGGGGGAATTACAAGCGATGGAAATAGGCTTTATTTCGTCGATTCCGGAAATAATGCCCTTAGAAGAATTGATAATGCGCCTGATTGAAGTTCAAAATAAGAATAAAGAAAAATATTTACTGCACAAAGCGAGTGATAAACATTGAATAGTTAGGCTTAGTTGGATTAACTGTGGTTCCTATATCTCCAGTAGTAACTCCTGCTCCATACATCGTCTTTTGAGAATCAAATGTAATTCCTGTTCCGCCGGTTGAAGCACCTGCAGAACCAATTAGCCTTGTCCATTTAACTGTATCTGTAGATGTATCATATTTAATAATAAACATGTCTTTAGTTCCGTTCAAAGTTTCTCCATTCAAATTCCCACTTGTTTCACCAGTGATAAATAGATCGGTTCCAGAGAGAGTGATTGCATAAGCCTTTGTATTAGTTGCGCCTGCTACTCCGTAAACCTTAGACCATTGTTTAACACCGGAAGAGTTGAATTTCACTAAGAAGGCATCATTGTTTCCCCCAGATGAATTTTTAGATATTCCATCAAATGTACTAGAAGTGAAATAGCCAGCTATATAGATATTATCCAGTGAGTCAATTACTATTCCAAATGCAAAACCTCCCGTATGGTTAACACTTCCACAAGTTGAATAAGACAAACTTGCATTAAAAATAAATACTGCTGCACTTTGAACAGCGTTTGTAGTTGCGCATCTCGTTGTTGTTTTTGTCATCCCAGTTGCAACAATATTACCGTTAGGTGAAATGGCTATTGCATATCCTTCAATACCATAACCACTCACTGAGGCTAGTCCATTTGTATCTAACCAATTTCCATTTGTATCATGTTTTACTATGATTAAAGAATTGTTACCACTGGGATGACTAAATGAATCCAAACTAGTTCCGTTCTTATATCCCGTTGTATAAGAGTTTCCAGAGCTATCAATGGCTATTGCATTTCCCTCCGTAGCATTATTTCCTCTTAATTTTGTCCATTGCTTAGTTCCATCAGCACTGTATTTACTCACAAATAAATTGCCTGATCCAGTAATCGTATTTCCGTCTAAATTACCTTTGGTTGTTCCTGATAAGTAAATATTACCATTTATATCCATTCTAGTTCCTGCTGAATATGTATCTGATCCTGCAACTCCTAACATTTGCGTCCAAGACCTAGTCCCATCTAATTTATATTTGCTGAGAAAAGTAGCCTGGTTTGCTGGTGCAGGACTTGTCACCCCATCCATGTTACCGATTGCAACGCCTGATATGAAAAGACTAGTACTATTTGTAGAATTGTCTACTATTAAGCTTCCGGCATTTACACCTATATCCTGTCCGCTTACACCCGAAATCACTGTCCAAACATTGTCTCCGCTTGCAAGAACCTGAAGAGGAACGGTAAATGTAGTGTTGCCGCCGGGATTGATGGCAGTGACAGTATAATTAGTCAAAGGAAACGCGGCACTGCCTATTGGAGGCGAACAAGTAATAACCCCCGTTTGGGAATCAAAGGTAACACCTGGAGGTAGAGTAGTTGGAGAAATTGTCCAGGAGGAAACTGTTCCAGTTACAGTGGGGCTAATGCTCGTTGTATTCCCTGGAATTAGTTTAGATTGAAGAGCAGTAACCGAATAGGTTAAATTGCTTGGTGGATTTACTGAATTAGAAGTGGATGTAGAAGTAGCAGAATTCGCAGTCAAAGCTCGCCCTATAATCAAATTGCTGGTTGGTGATTTACTACTAACATCAAACGGGGATTTCTTTGCTTTTAAACAAAAGCTAAATGCAACAGAGAACAGAATTAAGGTTGGAAGGCATTTCATCTGCATACATTCTATAACAATTCAGAAATAGATTCTTTGCAAGAAATTATTTCTGAATTGTTATAAATATATTTTGTAAGATAAATTAAAAAGAGTTGACAGATTGCAAAACATTGTTCTAGTTTTCTTTAGGAGAGAAGGAGTTTACAGAGATTACTTGCTCTTTCTTTTTGACAAAAATTTAAAAAGGATATTTGAAAATGAAAAACTATTATTCATTTGTTTATAGATTAAGAATTATCTTAGTCTTCACTCTTTTGCTAGTTAGCTGCAAAGGCAAAAATGGGCAATCCCCACTAACCGCACTTTTACCGATTGCATTATTAGGAGGAAGTTCCTCTACAAATACCAGCACTTCTACAACAGCGACTGAAACAGCTCCTTCTAATTTAGTTTTTACTACAGGTTCAACGGGAACAAATAATGCGATTTTGACTGTAGGTGTTTCTGTTAATATTGCCCCAGCTTTTACAGGTACCGTTACGAATTGCACGGTTAATCCTGCTTTGCCCGCAGGACTTAGTTTAAATCCATCGACTTGTGCCATTACCGGCATACCCACAGTAGCCTTTCCCTAAACAACTTTTACAATTACGGCTAGCAATAAAAACGGAAATACTACGGCTACTATCACGTTAACCGGAAGTGCCGATCCACCGTCTAATCTTGTTTTTCCTTCGGGTGCAACTGCCACTTTTACAACAGGGGTAGCTAGTTCGTTAGTTCCTACTTTTGCAGGTGGGATTACAAACTGCATAATTAGTCCTGCACTTCCAACAGGAATTGTATTAAACCCATCTACTTGTGCCATATCAGGAACGCCAACTGCAGTTTCTCCGCAAACGAATTATACAATCACTGCGAGCAATCAATTTGGAAATACAACTGCAAATTTAAACTTTGGAATTAATACACTCGCTCCACAAAATCTCAGCTTTTCCTTTGGTAGCTCTACAACGATTAATACAAATACTACTGTAAATTATACTCCTACTGTTACCGGTGGAGTTAGTAGTTGTTCGGTTAATCCTGCTTTGCCTGCGGGACTTAGTTTGAATCCGACCAATTGCGCAATTACTGGAATTCCTACAGTTGCAACAGCGGCTACTAGCTATACTATTACAGCAACAAATCAATATGGAAATACAACTACAACTTTTACTTTGACTACAACACTAGTAGCACCTACAGCGTTTAGTTTTCCTTATACTACAGGTGTGACTACGATTTATACGATTGGAACTCCTGTAAATGTAAGCCCTGCGATTACTGGAGTTGTAACGAACTGTGTGGCTAGTCCTAGTTTGCCGGCAGGTTTAACTTTAAACACAACAGATTGCTCTATATCGGGAACACCGACTACTGTGAGTGGTGCAACTACTTATACGATTACAGCGAGTAATGCAAACGGAAACGTGGCTACTACAATTAAACTACAAGTAAATAATGTCCCACCGGCTAATTTAGTGTATCCGTTTGGAAGCTCAACAACTTTAGCAGTTGGAACGGCTGTAAGCATCTCTCCTACATTCACAGGAGGGGTAACAAGCTGTAGCCCGAGTCCAACACTTCCTACAGGACTCAGTATCAATGCGACTACCTGCACAATTTCAGGAACACCGAGTGCCGCAAAAGTCGCTACCGCCTATACAATTACAGCATCAAATTCATTTGGAAATACGAATGTAATTGTAACAATTACAGCACAATTATTTCCACCAAGCAGTGTAAGCTTTCCGTTTCCTGGAGGAACTACAAGTTTTACAACTGGGGTAGCTGTAAATATTTCTGCTACTACCTCGGGTGTTGTGACAAGTTGTGCGGTTAGTCCTGCTTTGCCGGCTGGTTTAAATTTTAATACAACAACTTGCGCAATTACAGGGACTCCGACAGGAATAAGTCCTGCAACGAATTATACAATCACAGCAAGTAATGCAAGTGGAAGCGCAAATACAACTGTTACGATTGCAGTGAATCCACCTGCACCGACTAATCTCGTTTATCCGTCGAGTGGAAATTTAGCATTTCCTGCAACAATCGCGAAAACAGTCACACCAACAGTGATCGGAACTGTTACAAATTGTGTGGCTAGTCCGTCTTTACCAGCGGGACTGAGTATTGCTCCTACAACTTGCGTCATATCTGGAACAGCTACAGCAGAGCAGAATTCTACTGCTTATGTAATCACTGCATCGAACGCGGGAGGTAATGCAACGGCTAATATCACTATTACGATAGCCCAGCCACCGCTTAATCTAACTTATCCGACAGCTTCTACATTTGGATACAAGAATAATGTAGCCATGAGTATCGCTCCAAGTGTAGCGGGTAACGGTATCACTTATTCAGTCAGTCCTGCACTTCCAACTGGAATTTCGCTAAACACATCTACAGGTGCAATCTCAGGAACATACGCAGAGTTTCTTGGTTCAACAAATTCTTATACGATTACAGCTACGAACGCAGGCGGAACTGCGACGGTTACTCTTACTTTGTCGTTCTTTGGAAAACCAACTTATCAAACCGGGCAGATACAGTGTTATGACGTTAGTGGAAATGTAATCTCTTGTGCTGGTACTGGACAGGATGGGGAATACCAAGCAGGTCAGCCTGCGGCAGTTTATTCGGGACCGAATCAACATGCGACGTATACTAATGATTATACCACGACGGATATGACGAGTGGGCTTGTGTGGAAGACTTGTATGCAAGGAATTGATGGAGCAGATTGTTCAATTGATCCTTTACTCCATTATGGTAGTATAGCAAGTTGTGAAAGTTTAAGTAGTTTAAATTCAAATAATGGTTTTGCAGGAAAAAAAGATTGGAGAACTGCTAGTTTAATTGAAATTTATAAATTGTTTTTATTTAAAAATTTTAAAACTGGATTTGTTAGTTTCTTTCCTGGTTTACAATCCAGACAAAATTATCTTGTTAAGAATTTTATTTCACCTAACATTTTAGATCCAGCTGGAGAATGTTATTTTTCAGAATTTAATATCCTGAATACTTCTAGAAGTCCAATGGTTTGGATAGGACATGGATGCTCTACTTTTAATCCAGAGGGTTTAGTAAGATGCGTCTCTGGAACACAACAAGAAAAAGCTCCTCAATTTATAGATAAAAACAATGGCATTAATTTAGATATTGCTACAGGTCTTTCTTGGACTAGATGCAGATTAGGTGCATCTGGAGCTGATTGCCAAACAGGAACACCAATTAAAATGAGTTTTCATGGTGCCCTAACCGCCTGTAAAAATTTGACACTTGGTGGAAAGAGTTGGAAAGTGCCAAATGTTTTAGAGGCTTTAAGCTTATTCAACAGAGTAAATTATGGATTCGATTATCAAATGTTTCCATTTGATAGCAGTTACGAGGAAGATTTTTGGACTTCAACTCCAACTGCATCGGGATTAAATTCTTTGGCTGTTATTGGCTTTCAATCTATCGGAGAAAAAGCAATTAATAGCAGTCTGCAAGGAGTTCGTTGTATCTCTACCCCATAAACGACCTTTAAGAAATAAAAAAGTCAAGGCTAGTTTTAAAAAATCAGCCTTCCCTTTTTTGTGAGCTGAATATAGAAAATTTACAAATAAAAAAGTTTATTTTTCAAAGGACCACTATATATCACTTGTCATAAATAAATTCCGCTATTTTTCTAGAAAGGGGTTACTGAGCGTAGGATGGACGGAAAAGGGGAGGCTTGGTTTTTAGTTTAACGAACAGGGATAAATAATAAAAAAACATCTTGACAAAAAATTTTGAAAACCTTTATTTTAAGGGCATGACGAATCTTTTAGAAAAAGCGTTTGAAACAATATCTAGAGAATCGCTAGAGGTGCAGGATTAGATTGCTTCTTTAATTCTTGAAGAAATTCTTGCAGAAAAAGCATGGGAGCTCGCTTTTTCCAATTCTCCTAGTATTTTGCAAAAATTGGCAACATCGGCTTTTATTGAAATCGAATCAGGTAATTTTGAAGAAGGTGGATTCGAGGCATTCACTGGAGAGCGATTGGCGTTGTAAAAGAAGACTTTATTTATTGGCATTGGATTGGTTCTCACGAAGATTACAATAAATTGATTTGAGCTATATTTTTTGCTTTAAAATCAGTATAGGATTTTGACTTTTTCGCTTTAACAAGGGTAATTTCTGTTAAAAAATCTAGCCTTATGTTTTTAGTAGTTAAGGTTACTCATGGAAAGGTAGTCTTTGGTTGTTGAAACAACTATTTCCCATATCCACATTTTATACAAATTTCAGAAACTTTTTCATTTTAGAAATTGGTAATCAAGCAGAGTAAAATGTTAGGGCTTTTTATATTGAGACAATAGCACCTAACGTTCTACTGCACGTTTCGGACTAGGAAAAAGGATCGGTTTGGAGTTGCGGGATTGGAAACTCCAGATACGGTTCCGTTGGTGTCAGTAAATGAATATAGTGTGTTATTAGAATCAAATGCGATTGAGGCTGTGCAACTACTACTTGAACAATTTCCAGCGGAATTGATTCCTTGTAGTTTTGTCCAATAATCTGAGGTAGGTTGGTTTCCACTAGAATCGTATTTAGCCATAAACATATCTTCTGTACCTTGTATAGTATTTCCTGCTAAACTACCATTTGTTTTGCCTGAAATATATAAAGTATTTTGAGAATTTTCAAATTGAATTGATGTTATCGTTGTCTGCTTTCCAGCTAAACCGATTCTTCTAGTCCATTGTTTTACTCCGCTTGAGTTAAATTTAACGAAATAGCCATCCTCTATTCCTATATTAGATATCCCATCCAATGTTCCAGCTCCCACTTGATAACCTGAAATATATGAATTGCCATTTGATTCTGTTGTTACACCAAAAGCGTATGTAGTTGTAGAGACAGCAATACCCGTACAGCCCAAATAACTCATATTCGCATCATATCTAAAAAGAGCTGGACGCCAATTTGTTGTTCCATCCCCACAATAAGAAGAAGACCTAGTTGCAACTGCTAAATAAATTTTCCCAGAACTATCTTTTGCTACTCCATAAACATCAGTTCCTCTCGCAGAATTTCCTGGAATAATTACTCCTGAGATTCTAGCACCTGTATTTGGATTGAATTTTTGAATAATACCAGCTTGATCAGTTGTACTTGAATGATTCATTCCATCAATGGAATTATCGTAAGTAGTACCTCCAGCGACAACATCTCCATTGTTATCAATCAATAATCCAGAGTAGTAATGTCTGTAAGAAACACCACTACAAGTTGTCCATTGAAATGTTCCACTAGAATTAAATTTCACAACAAATCCAGCATAAGTACTCGTCGTAGTGCAACCATGAAAATTTCCAGGTCCATGGTTTCCTGTGACATAAATATTTCCTGATGAATCAAGAGCAACACCTGATATTGAAGTATAAACTGCCCCAGAAACTCCTATCACACTAGTCCAAATTTTATTTCCATCGAGATCATATTTGCTTATAAAACCGGAAGAATTTCCCCCTGTGCTTGGAATTATTTGTCCATCTAGGTTTACTGTTGTGCTGCCTCCAAGAATCAAACAATTGCAATTAGAATCATACTTCATACTATTTACCCCGGCACCCGTGTTTCCCCCGGCAACACCATTAATCACTGTCCATACATTGTCCCCGCTTGCAAATACTTGCAACTGAATAGTAAATTCTTTACTTGCACTTCCATTCTTCGCTGTGATCGTAAATGTCCTAAGTGTCATAGGAGTAGTCGGCGTTCCCGTAATAGAACCTGTTTTGGTATCGAAGGTAAGTTGAGGAACTAACGCTGTTAAATCAGGGGTAATACTCCAAGACTCCACTGCCACATCAGTAGTTGGAGTATAATTCACAGCAAGTCCTGGAATCATTTTGAAAGTACTACTTGATCCATAGGAAATAGTAGTAGGCGCAACTGAAGAGGATGAAGTAGTAGTACTAGAGCTCGTAGTCCTAAGTCCAGCGGCTACAAGTAAACCCGAGGTTGCTGATGAAGGTTTGTTGACATCAAAAGGAGAACGCTTTGCCTTCAAACAAAAACTAAAAACTAGGGGAAGGAGGATTAGAAGTGTTAAGCGTTTCAAGTCCATGCTTGTTATAACAATTCAGAATTTCTTTTTTGCAAGGAAAATTTTCAATTATACTGATAATCAAAATAAATTTCGAGGAAATCTACTTCACAAACCTTGTAATCATAAGTGCATTGCTGGGTGCGGCAGCATTCGTTTGCCCTCCGATATTTCCGTTGATGGAGCCGGCAATGTACATCGTACCTGCTGAGTCAAAGGCAACACCTTGTCCTTCCGCGGATGATCCTGATGATCCGAGAAGTGTTGTCCAGATTCTTGTTCCACTTGTATTATATTTTACAATAAACATATCTTTTACGCCTGTCTTTGTCTTGCCATCCAAATTCCCTGTTGTCGAACCAGTTACATAAATGCTTCCACTATCAATTTTAATAGCATTTCCTTCTGTGGTTTGGCTAGCCACTCCTAAAAGTCTCACCCACTGCAAAGCACCAGAAGAATCATGCTTTGTGATAAACATGTCTCTTGTGCCGGTAAGAGTTTGTCCGCCAAAATTTCCTTGTGTATAACCGGTTGCGTATATATTTCCTGACGCATCCGTTGTTACGCCTGTGGGATTAGAATCATATGCCGATGATCCTAATCCTTGGCACCATTGGTAAGCAAGAGAACTGTCGTATTTGATGACGGCTACCATCCCATTCGTGTTGCCTGACCCACATCGCGTAGATGCATAGGAAGTAGCTACAATGATCTTGTTTCCGGAATTATCAATCGTCATAGAAGAACTATTAATATCCCTACCAGTACCAACCGTTGCAGATAAAAGTCTCGTTGAAGTTGTTTGCGCTACACCTGATGTATCATACTTAAATAAATACATTGCATTATCAGTCCAACCAGTATTTGTTTGTGAATCTATACCAGCAGCATGAAGTGTTCCTGTTATAAAAGAATTCCCTGAAGAATCAACAGCAATAGCAAGTGCGTTATTATTTCCGGCAATTTTTACACTTGTCCATTGCCTATTTCCATCCACGTCATATTTCGATACATAAGTAAAGTAAACTCCAGCTGAAATAGCATTTCCGTAAAGAGTTCCACCAGCAGATCCACCATTAGCAGTTCCAGAGATATAGATATTTTTCGATGTAGAGCTATCAAACCCAATTCCATATGAATCTGTATTTGTCTGTCCTGACATTCCAAACACTCTTGTCCATCGTCGATTTCCATTGATTTCATAAGAAGTGATGAAGGCAGCTCCCCAACCTGCGGCGGCAGGATTTACTTCTCCATCAAGATTTCCACCTCCACTAGTCGTGCCAGACATATAAAGATAGCCAGAACCAGGTTCATACATTAAACTACCTTTCGTTCCTTTCGTATCACTTCCAGCAACTCCGGCAATCTTTGTCCACACATTATCCCCACTGGCTAATACACTTATGTCAAACGTGACGGGAATACTTCCATTTGGACCAGTTGCTGTAATAGTAAATGTTGTTAAAAGAAATGCAGTGCTTTGCGCTATTGGAGTTCCCGAAATAATTCCAGTTGTGGAGTCAAATGTAATTCCTGGTGGAAGCGTATCTGCACTCGGGGAAATAGAGATATTGGTAATTTGACCCGTAATTTTGGGGTCGAAGGTAAAAGGCTCTCCTGGAACTAAAGATGTAAATGTTCTCGAACCAGTGTATGAGGAAGAGGGGGATTGGGTAGACGTACTACTAGAGCTTGTAGTCCTAGATGCAGCCGCTGCTAGTAAACCCGTGGTTGCTGCGGAAGGTTTGCTGACATCAAAAGGAGAACGCTTTGCCTTCAAACAAAAACTGAAAACTAGGGGTAGGAGGATTAGAAGTTTTAAGCGTTTCGAGTCCATGCTTGATATAACAATTCAGAATTCCTTTTTTGCAATAAGTTTTTAATTCTGAATTAAAATTACTAGTAGTAGAATATTTTTAATCTTCTACTACTAGGCTGTGTCAATATTTAAGAATATATAGAGGCTAATAGCTATTAGCTGAAATACTTTAGTACTACTTTTTGAATAACCTAAACATTTCTAAATCGAATTCCTGCTTTTTGTAATCTTGAAATCAGCTTGTCCCCCATTGCAATCGCGGGGGTAATGACTCCGTATTTTTCAGGTAGCTCTTTCCTATCATGAATTAAACATAGAGCAGACTCACCTAGCATTTTAGATGTGTCGCCATAACCCGGATCCCCTCCTGTTACTTCAGTTCTCACAGTTTTCGTTTTTGATTTTCCGACGAAGGAAAGTGTAAAGGAGTTACTCTCTCTTTGCTCCTTGTCCGGTCCGTCACCCGGTTGTCGCAAGCTTAGGAGCAAATTGCGAGTTGGCTCAAATTGTGCTAGAGAGAAAACAAGTCCCATTCCCAGGACACCACCGAGTAGAAAAGGAGTAGAATTGATTCCAGCATAATGTCCGTAAGAAAATTGAGGACCGTAGGCTTCAATGCCCGCAGCAGATCGCAGAACTACTTCAATGTCTACGAACGGAAGTGGGGCTCCATAGGTTTTTGTTTCCTCTCGTAATCTAAATTGAATTGGGATTGGATTAACAGAACGATCATTAGTCGCAGATGCAGCGATGCGGGCATAAGAACTTTTCTGTCTTTCAAGCTCTGCTAAATTCATAAAGCCAATGGCAGAATGCCAGGTTCCGCCGGAAACAGAATTAAATTGTCCAAGGGGAGAAGGGTTACTGGAAGAGAAACTTACAAAACACTCTACCTCAATTGGTTCATTGGATGGAAGCTGTTTTACAGTGAAATACGTCCCAAGGTCTGCGGGTATTGAGTCGAAGCCGCAGCAGTTTAGAATTTTTACTTTATTTTCTTTTGCTTTTTTGTCATAGAAATTTGTAACATGATTTACAAATCCGCCTTCACCGGTTAAATCAAGATAATCCGCTCCACCTTCTACACAGGCTTTGACAACTGGATCTCCATATTTTAGATAAGGACCAACGGTTGTGATGATGAGCTTTGTTTCCTTCGTCATCTTTAAAAGGCTTGCGTAATCTTTTATATCTGCACGGATTAATCCTACTTCATTACAATCTGGATTAATAGCGACTAACGTTTTTTTTAATGTGGCTAATTTTACTTCGTCCCTTCCTGCAATTCCTAAACGAAATGGCTCCTCTTTCATTCTTGTTGCTAAATACTTAGCAGTCAAGTCTCCCGTAAATCCAGTAGCTCCAAATATAACTATATCATATTTTGTTTCTTTTTCCATAGTAATCCTTACCTATTTTGATGTTCCTATTCCGGTTACTCTTTCGTCAAGAGGGAAATTGTTTAAGTTTTAAAACGAGGCTTTCGGTTTTTAGAAAAATGTCATGGCAAATAGTGGAATTTTGTGGATACTATTAATTATCCTCATTATTATTTTTGTAGTCTTTGGGTATATTGCCTACTTTTTAGGGAATTGGATTTTTTCATTTTTATTACAGTGAGCGTTTAATAAATATAAGCAAAATTTTTCAGAAGCTACTTCATTAGATGGAGCCCGATACCGAGAGTCGAATATTCACCCGGCATACTGCATAAGTTCGGTTACTGTGACTCCCACGGCATCAAATATAAATTCTACAATCAAGGTCAATGGAACTATCGTTACATCTGGTTCTGCTTCAAATAGTATTTCTTTAAATGTTGGGTCTAACACTATAACAATTTTAGTCACTGCTCAAGATTCATCCACAAGAACATATACGTTAACCGTTATACGCTCTACCTTGAATGCATATAGGATTTTTGTGACTGCTTCTACTTATGATGGAAATTTAATTGGAAGTGCTTCTACTGGACTTGCCGGTGCAGATTTAAAATGTAATTCTGACGGGAATAAGCCTTCTGACGGAAGCACATACAAAACATTGATGACTGATGTAACAAATAGATCTGCATGTTCAATTAACGTAGATTGCACATCTTCTTCTGAAAATATTGATTGGGTTCTAAAGGCTAATACAGCGTATGCGAGAACAGATGGCACCTCATTGTTTACTACTAATACAGCAGGAATTTTTGTTTTTGGAGCAATGAGTAACTCTTTTAATGGAGGAGGACAATACTGGACTGGAATTAGCTCTGCCAGCAGTTGGAAACCCTCTACCGGAGGTAACAATTGCAATAAATGGATAACAAATAGCGCTGTATCGAATGGAAACTATGGGGATGGAGGAATAACTGCTTATGGAGCCATCGGCGCTGGAGCGTTTACTTGTGATAATCTAAAATCATTGTTATGCGCAGAGCAATGATAGGTAATATTTTTTCTCAACGAAATTCCAATTTAAAATTGGAGAGATTTTCTCTAAATTGATTTTCAGTCCATCTGCTATCTGGAACTGAGTTTCGAATCTTATTAAAAACTAAATTTATAATACAATAACAAATTTTCTTGAGGCTTTTGATAATTAGAATAGGCGGGCTCGCGGGTAATATCTAATTTGAATCCAGTAGGAGATGGATCATAAAGACGATTCATATCTCGATTTATAAAATAAGCATCCACGAGTTGAATGAGGTAAATGCCAATTAGTACATAGCTGACTTTTAAGGAGTCATTGGAAATACTTTTCAATGAATTATGGTTTGATATGATTTGGTTTGCAGAACTTAAAACCATGAAAGTCTTTGCCGTCTCTAAATCATCGGGGATGGCTGCGGTTAATGCGATATTTGCCAAGGAATCCTTTTTTAAATTATTACTATTTTTTTGAAAGTCGGTTACTAATTTTAAAAAGTATGCTCCGGATACTATGAATAAACCTCCATAGGCATATCCTCTTTTTTTATAAGCTGAATTTTTATAAGTATCACCACCATAAACCTCTCCCCATCCGGCAAATAGAGCAGAGCGCAAAAGAATTTCCCAGTTTTGCATTCCCTTGCTTAGTAATTTCCCCTTAGAAGAGACTTCTAATTTTAAGTATTGTGGGTAGGTAGAAGTTTTACTCTTTAGGTTTTTCATTTTTAGCGTATAAAACCCGGGCGGCGTATCAGCGGTGCTCAGGATAATTTTAATTTTGTTTTCAGTTTCAATTTTTAATTCTGAGATAGGAATTTTATGAGAATTTGATTCTATGATAACTTCAATTCCATTTTCAAAATGAATACCATCTAAGTTTAATTCAGGATTTTTTTTGTCTGTAGTAATGACTTCTTTTGTATTTGCATCTTTTAGTTCAGGGGTAAATATCTCTACTACACTAAATGGTATCCATTCAGACTCAAGCTCTACCTCATCTAATTTATTCATAACGATGAGTCTTTTTTTATAATTTCCGGGATTTAATCCAAGTTCTAGTTCTTCTGACTCTGTTTTTCTTCTTTGGATAATTTTTCCCTGCTCATTTTCAATCTCTAAAATATAATAGGCGCTTCCCGTAACCTTTTCCCATTTCTGGATAACTTTGATTCTCCCCTCTGCGAAGCGAATAGAAAATGGAGTCCAATCGGATGTTGTATCTATTTCGCCTAGTTTATTAATTACGCTAATTCTTTTTTCATAATCATCGGGAGAAATTTCTAATTCTATTTTATTTTCAGAAACTATTTTTTTGAAAAATACTTTTCCCTGTTTATTTCGTATTTCAACCTGGTATTCTTTCGCAAAAGGGATATTATCCCATTCTAGCATTACTTTATCTTTATCTAGCGCATACGCAGAATTTACCATTATAAAAAATAAAAGTAAAAATAGTTTCGTGAGTGGGTTTGAGGATACTTTCATTTTAACGCTCAATGTATACGTTGTCGGGAGTAACAAACTTTATATCTTTCTTATCGGCTTTCTTAGAAAGAAAAATTTTAAACTTGTGAGTCTTAGGTTTTATAGTAATTTCCTCTGAATTTTTTGTAAGGACTCTTGCCGTTACAGTGCATTCATACTCTCCTGTTTTTAATAGTGTAAAATCTTCTAAAATATATTCATTTGCTTTTAGCCTAGATTCGCGGATTACATTTTCATTTGTAGCAAGTTGTTTTAATTC
>JANYCR010000397.1 GCA_025360185.1 Leptospiraceae bacterium | reverse complement strand
AAATTAAAAGCTTAAAACAAAAATGGATTGCTCCTTATTCATAATGAGATGTTTTGAACTAAACGGGTAAAATTTTTCTTTCTAGTAATTTGCATTCCACTACTCCCATAATTCTCTCCCATTCTATCCTTCAAATGAAATGCTTAAAGCAAAAATGGATTGCTCCTTATTCTGTTCCTACTTATGGATATCTTGAGAATGCTTTCAAGGTGATATTTCATCTTAGTCTTACCGGGTCTTTTGTATGTTGCCTATCAATGAGTTCCATTATTTGCAAGTTCTGCATTGTTTTGTTTTTGAAATAGGGTAGGCAATTTTGTTACCAATTCTTTTTTCCATTTCACAAGCATATTTACTGGCGGTACTGGAAATTATGTAAATGGAAAGACAGGTTCAATTACGGATACTAATGTTTATTCCTCTTCTGTTTTCCCGAGTTCTGGGACAGTATATCGATTTACCCCTTAAAAGATTTGAAATGAAAAAGTTAGAAGCATTTTTATTTATCATTTTCTACCTTTTCCACAAATAAATGAAAATTCTTTGGAAAACAATTAAAGCCCATATGTATTGGATCTACAAATTCGTTGCAGAAATTTTCATTAGAGTTAAAGTTAAGGTAATAAGGTAGAATTCCCGATTTTCGTAAGAAGCTTTCCCAAAGAGGGGGTACATTGATTTCAGATAACGCTTTATTTGCCAGCGGATGAAGAGTGGGAGACCAAAATACGATCGGTATATTTTCTTTTTTTGCTTTATTGAGAAGTAAATAATAATAAGCCTCTAAGTCTTTTGCAATCCTATAATTTTTATATACTTCCTTTATGCCCTGTAATATAAACCCGTTTACAAAGGCTTTAGAGGAATTTTCGAACCCAACTTTCGAACTTTCAGGAATTTCTTTTAAATTTCCGCCAGCACCATAAATGGAAATAAATTCAGTCGGTCTTCCAATTTTAAAATGACTAAGCAGGAATATACGACTAATCATTATTTTGCGTAAGTGTTCAATAGGAATTTCGTTGAAGTGCGTCAGGGCAAATAAGAATGGCACCGCTTCAACGATTTCATCATCATAATACGGGCTGCCCGCATTAAATGAATGAGGAGCTAGTTCTATCAAGATTAAATTAGGCTTTAGACCTCTATCTAAAATTTGATGTAAGCGAACATAGTGGGTTATAACAGTTGCCCCCGGAGTAATAATGTTTGTCATTTCCCATTTTTGTAGTTTTAAAATTCTTTCCGCGCTAAGTTTATTTATAATATCAGAATATTCTTTTCTTTGATTAAAGTCAAATCCGTACGAGAGCGAAGATCCAAAACTTATAGCAACTTTTTTATGATTAGCAAATGCTTCTCTTATTCTCTTTTCTTCTAAAAATTCATTATTTAAACTAGTTTGAAAGAATACTTTGTCTCCTTTTTTTAAACAACATTTCTGAAATGCAGGAACGAGTACTATTTTATCAATTAAAAACAGGGATAGTAAAATTAAAAAAGGAAGATATAAATAAGTTTTAGGTTTCATTCAGGCTTTCTTTTCTCTCTAGCGCCGAAGCGGCTAATTTGCATTCAACTTCTTCCATAATTCTTTTTCCTTCTATACAACAAATTAAAAGCTTAAATACCACTTCTCACAAATAAGTTCCGCTATTTTTCTAGAAAGGGGTGTTCCCCATTCTCAAAAGCAAGTATCCAATTTTAAATCGGAATTTACTTTTGAGAATGGGTATAGCAAAACTGGACTCCGCTTCTTTCATAAAGAGATGTTCGTTCTACTGCTTGCTTTCGTTTGCTAGAAAAATTGCATAATTGTATAAGTCCTGCGAAATCCTTCTTTTGTTATTCATTAGCTTATCTAGTAAAGGTTTGATTTCCTTTACCAAGTCTTTTTGTTTCGCTCTTAATAAAAGACCCACAATCCCAATGGGAATTAATCCATTCAGTTTAGCTTTGTTTCTACCTTTACTATCATCAATTAATATATCTTTGATTCCTTCTTCAATCGCAAGAACTATTGCTTCAGCTTCTCCTGCATCAATATCATTTTTCAAAATATTAACTGAAGTTTGATCTTTTACTTTTTTAACTTTTCCATCTAAATAAATTATGAATTTATCATAATAAGGTTTATCCTTTTGGGTTAATTCCTTATATACCTCTTGTGGTACGTAGACTTGATTGAATAGACGATCAAGCAAATCTAGCTTATCGAGTAAAGCAAGGCTAATCAATGGTGATGCGTCAGAAACAATTAACATTCTTGTAATCTAGCTAGTTCCTCATTCAAATCTTCCCTTGAATAATCAATAATAGGAATTTTATACTGATTTAATAAGTCTAGAAAAAAATCTTTAGAAACTCCTGCAAACTCAGCAGCTTTTCCTAAAGATAATTTATGAGATTGAAATAAAAAAATGGCTGCGTATAATTTTATATTACCTCTGAACAAGGCTATTTCTTCGCCAAGAGATAGAAATAGTTTTTCAGGTATTTCAATGTCAATATGAACAGTTTTAGTTGTTGTATTCATTTTTTATATAACCTCAATTTTATTTTTATTTTTCGCAATGCATATGTAATAACAGAAAAAGAATTTATAGTTTACATATTTGCAAATTATTCATTAGTACTTAAAGCTTCAAGCGAATTTGTAATTCCAAACACCATGAAAACAGTGTTACTTATTTAAGTCTTGATTTTTTTTATCTTTCTTTTCTTTCTAGCGGCTACCGCCTAATTTGCATTCAACTTCTCCCATAATTCTATCTATTCGATCCCACAAATTAAAAGCTTAAAGTAAAAACGGATGGCTTCTTATTCAGAAAAAGCTGGTTCGCATGAAAACACTATCGAAGAATTGATCTCTGTGATGGATAAGAGTAATTAGCCATAAATCTAATTTGTAAGATTACTGCAAATTATATATCTTTTTAATTTCCGGTTTTAAAAATTTCTGAATGCGGCTAATGGGAATACTACCTGAGAAAGACTCATTGGCAAGGAGTTCTTTAATTATAAATATTATATGAGTATCAGAAAGAGTAAATACTTTAAAATCTTCTTTCTTAGGAATTTCTGCATTAGGTGAATTAATACTTTTAGAAATTTCTCTAGATAGAAAATCCCAGAATTCAGGTGTGGCGTAGACTAAATCATTGAGAGTTAGTAATTTATCTTGTCTGATATGTGCTACATAGGTTTCATGATAGTGAAATAATGAATGCATTGCGTACCTATCAACACCATGCGTATAAATCATCACACTCACAAAACCGAACTCGTTACATGTTATTGTTAAATATTTCCATGAACTGTAATTATCCGCAAATTCCTTTTCTGCTTCCGATTCGGACACGCGATTTGAAGATTTAAAAATGGGTAGCATTTCATTCAGTTTGCTTAAACAACTTCTTCTTTGCTTACAGAATAAATTAAGATATAAATACGAACTATCCTTTGAAATTTTTTTTTGAATTTCTATTATAGGAGAACAATTTTTATCAATTCTATATACTTCACTTTCTGATAATAAAGAATTTGAAAATAATACTACTAAAAAAAAGAATTTTAATTTCATACTTATTACTCGTAATCCGGAAATCTAATATAATCATCTCTTTCTTCTTTAGAAAATAAATTTTTCATTTTATCCTCGATTCCCATATAAATAGGCTCATCGACGTTATCAAACTCAATAAAAAGATTTTTATTTGGATTTGACGAATATCGGATGAACATTCCATGCTTAAGTTTAATGCGACTGGTTTGTTCTTTATCATCATAGTATTCATAAAATCTAGATTCATTAAATGACATTGTTTCGAAAGGAATTTCATTCTGAGAAAAATAATTCTTTTGAAGAACTCTGGATAATCTATATTTGTCGCTACCCTTCGTATCATAAACTATTTTCTCAATCAGACAATTTGAAACTTTTTTTCCGAAGCTAGATTTAAATTTTTCTTTTATGAAGCTTATACAATATTTATCGTATCTGAAACTGAATCTTTCCGAATTTAATTTACCTTTTTCGTCTAAAGACTGATAAGATTTTAGATTTCCCTCCTTATCAAATGTCCATTTAATAAGAAAGCTACCCCAAATTTCTTCTCGATTATTTTTTGCATCGAAATATTCCTCGGAGATAGGGAAACCATTTCTATTATATTTCCAAAAAATTTTAACTATCTTATAATTCTTTGAAAAATATTTTTCTAAAAAATCCCCTTTCTCATTTAAAAATTCTTTCTGAATTAAATTTCCCTTATCATCATAAGTAGAACGAACGCGAAATTCTTTAGAATCTTTACTCACGGTATTTTCAATTACTTTGTTTGCTAAATTCCTTCTTTCCTCTTTCGAAGGAATTTGTAAATGCAGAGACAATTTCGTTTCTTGCTTTTCTTCTTCCTTGATAGACTCGTAATTATAAATTTCTTTTTCTTGGTTTAACTTAAATGCTTCTTCTTTGATTCTATTATTCTTATCATCATAAAACCATTTATACTTGATAACGTCGCGAAGAGGAGACTCTTTATTTTCTTGGTTAAAATAAGCTTCTTCGATTACATTTCCCTTTTCGTCATAAAGCCATTTTATTTTATGAATTCCATCTGTATTCAAAGTTGGTTTATCTTCTAGAAAATAAGATTCTTCTATAGCTCTATTTGCACTATCGTATTTTCTTTTAGTAATAATTACTTTTGATAAAGGTTCATTTTTATCATTGTATTCAGCAGATAATTCTAAATAGCCATTAGAATCATATTTCCAAACACGCTGGCAAACACCACTTATATCTTGTTTTAGTTTTCCATCTTTCCCAAAGAATTTTTCTGAAATTCTATTTCCATTCTTATCATACTCCGAAGTAATTCTAGCAATTCCTTCTTGTTCGACTAATTCTCCCTTTTCGTTTTGGTATCCTCGCAAAATTTCATTTCCATTTCTATCGAGTTTATAAATTTCTTTTGCAACTCCATATTTATTATTGGATATTTTTTTATCTTTATCTAAGTAGCGAA
>JANYCR010000388.1 GCA_025360185.1 Leptospiraceae bacterium | reverse complement strand
ATCATGCGAAAGATTGCTTTGAATTTTTTGAAAAATGATAAATCTATTAAACTCGGTGTTAAAGCCAAAAGACATGCCGCTGGTTGGAACGATGATTACCGCAGTAAAATCATAGGAGTTTAAATGCGTTCGCCCTACATCTTCCGGTAATAAATACAAAATCGCATACGCTTCGTGAGTTGGAACTGCTAGATTTTCTAAAAATAGAAAATCTTCCCCAGTAATAAAATAGGGAATCTCCATTTCTTCCAAATGAAATTTCAAAATGGATAGAAATTGTATATCCCTAGTTTTATAAATTGGGACAAAGGCATGTCTTGTCATAAATCATGCCAACCTTTAGCAAAAAATTACCCTAAAAAACAGTTTTTTTCGAAAAAAATCCAATTTCTTCGAAAAAAAAACTATACATACGTTACCATTCCTTAGAAGATTGGAAAAGCGAAAAAGTTATCATTTATCCTCTATTTTGTCCGTGCCTAGTTGCATACTCAGAATAGATTTTGGTAGAAAATGTTTTTTTCTGAAATTTAGCAAAAAAATTTTAGAAACACCGCGCAAACAAGCATTTTTTTACCCAATTATATTAGAAACTAAATAGGAGTTATCCATGAAAAAAGGAAAAGAGGATAAGGCAGAAGAAATTCTCTCAGAAAAGAACGAAGAAAGAAAGCGTGCGATTGATGCCGCAATGGGTCAGATAGAGAAACAATTCGGAAAAGGCTCTATTATGCGATTGGGATCCAACGCAGCAGTAGCAATTCCCGTAATTTCAACAGGTTCATTAGATTTAGATATTGCTTTAGGAATCGGTGGTTTACCAGTAGGTAGAGTGGTAGAAATTTACGGTCCTGAATCTTCTGGAAAGACGACTCTTATGTTATCTACCATTGCGCAGGCACAAAAAAAAGGTGGAATTGCAGCCTTCATAGATGCTGAACATGCGCTTGATCCTTCTTATGCCAAAAAACTCGGTGTAAATATCGATGACCTTCTCGTTTCCCAGCCAGATAATGGGGAGGAAGCCCTTGAAATTTGCGAATCCTTAGTTCGTAGCAATGCCATTGATATTATCGTAATAGACTCCGTTGCTGCTTTAGTTCCTAAAGCAGAGATTGAAGGTGATATGGGGGATTCCCATATGGGGTTACAAGCCCGTCTAATGTCGCAAGCCCTTAGAAAGCTGACTGGGACAATTTCCAAGTCTAAAACTACAGTAGTATTCATTAACCAGATTCGTATGAAGATTGGTGTTATGTTTGGCTCGCCTGAAACAACTACAGGTGGGAATGCGCTCAAGTTCTATGCAAGTGTGCGTATGGATATTAGAAAAATTGAAACTTTAAAGGACAAGGAAGACCCAATCGGGAACAGGGTAAGGGTAAAAGTTGTGAAAAACAAATGCGCCCCTCCGTTCAAACAGGCGGAGTTCGATGTTATGTTTAACTCTGGAATTAACAAAGAAAGTTCCATCATTGATCTCGCTGTCAAACACGAAATCATCGTTAAGGGCGGCTCTTGGTATTCTTATAATGGCGAAAAAATTGGTCAAGGCAAGGAAACCGTTCGTGCGTATCTACAAGAGCATCCTGATCTATCAGGAAAACTCGAAGCACAGATTCGCGATCTAAACGATTTACCACCTAACGGCAGTGCAGTGGTTGCAGTCAAGGCTGCGGCAGAAAATGGAAAAAGTAATACATCCGAAAAAGTGGAAAAAGGTTCACGCAGGAACATGGCTTTAGAGGAAGAATTAGAATCCGCTGAAGCTGTGGTTTAAAATTAGCAGGCTTTCTTTTTAGAAACTATTGATCCGAGGTGGTAAAACACCTCGGTTTTTTTTACGCAATCGCTCTTTGAATAAGCGATAATACCCTCTCCGAGTATTTTAACTTCAACGCTTCCTGTTTTGCTAGCTCACTCATCTTCGCCCATGTTTTCTGAATAATTCCTATCATCTTTTCATCATCATGCTTGGCACTAAATCCATCTATCTGGTATTGTAAAGTTACCAAGCACAGAGCGTCCTCCATAGTTTGAACTTCTACATCAGTTTTTAAATTCTTTTTGAGGTTAATAGCTTTTACCCTTTCAACAACTGATGAATCGTATCCAATCTCAACTAGTATCTTACTCGCTTCCTCTGCATGATACTCGGCTAATTCCTTTTTCCATTTTGTGTATCCTTTGAGTCCTTCCGGGTATTTAGATCGAGGAATCTCCCATCTTTTGAGATGTTGGCATCTAGCGGCTAATTGCAATTCCTCCGATGAATTAGGACTAAGCCTCATTACCCATTGGTAAAGCCAGTTTGCATAGATTAATTCATAAGGCTTTTCAAATCTATCGACTTCGATAAAATTTGGATCTTTTGCATTTGCTTCATCAAAGGCTTCTATTGCTTTGTTAAATAAATTATCGCTCTCTGTGGCTCCGTGTCTCTGTGGCATATATTTCTACTTCCCTTCAATTCGAAAAATCTTCCCTTTTCCCATATCGACTATATATACATTACCATCCGCATCTCGTCCAAAGGAAGAAATCAAAACAGGCCATTTTCCGAGTGTGTATGAATTTACTTTTTCAGATGCGTTATCCGGCACAGGAATTGCCCAAATTCTTCCAGACATAAAGTCGGCAAATACGTATTTGCCTGTAAGCTTAGAAATATCTTTACCTGTGTAAACATATCCACCTGTAATTGACTGTCCATCTTCTCTTCCGTATTCATAAACAGGGTCACTTAGACCATCTGTTTTACATTTTTCTTTTGGCTCAAAGCAGTGAAATCCTTCTCGCGCATTCCATCCGTAATTTTTTCCCTTTTCTACTATGTCCACTTCTTCCCATAAATCCTGACCGACGTCTGCAACAATAGGTCTACCCTTAGAATCAAAACTAAATCTCCAAGGATTTCTAAAACCGTAAGCAAATGTTTCCGGCTTACAACATTTGTCCGCATAGAATGGATTATCTTCTGGAACTTTATAGGCTTTGTCTTTATCTGGAGTTGAATCTACATCAATTCGCAACATACTGCCTAAAAAAGTTTTAGGATTCTGTCCATTATGCGCTGGGTCGTCTTTCCAACCACCATCGCCCCACCCAATATAAAGCATTTTATCTTGCCCAAATAAAATCTGTCCCGCGTTATGATTTGCATAAGGTTGCTCTAATTCTATTAGGATTCGTTCCGATTCTAGCTTTGTATTTTTTAAATCCTTAGGCGAGGTTGCAGTCCACTCTGCGATATGGCTAATATCTTTTTTCCCCTCTTGGATTACGTAATTCAAATAAATTTTCCCGTTCTTTCTAAAATCAGGATGAAACGCCATCCCAAGAAGTCCTTCTTCCGCTTCTGATTTTACGGTTAATTGGTGTATTACCTTCGTTTCTTTTTTTCCAACATGCCCCCAGAGAATTTTTCCTTTCTTTTCTAAAACAAAAAATTCTTTAGACTCATCCGGCGGAAATTGTAAATCAGTCGGTTGGTCAAAACCATTCGCAACTTCTCTCAGGCTAATATCTATCTTCTCTCTCTTTTCATCTAACCCTGAAATCACAGGAACTAGATTAGCCGCATTCCCTTCGATCTCATACTTGTCTGCTGAACCTAACATGTAGATGAGATTTTTTTTAAGATAATCACAGCCAACAGTAAATAACACAAATACAAAAATGAAATAGGTATATTTTTTTTTCATCGTTAAAATTCCTTTCTATAATATAGTCAAACCTTATCACGAAATAATTTCTTCTTACTAAAGTCAAGAAATACTATTAGCTTAAATTGTATCTTTTCTGATTTCTCGAATAAGAAATCCAGGTCAACACAACAAGCCCGAGCACCGGCACAGCAAAATAAATATGCACTTGAATGAACCCAGCGATTAATCCCAGTACTCCGCCTAGAAATTGGATCATGACTAAATTTCCACCTGTATTATCTAAAATCATTTTCTCAAGTTCATCCGTATCTAACTTCATCACTTGCTCTTGCACTAAATTTGTAACATTAATTTGGTGAATAATCTTAGCAATATTTGTTTTTAAGTATTCGCTTCCTTCTGGAGATTGCATAAATTCAATCGTCTTATCTTTTACATAATCTAAAATACGAAACGAATAATTTCCAACCTTCTCCCAATTACTTGGATTATCCAAAAATTTTTTCAATCTCTCAATAGCTGCTGGTAAAAAAGTCTGCCTGGAATATTCACTCGCAACGTCTACCCAATCTTTTACTTTAGATAATATAAACTCCTGGGTCTCTTGCGCTTCCATCTTTTTTTGTAAATCTAAAACAAGAATATCCATTACCCCCATGTACTGCTCAGTCGTATCTTCATCCTCAATAAATTTCTGGAGCATATCCTGCAATGCCGCACTATCAAAAGAAAGAATTTTTTTGAACCCAATTCCAATATTGCCTATCGTATCTTTTTGTTTCAAGTATTCGTCTATGGCAGTATTTAATACAACGGATAATCGTGGTAATTCTTCAAGAACCAATTTTCTAATAAGTTCTACAAGGTATTCTCTATTTTCCCGCGACTGGATATATTCATTTATTCGAGTGCGTATTTGTTCCCAGAGTTTTTTAATCTCTTCAGGGTTCTTAGCAAGCTCTTTTAACGTTTCCTCTGTGAAATTAAAAACCTGCGAGAGAAGATCCGGTCCTTTTTCTTGGAGCAGAGAAATGATCTTAGCCGTTACTTTATGCCGAACCTCTTCGTCTTTTAAAAGCTCATCTAGCCATTCGCCTAATTTTTTAGTTCCTGTTTCAATTAATTTTCTTTCATAAACGTATTCTAAAAGAATTTCTGGAGCAAGTAAATTTGTTTGAATACTCTCTCCGAGACTCTGTGCAATATTTGTCTTGTTTTTAGGAACAAGTCCTTCCCAGCCAAGAACTTTTCCCTGTTTGGGTTGGAATAACATTTTAATTGCAAGAAAATTTGTATAATAACCAACAATGCCAGCCATACAAATAATAAAGCCAGCATCTACCCAAATATTTTTTTCCGTTAAATACAATTGCACAATTCCAAAAGCGAGTGTAATAACACTTATCCCGCGCCGAAACCATAAGTCAAGACTAGCTACATCCATTTTCAATTCTCCCTAATTTAATATTCTCCATCATGGCTTACAAGTAAACATAAAAGTTTATTTTTTCTTTGTTCTAAACTCTAAAGGTGTCAATCCTGTAGATTTTCGAAATATAGAATTAAAAGAAGATTTCGAATTGAATCCAGCATCATAAGCAATTCGTAATACAGGAAATTCTGAGTAAACGGGATCTTTCATTTTAGAAATGACTTCAGCAATTCTATAATCATTAATAAACATAAAAAAATTTTTTTGAAAGTTTGCATTGATAATCTGGCTTAGGTGATTAACGTTTATATTCATTGCAGTCGCAATATCTGAAATCATTAAATCTGAATTTAAATATGGCTTTTCAGTTTCCATGTATTTAACTAAAGATTGAGCTAAATCTTTAATTCTATCTTCGGTTAATCCCGATTTGACGTATTTTTCTTTCTTACTTGATTCTTCGGAATTTTTTGTTCTTACAAATACGCTGTCCTGCCTTATGAAAAAGAAACTTAAAACATAAAGGAATCCGAGCAGCAACCATCCATTAACCTTTCCCGAAATAATACTTTGTGCGGAAAAATTAGTATATAAGGAAATTATAACTTGTATCGAGAGTACGATTAGAAAAAAAATAGAAAAACGATTTACCCAGGAAAGTGTATTATCTATAGAAAGATAAGAAAATTTTTCTAGTAAATTTAGAGAATGTTGTTCTATCAGCTTATGAACTAAATAAGCATAAATCGAAATAGAAATCCAACTCATAACTGAAAAGCATTGAAAAAAAAGTAAAGAGAAATTACTTTCCGTTGATTTGGTTTTTAAACTAGCATAAGAAAGACCGGGCAAAAAAGAAAGAATTGTAAAAAGAATAAATGGAACGAAATGAAACCAATCTTTATTATTCCATTTCTTTTCATCCCGGGTTTGAATCCTTGTATATAAATATAAACAAGGACCATACGTTAGCGGATAAAAGATAATATTCAAAAACCAAGTATCAACTTGTTCCCCATAAGCTATATGTAGGCTTCTTCGAATGGTTGCGAGACAAATAAAAGTTAGCCACAAGCATCCGACTATATCATGGAGAGAACGATTTTTCTTATTTAGTATAAATACCAAACAAAATATTGTGTGAGAAATTGCTAAAGGTATTAAGATTGGAAATTCATTCATACGTAGTAAAGCTTTTCTTTTTTTAAAAATAAGTCCACTCTTGGTTTAATCGCTTTGCGACAATCTGACAATGATGAATTGGATGTAGCATTCCGACCATATACATTTCACGAGAAGTAATTTTTCCGAGAAATGGGTGTGGCATTAGGACTTTATCAAGTTGTTCTTCATTCCAATTTTCAAGGGCTAATGCATATTTGTCCCAAGCTTTATTCCAATCATCAATCAGTTCTTTCCTTCTTTTAACTCTATCCCCGTCTGGCTTTTCCGCTTTAGGAGCAAAGGGTCCTGAATTCTGTCCTTTACTGAGAGCTCCTAAATAAATATCCCCAAATGCTTGAAATCGACGGGAAGGCTCATTAGTTTCTCCAAATACTAGCGAAGCTACAAACTTAGGCGTCAAAAACGAAAGAGGCAAAAGTTTAGTAACTCGATTCATATGCTGAATGTTCTCAGCTAGTGACCAACCGGTTTCGGGCTTTTGAAAAAAAATTTTCTCCTCGAACCCGTCAAACGCTGTTGCCAAATTTTGTTTGATAGTTTTCACCCAAGCTTTAAGTTCTTCTTTTGTGTAAGGGTCGTTTAATTTCATAAAATATTTATCCTTTTCTTTTTTTAAATTAAATTCATTGTTTGTTTCGACAAATCTAATATACATAAAAAAGGTTTTATTTTGAAAACAAGTTTTGAATTTTGGATTATTTCTTTTTCTTTAGTATTTGTGAGGGCTATTGATGCTTTCTTAACTTATACGATTACACCTGATTTAACTCATGAGGGAAATCCTCTAGTAACACTGGCAAACCAAGGATGGACAACTCTATTAATTGTCAATCTACTAGTAGTATCTCTTTCTATTCTACTTCTGCATTATTCAATTCGTTTTCCTGCGGACTCATACCCAAGAGAAAGTGATTATTCGTTTCAAGAATTTATTTCTTATTTTCTTTACAATGATAAAGAATCGTTTCACAAAATCTATTTTTTTGTTCCCTATAATAAAAGAGCAATACTTAGTTTCTGTGGTTTTTTATTTCCAAGAGTATTCATAAGTTGGAGTTTACTTATCATTATCCACAATCTAGGTATGATAAATTCAAGCATATACCTACATTACAATCTTTATTGGAATCTCTGGCTATATGTTTATATTTTCTTAGTCCCACTTACTTTTTATTATTTTTGGAAATATTTCCGAAATGAATATAACAAGTATTTAAAACCAAATGCAATCTAGTTTTAATTACTTTGATTCAAGTCCATCGCGTAAGTAGAGCGCTCTGTTTTATAATGTTCATCAAATGGAATTTCGATTCTAGTTTTTGTAACTCCATTCTTGCTTCCGATTCGAAAATCAGAAGGGTCAACTCCTTCTCCTTTTAACATGAGAAGACTAAGTACCAGACCAAGTCCTTCCCCTTCAGTCGAGTCAGAATTATCATTGTAGAAATCAAATAAATTCTCATACCTTTGACCTATAGATAGCTTAGCTCGAATACGACGCTCTTCTTGTTTTAAAATTTCTGCTGTATTAAATAGTTCGATTTTTAAACCATTTTGTTTGTGAGTATAGACTATCTTAATGTAGATATTCTTTTCTCTACCCTTTTCACACAATTCTCTAAGATTTCTATTACCTATTTCTTCTTTGAAAACACGAATCCCGTAACTATAATCTTCGGCATCTTTAATATTTAATTTTTTTTCTTCAAAAAAGACACGCTTAGCATTTGCCTTCACACAATTCATAATGGCTTCAAATAAGACACTATAAACAGAATCGTAAAGATATGCCTTATCGTATTGTTTCAAAATTGATTCGAGAATAGATCTGATAAGTTTTTCTGTTTTAGGTTGAAACGAATAGACAATGATAACTATTCTTCTTCCCTTAGCAATGGCTGTTTCTATTGATGTATTCATTATTTCAAGTAAGATGCAATGCCTAGAATGAGCTGCAATATGCAATAGTCAATGACTATTTTAACCCGTTGTTATTATCTACTAACAAATACTACTTCAAAAAGGAGAGATAATATGCTTGAATAAAATATTTCCACTAGAAAAAGTGAATAATAAGCTTAAATTGTAACTTTTCTGGAAAGGAGGAATTTATAATTTGAGTTATTAGTTAAAAATTATTGGAGAATACAATTCGATGGCACAATTATTAAAACAAATTATAAAAGGTATTTCTTTATCACTCATCCTGATACTATCCACAGGAAGCGTATACGCACAGAAATCAAAAAAGAAGAGTACTAAGACCACAAAAACAACAAAGACTACTAAAACCACAACAACTACCACTAGTAGTAAGACTGCAACAACAGTAGAAAAGAAATCCCTAGAAACCAAAGTTACAGCAGAGGAACAAAAAAAGCAAGACTTAGCACTTGGCAAAAAGCTTTCCTCAGCGATAAGAACAGACATTTTAAAAGCGCATAATGTATCTGGATTAATTATCAAACGATATACTTCAAACGAAGAAGGTAAACTTGGATCGGATGTTTTAGAAATCACGAGTGACGCAAAATTGGATTTAGCCTCTATTCAGACGATTCTATCTTCTTATATAGCGGATAATTTCGAATATGCAACAGAAGAAGCAGATACTTTAACACATTTAATTTTACTGTATAACTCTAAAAATCGAAATAACCAAGATTATTTAATAAAAAATTATAGCACAAATGTCGTTCTCGGTGTCAAGAAGGAAAAAATCGGCTTACCGTCAGTAACCACAGTTGAAAGTATTAGCGGTCAATCGCAAATTCTACTCCCAATAGAGAAAAATATTCTAAAAAAATATGCACTCGATATTGCATCGTTCGAGCTTGTGGATCAAACAAAATCAGATTTAGTATTACAAAAAGATGGCGACGAACAAAAAAAGAAAATAGATTCTTTCTTAAATAAAAAAAATACAACTGAAAATGATGAACTAAACAACCGTATGATGACTGCGAATCCAACAGAAATCAAAGGTATATCAGATAAACTCGCATTAAACAAAAGAAGAGAGGAAATGAGAAAAGTAAATATCACCTCTGAAAAAGAATACATTGCGTTTCTAGATTCTAAAAATAAAAAAGAGACAACCACTTCAACAAAATCAATAACATCAACTACTACTTCTACTGCAACAACTAGCACAACAGTAAACACTGCATTACCCGCAGGACCTGAAGTTCCAAAAGATAAATTTACAACATTCATTGCAGGCACAAACCATGCTGGTATCAATGCAAGAGAATTTTTATTTGTTCCTGGCTCTGGTATTTTAGCAATTGGTTATGATGCAGGTCTTCCTACCAAAAAAGATTTAAGAATATTTATGACTTCTACTGGTGATTACGAACTCAAACGCTCTTCAGAAGGAATTAAACTTGCACCTGAGTCTCCAATGATTTATGCTGATGGTAAAGTATACGTGATAGAACTTTTAAAAAATGATGCATACATTGCTCAATTCAACACAGAGTTAGAGTTTGAGCTAAGAA
The DNA here is from genome assembly GCA_025360185.1 of Leptospiraceae bacterium. GTDB lineage: Bacteria > Spirochaetota > Leptospiria > Leptospirales > Leptospiraceae > UBA2033. The sequence goes on along the minus strand of JANYCR010000388.1, from coordinate 10,311 downwards.
GTGAAGCTACTATCAATCAAAAATCCCTCATCCAAGTAATCGGCGACGAAGTAATAGTAACCGCAATTGAAAAGAAAGGAACCCGAGACGACGTTAAAGTCTTTAAAGTAAAAGATTTAAGTTTCGTTAAATAAGTATTATCCGCAGTAAGGTGTCATTGATAAATCCCTCTTTACCGACTTGGTGAGAGGGATTTTTTTATTCTTTGTAAAACACTTCTAGCATTTTCAATAAAACAATCCTTCTTATTGCATCATAACCTTTCCGGTTAGGGTCTTCTAAATTCATATAATACCAATAACTAGGATCATCTGGCTTATAATTTGGATTCGATTTATCCTTACAATGAATTCCATGTCCTAAAAATGCTTTATGTAAATCGACTAATTCAACGAAATCGTTTTCGTCGGATGTTTTATAAATGATTTCATTCCATTTATTTAAAGCATATAACCCATCTTTCCATTTGGGAAGTTTTTTAAAAAGTTTTAGTAATGGACTAACATTTTCAATATCTCCAACTCCATCAGTAGGATCGTAGATTGAAAAAAGGAAAATCTTTACTCCGCCTGGAAACTTTTGCTTTATTTTTTTAATTAGAACATTCAGTCTTTGTTCGAATAGAACAGAATACTTCTCAACCTCTTCTAAATTTGCCCCATAGATTGCTTCATCCTGAGGTGGGCTATTCCCATAATCATGAATAAGATCAATCCCACCTGTGGATAATATCACTATACCGTAGACGTTAGAAGACTGAACTTCTAAATTATCAACTTGTAAAATATGGTCTCCGGAAGCTGTACTATTTTCTGCTAAATTTATTTTCTCTAAATTTGGAAACGCTTTCCTTAGATTGATATTTTTTATATCGGGGTAATCATCTTCTGGATTATCCGTTATCATTTCAAAAAAACTATTTTTCTTATGACCGGAACCAAACCCAGTTACAATACTATCGCCCATTCCGACTAATACTATTTTTTTATTGCTCCAAATTTTGGTAAAAGGTTTTGCATTTACCTCATATCCACTAGAGCCACCTCCTTCCGGGAGATAATAGTAATTATACCCAATGAAGACTAGGAATGAGACTAAAAATAAAGGGATTAAAAATCTAATTCTGATTTGATACCATTTCATTAGGCATTATCTACCAATTCAAAGCCTCTGGTGCAGCCGCAAAAAGTTTATTGGTTTTCGTAAAATTAAAGTCCATTCTTCGAAGCTTCAATTCTTCCCAAACAGTTGGATGATGGTAAGTCAGAATATCATTCTTTATCGAGTCAAGTTTTTGATTCTGAGAAGTTGAGAATGGAAGAGACGTATCAATAGTATCCGCATCACCCAAATGAAGAATAATATCTGCGTATTCGATTGCTATTTTTACTTTCACATACTTTTCTAAACGATCATAATAATATTTTAGAGCTTGAAATCGTGCTCTCCCTAAAACGTCTTGTTTATTTATAGAATTCAAATCAAGTAGCGCAATCGTATTCTTTGCTTTTATGTATTCTCTTGAGTTTGTATTGATGGAAATTGCTTGAAATAATAAATTACTACCAGTGTGAATTAGAATTAAGAAATCCAATGGATTTTCTATTCGTATGTTGACAAGCGCACAATCTTGATTTGCCTGTTGATAATAAGGAGACTTCTTTTTCTGGGAAATTTTTTCAGATAAATTTAGTGTGCTATCTTTAAACACATGAAAACTAACTCCCTTTCTGGTATTACAGGGTTTGCAACTATATGCATAATTTTCGTATAAAAAAGTTTTCTCGGGGTAAAGACTTTTAGGATAAAAATGTTCAATATCGGTAGATCTATCGTTTTCGCAAAAACAACATAACCCATTCATTCGAGGCGCAAGGTTTTCTTTCACATCCCTAAAAACATCTTTCCCAACTCCGTTGTTTTTTTTATCCCACAATTCTTGGGCTAATAAGTATTTGCCGTCAAAATCTTTTTCTTGTTGAATTTGAAGGGAAAGTGATTCAAGATATTTTTTAGATTCATCATTGATCGGATTAGAGTTCAAGTATATCGTCGGTCGAAAAAATACTCCTAAGTCTTTCCATTTGTTCCAACTCTTTATTGTCAGTTAGTTTTCCTAACATATGAAGATGATTTAGTCTTGCAAGTTCTTCTAATAATAATGCAGCACTTTTGCTTCGCGTCACATTTTCTCCAAATACGCCAGTGCCGTAAGCATCTAAAACATTTCCATAGACTAATCTATCCTTTTCTAAACCGGAGACTTCTTCTACATTTCCGTTCTCTCCTGGAGCGGGTAATCTCCATATAGTTCCTTTGTTACAAGCTCTGCATATAAGCGGACTGTGCGTAGTAACAATAAATTGTATGTTCGGAAAATAGGTAGTAAACCATTCTCCAATTCTAGTCTGCCATGTGGGATGAAGATGAGCATCTACTTCATCAATTAAAACAACACCAGGTAAATCTATGACTGGAATTGTTTCGTCAATGTGAGAAAATACCTTTTTGCTTCCGTAGGCATAATAGAGTTGGCGAATGAGTTCAAAAGCTAAACTTAAAATGGAACGAAATCCATCACTTAGACTTAAGACTTGCACATCATTGTTCTGCGAATCCTTAAAAAATATTCCGTCAGAATTAATATCTGAAAAAGTAACTCCATGTGGTAACAATCCACTTTTATTAATAAAAGTAGTTAAATGCTTGATAATTTTGTCATCTTTATCCTTATCTTTCCGCTTATAGTCTAATTCCTTTAACCATTCCAAAGCTTCTGTAAGTGCTATCCCTTCCCCAAAAACAGATAGATGCGAGCCAGCTTTGGGAGATGATCTATAGACACTATTCCAGTTACGGTCACCGCCTGTTAGCCGCCGAAATGGTCCAAAGGAACAAGAAAACCATCCATAACCTGTACCCCAAAAATAATTATTAGGATTTGACTCTCTCATAGGAGAGTCATCTTCAAAAGTTCGGTTCTCTTTTGAAATTAAAATTTTTCCGATAAGTGTTCCGACAGGAAAAAGCGATTGTTCTTCTTTGTTAAAAATTTTATTCAGAAGCGGCTGACTTCTATCTACTCTTTCTTGTAAATTTCGTTGCCTTAAACTACTTGCTTTATCATACTTTTCCTGTCTACTTATAGTCAATTGAACCGAGCCGGTATCCTGCTGAAATCGGAGCAAATCGTTGTAATCCAAACGTAAGGCTGGAATTTCTTTAGCCCCAATCAATCCCAAAGCGATTGCGCGGACAATTGTGCTTTTCCCCGTTCCATTGTCGCCAATTAAAACATGCCACCCAGCTTCCGCTCCTTCTTTAAAGTTCATCTGAAAATTTTCAATTGAGCGAATATTTTGAATATTAATTTCTCTTATATACATAATAGCCTATTTTTTTATTTCAATATCTCAACGCAAACTAACCATTTACCTATACATAATACGTCCAGGAAAGACAAAGTTAATCCCAAAGATCATTCCTTGTTCTTTGACCTCTGCTGGAACGGGACCGAAATTTTGTCCGCGAAGAGAATCCATGCAAGCTCTGTCTACGATTTCTTGCCCCTGCGAGGTTACTTGCTTAACATCTATTACTTGACCGGCATCGTTTAACATGAAGCTAACCTTTGTTTCCCCCGGGCTAATTCCTTCTCGAATAAAAAAACCAGCCTGGTCACGATAGGCGATATTGCCTCCACCGGGAGCGGCAAACCCCTCTTCAATTTGTTTGATCATATGCTTGAAGTATTCATAACCTGCCATTTTCTTGCGGGGAATAGAGAGTTGACTCGAGCCATCCCATCTAAACTCAAAGTCTTTTTGAAAACGATAGTTGAAAGGGATTTTTGTTTCCTGTCCGGTGTTAGGATTTGACACAGAAGTTTTTTGTGGAGTTACTTTCATCATAGGATCATTTTGAAAAATTCCAACTTCATAAATTTCATCTTCTGTTTTTTTGGACTCTGAATCTTTTTGAGTCATTTGCGGAGAAGAGCTAGGCATTCCACCATAGATAAATTCATAGAAAGGAGAGTTAGTGTGAAATCCTTCCTTTTCAGTAAGACCACCCGACCCAGCGGAGTCTTCATTGGAGAGAGCTTTTATTTCATCTTTCTTGGTCTTGTTTGTAAATTCTTGTTCGAGGAGAACTTCGTATACTTTTTGGTTTTCCCCACCCTGTTTCATTTCTACAATATTACTGTCTGTTCCCAAAAGTCGCCAGAGCATATTCTTGGTAAATAAATGAGCTATAGAAAAAGAAAGCAGAAAGAATACAAGACTTGCCGAGAGCAGCAAACGCCTATCATCCTCTTCAAGAGAATTCAGATCAAAAGAAAAGATTTCTTTGTTCATCCTTTGCCTTCATTTCTATGTTCATATGTTTATAGGCAAGCTCACTTGCCATCCTACCTGCGGGGGTACGCAGTATTAGCCCTATACGAACTAAATAAGATTCATAAGAATCTTCAATGGTTCTTTCTTCTTCGCCTACAATAACAGCGATAGCTTTGAGTCCAACAGGACCACCCTTGTATCTTTCTATCATGCAAGTCAGGATTTGTCTATCCATATTATCGAGTCCGAGATGATCAATGCCTAATTTTTGTAAGGACGACTTACAAACATCAAGCGTAATCCTTCCATTATTTTGGACTTCTGCAAAATCACGAATCCGTTTCAATAAATGGTTTGCAATCCGGGGAGTTTTACGACTTCGTTTACCGATTTCTAAAGCAGCATTTGGATCAATCTGAATATTTAAAATTTTTGCAGATCTAGAAACGATACGCCCCATCTCTTCATCGGAATAATAATCTAAACGAAATTGAATTCCAAAACGATTCTTGAGTGGCTCGCTAATCATTCCACTTCTTGTAGTAGCCCCAATGAGTGTAAATTTCTTTAGCGGTATCTGCACACTTTGCGCAGTAATCCCTTCGCCTACCACAAGATCAATTTTATAGTCTTCCATAGCAGGGTAAAGAATTTCTTCCAGATTACGATTGAGACTATGAATTTCATCAATGAATAGAATGTCTTTTTCATTTAACATAGTAAGAAAACGAGCGAGGTCAGCTCCTTTAGAGATGACCTGCGCCGACGTGACCGTTAAATTTGATCCAATTTCTTTTGCCACGATGCCGGCTAATGTTGTTTTGCCGAGACCTGGCGGACCGGATAACAACACGTGGTCGAGAGAAGCATCTCTCTTCTTTGCCGCTTCGATAAAAACATGCAGATTTTCCAGAAGCTCTTTCTGACCAATGAAATCAGTCAGAGTATCAGGACGTAAAGATAAATCGTCAGTGCTTTTATCTTCTGGATTTAGAATTCTATCGTTTACCAAGAATTAGCCGCTTTATTAAAAAGGTCTCTCTGCCGTTGTAACTGTTAGTTTCATCGGAGATCCTTTTCGAATTAGCTTAACATCTATTTTTTTACCAACGCGGGTTCCGAGTACTGCTTCTATTACATCTTCTCGTGTCTCAACGTCTTTTTCTCCAACGCGCACAATTACATCTTGGATTTTAATTCCAGCTTGGTCTGCCGGCGAATCCTTCTTAACCTCACGAACGACTGCACCTTTTGGATCAGTTAATTTTAATTCTTTCATATCCTCTTCTGAAATAGGTTCGAGCCCGACACCTAACCAGGCATGTTTGACTTTTCCACTACTTTTCAATTCCTCAAAGACTCGCTTTGCATCGTTAATTGGAATCGTAAGACCAATCCCGATGGAACCACCACTAGGAGATACAATCATACGGTTAATGCCGATTACCTCGCCGTGGATATTTAAAAGTGGACCGCCACTATTTCCATGGTTGATTGCTGCATCGGTTTGAATATAACCCAGACCAGAAGAATCAATTCCACCGCGTGCAATTGCACTTACAACCCCAACGGTAAAGGAATGCTCGAGTCCATGAGGCGCACCAATCGCAATCGCCCAATTACCCACTCGCACTTTAGAAGAGTCACCAAGTGCAACAGGCTTTAGATCACCTGGCGATGCTTTTATTTTTAAAAGTGCTAAGTCAATCGTCTTATCTGAGCCTATAAGCTTGGCTTCATAGGTTTTTTTATTTTTGAGTTTAACAGTGAGTTTGTCCATGTCACCTACGACATGCTCGTTCGTGAGAATATATCCTTCGTCGTTCAAGATAATTCCCGAACCAAGTCCTCTCTGTTTCTGTTTGAGTTCTTGTCCTTGCCCACCTGGTCTTTGCCCATTTCCACCGAAGAAATGGTCAAAGAAGGGATCGTTTGCGAGTGGATGATTTTTTATTTTAACTGTCTTTTCTGTAGAGATAGACACAACACTCTGCGACACAGCATCGAACACATCTTGAAATGCATTTTCTAATGCAACCGCCTGCGCTTTCGCAGGAGTATCCTTAACTGGAGTTCCAGATTCTGCTTGTAAATACATTGGACCCGTATCTTTTTTTCCATAAAAAACGATAGGTGATAAAACAGTGCCGATGAGTATACATACAGCCATTAATACATAAATTTTTGTTTTGCTTTGCACTATTGTTTCTCCTTATTTATAAATAGTATTTCCTGAATGGACTGGCTTTTTTAGCCTCTAGTTTTATTCTGTAGACGGTCGAGGGTGTGTCAAGAGAATTCGCTGTTTAGTAGCGTTGAAATGATAGTAATTCTATGGAGAATACAGGCTTGCATCCACCTTTACATTGAAAATTTCTATTTTTATGTTTGTTATATTTAGAATGATACGTCGTATATTTTATTTTTGCTTATTTTCATTGATCTTTTTGAATTGCCTAAAAACAAAAAAATCGCCGTTTGACATCTCTCACCTTGGTCCATTTGGTTTTTTAGCTATTAGTATAATTAACTCAAATAATTCCCGATTCTATATTCCAGATTCGACTCTTACATTTACAAAAGTCCAAAGCACTTCTGTTACACTTTCCTGGAAGTCCGCTGTTATTCCAACTGCGAGCACTGGTACCTATAAAGCATTTTATTCCTTAATTTCAGATTTAGATTCTGTGTCTCTCATTGAATCCAATGGATCGGCTATTCAAGATTATGCCGCTAATATATCGCAGATAACATTTAGTAACCTCATTCCGAATAAATATTATTATTTCAATGTCATTGTTCAAAGTAGCGGGAGTAAGCTGAGCTATACAAAAAAATGCGTTCAAGTTTTTCAAGATTCAACTATTACGGATTGTAGCTTTGATCCACTAACTATAAAAGGAACTTTAACGACTGTAGTTGGAACCTGTGGGACTAATGGAATAACAAATGGATCTTTCACTTCTGCTTTATTAAGAGATCCTCTTTACCTATTAGCTCAAGGAACTAATATTTATTTAACGGAAGGACAGAATAGCTCCGGCGGTTGTGCTATTCGGAAACTGGATATGGCAAATAGTCAGACATCTACATTTGCAGGAGTTCTTGGTAGTTGCGGTTATTTGGATAGTAGCCTCACAGCCTCTCAATTTAGGGCACCTCATGGAATAGCTTACGATGGAACGAATTTCTACGTGAATGAATTTTTTAGTGGCACCGGCGGCTATACAGTCAGAAAAGTCACTACTACAAGTGTAAGTACATTAGCCGGGGTAGATAACGTTAGTGGATATATAGATGCGACTGGCTCTACTGCTCGATTTAATAATCCTATAGGTATGTTTTTTGATGGCACCTCCTTATATGTAGGAGAGGTAGGAAATTGCAGAATTAGAAAATTAGATCCTAGCACGGGAGCTGTAACTACGTATGCCGGCAAAGGGTGCCCAGCATTAACCGATACAGACGGAGTAGGAACTTCTGCGATGCTTAATGGTGGTGCCGGTTCAATAGATTCAGATGGTAAATACTTATATGTTGCTGAGATGAATAATAATAGAATTCGCAAAATAGAAATCTCCACCGGAAATATAACTACTCTTGCTGGACCAAGTGGATGTGGAACGAGTGCTTGTTCATCAGGATCTGCAGACGGTACAGGTAGTGCGGCTACGTTCAATTCTCCGCATAGTCTAGTATACATAAATAAATATCTATTCGTTATGGATTATGGAACTGGAAATCTGAGGAGAATTGATGTTAGCACTGGTGATACTAAAACTATTACGACTATTTCTAATGCCTTTGGATTAACGTTTTATAATAAAAAGTTATATGCATCTCTCAGAGCCCAATATTGTATAAAGTCAATTGAGTAAAACATGAAAATTTTAATTATAATGCTAACTTATTTATTGTCCAGATACACAGCGCATATAGTAGTTGCTAGTCTTAAGGTAGAAATATTCGAGAGCATTACCGTTATAGGCGAAACTGACAGACCACGCGTTGGCAGTACTCGGCGCATAGGTAGTAGAGCTCCAATATTCGAGGGCAACTGTTGCAGGAAATGCGATTACGTTAATGGTAGGACTTGGCAAACCATAATCCGGCAGGGTTTCCAATTCCTGCCTACTTGGCAATCTCCAAGTTTTTCTAACAGCGTACCCATTTCCGATATTGAGAGAATTTAGTGCACACGAAACATCCCCTCTTTTTCCAAATACAACCAAGAAAGTAGTTGTAAAAAAAAAGACTCCTAATATATATATGTGCCTTCTTCCTCTTTGATTTGGGGGAAGAAGCATAAATCATTGCAGTTTTGCATGTTAAATAATAAAAATGAATAGTTTCCAAGAAAATATCTCTAAATTAATTCTATCTAAACTTGGAATTCCTATCAATGCAGAAAAAATTGGATACTATCTCGACACTATAAATAAAAAATCAAGTCTTATTAAAAAATTATCCGAGGAGAAGTATCTAGAATATCTAAGCGATAACACTACACTCGCAAACGAAGAGTGGAAAATTTTGATTAGCTGTTTGAATATTTCAGAAACTTATTTTTTGCGCGATGCGGGACAAATTGAAATCCTAGAAAAAAATATTATTCCTCATATCATAGAGCAAAAAAGATCATCAAAAAGAATTCGTATATGGAGTGCAGGCTGTTCTACCGGAGAAGAGCCTTACTCGATTGCGATTCTACTTTCCGAATTACTTCTATTTACCGCAGATTGGGATATATCCATATTAGCCACTGATATCAACGGAGATTCGATAAAGCAGGCAATGATTGGAGAATATATGGATTGGTCTTTTAGAGGCGTGCCAGAAGATAGAATAAAAAAGTATTTTACTCTAAAGAAAAATCTCTACCGCGTCAATGATTCGATTAGAAGCAATGTTCAGTTCATCGAAAACAACTTGTTCACAACCAATTACTTCAAAGAATTTGATTTGATTCTCTGCCGAAATGTATTTATCTACTTCGATGACCCTTCTAAAAAAATCATCCTGGATAAATTCGAAAGGTCTCTAGTGGATAATGGATATTTACTCATAGGACATTCGGAAGCGGCGCACCTTATACCGAGCACATTTGAAACCATCCAACTCCAAAAATCTATCCTTTATAGAAAAACGCTTCCGAAAAAAGAAATAGGTTTAGAGTCGAAAGCCAAACTATCATTACCCGCAAAAGAAAAACCACAAGCAATTCCCTTAAATCAAAATCGTCAGATTCTAGTTTTTAAAACTAATGAAAAGGAAATTCTAGAGAGAGCAAGAGAATTTGCCGACCTCGGAAAAGTAGTAGAAGCAAGAAATCTAACCGAAGAAATTGTGAAATCCAATCCCTATAACCATAACGCCCTGTTTTTAAAAGGACAAATAGAAGAAGCCTCTGGTAATTTAGAATCAGCAATTGAAATCTACAAAAAAGTAATCTATCTCGATCCGCTTTTTTTAGAATCTTACTTGACATTGTCTAGCCTTTATAGCCTCTTACATAATTCCTCTGAGTCCGCGAAAGTCAGAAAAGCTGGATTACAGTGTCTATTGCACGATGAAAATTTGAAACAGGTTTATAAGGATAAAGGATATCATATTGAAAGTTTGGAATCTTTTTTTAGCGAAGAATCAGGTATATGGTTATAGAAAATAAATCTACCACGAACGAAAGCTTCTTAGTATTTTCTGTTCAATCGAGCGTCTATGCAATAAGGTCTTCTCATGTAGTCGAGCTTATCTGGCTACCGGAGCTTAGCCGTATCGAGTCAAATTCTTTTTTTGTAGTAGGTTATTTTAATTTTCGCAGTGACTTTGTTCCGGTAATTGATCTCAATTTGCGCCAGGGAATGAAAACAAAAAGATATTCTGTAAGTGATAGAATTTTAGTCATCACGGAGGGAACAAAAAAAATCGGGCTACATATCAATGATATTCACAATGTAATTCATTTTAATTA
>JANYCR010000365.1 GCA_025360185.1 Leptospiraceae bacterium | reverse complement strand
CCAGGAAAAAGTAATTATCGGCAGCGAATTAGTATATGCATATTTACTCTTATTCGCTGGAGAAAACAATTTAATAGGATCTTCATTAATTAAAGAAAGTTTTCTAACTTCACTTATTTCAGGGGAATTTTTTTTATTATTCGTAACAACTCTCCAGTAATAAGTGGAACTTGGAAGTTTTAATTCGACATTACTTTCTTTAGTCGCAGAAATTTTTTTTGTTTTCTTAGCAAATTTATAGTCTTCCGAAATTTCAAGATTTGTCACAGAGTCTATTTGCTTTTGTCTATTATTCTGTGACTCCCAAGAAAAATTAACGGCTACTAAGCTATTGCCGGCAAGATAAATTGCTTTGTCTACAGGTGCTGTAAGTTTAACCGGATTAGCCTGGACTTCTACTTTTTCTTCTTTTACAGTAGCAAGCTGATCCTTCTCAATAACTTGATCACCCTGCTTCGTTTTAATAGTAGCGTTTCCCTTATCCACTGTCAAATTCAAATTTTTATCGTCAGTCTTAGTGAGTTTAACATCGGAATTTTTAAGCTCAATTGTTTTTTCGCCGGATTTAATATTTAGCTTAGAATCGTTAGCATTCTCAGATCTCTTCGCGGAAAATGCACCGTATGCGAAATCTAAATTAATATTCTGATTCGAAAAATCCAATAGAATCATACTGTTTTGATCCATTTCTATTTGAGTCTTATCGTTTAATTCAATCGTTACGTTAGATTGATCTGCTGTTCGAACGGAATCTAGATTGGTAATAGGTGTATCCCTATCGACGGTCTCCCACACAACCTGCCCATCTATTTTTCGCTGAATTAATTTTTCTTTGTAGCGAATAATACCTATTACCTCTTTATCGCCAATTCCAATTTTTCTTTTGAAATCCAGGTAAAGTAGCAAAGAAAAAAAGAAAATCAAAAATAGCAAGATTGCGACTACAATCTTATTGCTATTCCAAGATTTCATACTTTACTTCCTTCTCTTCATCCTCGTCTTCTTTGCCTTCCGTTGGTTTAGGAGCTTCAAATTTAATACCAACCAATCTTCGAACTGCGTCTAAATCAGCTGGACAATTAGGATCATCAAATCTTCCGAGAACTGCATAGATAGTCTGTGGCTCTGATTTTCCTTTTACTTTGATCGCTTTCATTTTTTCTACTTTAAAAATATCTTTCACAATCACATATAAGTCTTCGCTAATTAAAAGATCTGTTCCAAACGGCTTATTGAGAGTTTCCACACGGGAAGCAAGATTCACAGCGTCCCCAATTACGGTATACTCCATCTTATCCGATGAACCAATTTGTCCTGCAACGACCGGTCCATAATTTAAACCACAGCCAATTTTAATAATTGGTTTTTTATCTCCACCTCTACCTTCGTTAAATTTCATCAGTGCAGATCTCATCATGAGTGCACCGTTCACAGCGTTTTCGGCATCGTTTCCACGAGAGAAAGCAGCACCCCAAGTCGCCATGACAGCATCTCCAATAAATTTATCAACTGTCCCATGAGTTACGTTTACGCAATGAACCATTTCAGTCATATATGCATTGAGAAATTCGACTACTTCTTGTGGATCTAATTTTTCAGATATAGCGGTAAATGAGCGTATGTCAGAAAAAAATATTGCACAGTTTTTCTTCTCACCGCCTAATTTCAATTCGCCGTTGAGTACCATTTCAGCAACTTCTTTGTTTACAAATCTGCCTAGAGCGTCTTTTACTTTTTCTCTTTCCTCAAGTCCCTTACCCATCTTGATGAAGGAATTCGTTAGTAGCCCCACTTCGTCTCTTGCTGTTGGTTTTATATCTACTCGAAACTGACCTTCTTCAATTTTTTGTGTAGCAGATACTAGATTTAGAATTGGATTTGTAAGCGAGTTTGCATAAAAGAATACAATTAGAATAGCAGTACAAAGCGTAATCGCCATAATAAGTAGATTTCTTCTTTGGATATTATAAACTTCCTCAAATGCTTTTTCTTCTAAGACTGTAGAGATAACGCCTACTCCTGCGAAACCTATCTTCTTAAAAGAACCCATGTAAAATTTTTTAGAATTTTCTTCATTCTCATAGCGCGTTAGCCCATTATCCACAGTGCTTTTAAGCATTGCCTTGACAATCTGAGATTCAGAAAGGTTTGTTCCTGAAAGAACTATATTTGAATTCGGATGAGCAAGAACAATACCATCCCCGTTCACCATAAAGTTTTCTGTAATGCCCGGTATTGTAAATGCATTTAGAAACTTTTCCATTCTAAAAAGAGTAACTAGAATTGTTGTAGATTCATAATCACTTCTTCGATGAGGAATTGCAAGAGCAATAACTGGATACGAAAATCCAGGGCTTGCATTGTGAATGACAGGCTCCCCTTGAAATGCTTTGAGTAATTCTTTAGAATGAATTTTTAAGAGCTTGTTTAATTCACTCTCCGTAACTCGATTTTCAGAAAGATATTTATCGTTATAATTAACTAGCTTGGGTTTTAGATTTCCATTATCCTCAGAAAAAATTCCAAATAGAATAAAGTTATTATCATCTTTAAAAAAAGATTCAGTGAATTTTTGTTTTTCATTTTCAGATTTGAACTTCTGCTCTTCTGCATTTGCCATTAGCTGCGTTTTATCAAGAACGGATTCAATGTCAGTTTTAACTTTTAAGCCTATTACGGCGGCAAGTTTAATATTCAATTCCTGCACGCGGATTTCACTGTCGGATCTAAAAAAATAAGTAGCGATTAGAATAATAGCAGAAATAGAAACAACGAAAATCAAGGAAATGATCGACATCAGCTTGACTCGAATGGTTAATTTTGAAATTTTGAAATCGCTTTTCTTTTCTTCCATATAATTTGCGTTATCCTAGTGGCGGTTTTAATCATGTAAACTCATTTTTTGAGGTTTGAAGCAATTTATTATACAGTGATTTCTTTATTATGAAGTTCTATAATTTTATTTTGAATAGAAGCAATATCAGCCAATTTTCCTTGTCCCTCGTCGCCACAAACTACGACCCCTGATGAAGGATCTAAAATAATGACACCATCTTTTTCTAAAGTTTGTAAATTTCTCTGAACAGCAGGACTTGCATACATTCCAGGATTCATTGCAGGAGCAAGTAAAATCGGGCAAGTAGCTGCAAGGTAAGTGGATGTGACTAGATCGTCCGCAATTCCATTTGCAAATTTCCCGATAATGTTTGCGGTGGCAGGAACAACAGCAAAAACAGAGGCAATATTTTTTAGTTCGATATGAGCCATTCCAATATCATATTCATTTATACGAACCGGTTTACCGGTTAACGCTTCAAACGTAATGCGACCAATAAAATGAGTCGCGTGCTCTGTCATGATAACGCGAACCGGATACCCTTCTTTTGTTAAATTGCGAACTAGCTCGCAAGTCTTGTAAGCGGCTATACTACCAGTAACCGCAATTACAATTTCCTTGTGGCTAATCATAATCTTCCTTTGTTTGGACAAAATGGACAGGTGCCAGGTCAAAGCGAATATTTAAAATTTTATTTCCCTGCATTTTTTCTACCGTAAGAGTCCCTCTGGTAATCGTAATAGAACTTCCCTCTGATGGCATATCCTGATGTTTTTCTAGAAAAAATCCCGCAATGGTTCTAACATCTTTCATGCCTTCCATTTCATCTTCGTTTAAAATATCTTCTAGCTCGTCTAACTCTGCTTCGCCGTCAATCGTATATGAATCTGTTTTAATATCATGTAATGCTTCGATTTTTACATCAGTCTCATCGTGAATCGGTCCGAAGACTTCTTCCATGATATCATCCACAGTGAGTAGACCGGCTACTCCGCCGTATTCGTCAACTACAATCGCCATATGTTGCTTGTACTTTCTAAGTTTTTGTAAAACCTTTTCAATCGAAAGGGTCTCAGGGACAAAAACAGGAGCTTGCATGATTGATTTTACAGTTGCATTCTTATTTCGGTTTGTGCGAGCAAGCCATTCAATCACAGCCTGGACGTGGATAACACCTATTATCTTGTCAGTCGTCTTATTGTAAACTGGGTATCTGGAGAAATGATTCTTAGCAATGACGGGAAGTATTTCTTTGATTTTTTCCTCGGCAGAAAATCCTACGATACTCAAGCGATGAGTCATTACTTCTTTTGCTTCATGCTCTGAAAATTCAAATGTATTTTGAATGATCTGTAACTCCGCATTATCAATATTACCCTGTTTGGTATGCTCCTCTAAAAGAATCATCAGCTCTTCTGCACTATGAACGAATTTATGATTTAGATTATTGAGCTTCAATGTTTTCATAAACTGGTTTGTAATACCATTCATGAAATAAGTAATCGGGTAAAAAAGATAATAGAAGAATAGAAGCGGCAAAGAAGAATTAAGCGCAATTACTTCCGTACTTTGTATAGCGATCGACTTAGGAATCAATTCCCCAATTGTAATATGCATGAAGGTAATGAAAACAAAAGAGATAGTAATGGATACACCCTCTAAGTTCCAACTTTCCTTGCCAGGAAAATCGATCATTTCTAAAATACCACGTAAGCCTACGGCGACAAACTTTTCACCAAGCCAACCTAAAAGTAGGCTAGCGATTGTTATCCCCACTTGGCAAACAGAAAGCATATCGTTGAGTCTGACCAGAACTGTTTTTGTAAGACTAGCCATCGGTCGGTTCTCTTTGATAAGCTCTTCTAACCTCGAAGGACGCAAAGACACAAGAGCAAATTCAGCGGCAACAAAAAAGCCATTGATTGCAACTAAAAGAAGAATGATTACGGTTTCTATAAGAGCCATGTTTTTACAAACCTGACCGGTTGTTTTGAAATTTGATTTTGTTCACCATCTGCCATAGGAAATTTATTTGTTTTTAGTAAAAAAGAAATGTTTAAATTAAGTTTAATTTTGAAGACTCCACGCGTCTAGCCATTCATATGATTCTATTTCAAAATTGTATTCTCGAGTTAAAATTTCAACAAAATTTGGGGTATGTGCCGCACCATAAAGAAGCCCCAATTCTAGTGGAATTTGAGAATTGAATTTTGGTTTTAAGTAAGAAATTGCGATTTTATTTCGTTCGATGATAATTGCCTCTCTGGGAAGACGCATTTCCTCCAAGTAACATAAGTCAATCGCAGATTTTACCAAATTTTGAGACATTTTTCGTTTAAAACTGGCTATTCTACTATTGTATTCGGGATTGTCGGCTGATTCCATTTTCACGATTTCCGAATAATCTCGCGAAATGGATTTACTTTCCCCAGAAAAATTGGAAGAAAGAGAATCGAATCCGATTTTATAAGTTCGTAAAAGCTCCACAAATTGTGCAAAATCCATATCTGCATTGATCCAATTTGCTCTAGGCTTTAAATGCTCCGCTTGGTCAGCAAAATTTAAGAACCTAGCAATTTCTGATTTTAGATCTGAATACTTTTTTATGCTCCGTCTAGTATCATTTTCTTCATTTGACTGGGCAATTATAGAAAAAGGATATTCATAAGCCAAAGCCTGATCTTGCGTTTTAGGGCTAACACTTCG
Organism: Leptospiraceae bacterium; assembly: GCA_025360185.1. Taxonomy (GTDB): domain Bacteria; phylum Spirochaetota; class Leptospiria; order Leptospirales; family Leptospiraceae; genus UBA2033. The sequence goes on along the minus strand of JANYCR010000365.1, from coordinate 7,262 downwards.
ATTACGCTCATTGCTAACGCGTATCCCTTCATAAAAAAGATAGTCCAAATCATTTATAATTTTCTGAATATTCAAATAATATTCTTTATCAGCTACATGAACAACGCCAATAATTTTTAACCGAACATTGGTATCTTTAGAAATCAAAGTGTAAACGGAAGTCTGAAGTGCAGTATCAGTTGTTCGTAGAAAAGGTATGTCTCTAAGTGACTCGGCATAAAGAGGAATAAAAAAAAGAAATTCGATTAGAATTAATACAAAGAATTTGTAAAACGACTTCCGAGGAGGAACCGAATCAGACATACATTTCATATTATTGGATCGTTCTAAATAGTCACTCAAAATATTCCAATTGACTAGAGAATAATTAAATACAATCTGAATACAATACCTGACCGATGACAACTTCTGAAACCCAAAATATGCCGCGCAACCAAACTCTATACCTACTATGCTTCTTGCGCAATAAGTATAGAATTTAAAAAAATAGGATAATAAATTTTAAACGAAAGATAAATGCTTTTTGTAAACATGAAATCAAAATCCTCCAAGCCCAAAACGAAGCATTTTCAATTTACCGGTAGATTGATCAGTGAATACAAGAATCAATCTTTTGTTAATACTATCTATCGCCGAATCGTAATTAGGCGCGAGAGAATCAGAGGTAATTGATACCAAACTACCTCTTGACAAATCAGTAGATTTACAATTATCTCCATTTTGATCACAATGAAACAAATAAGGAGCATTACTTTGATTTCCATTATGGACAACTACCAATATTTTTTTATTTGTTGAGTCAATATTTAAAGAAGGAAAAAAGAAAGTAAATAATTGTCCTGTCGAAATATCTTTTTCAATACAACCACTAACGTTTAGATCACATATAAAAAGCAAGGGTTTAGAGTTTGTTCCATTCGAATTAGCAGTAGCTAAAATCAATTTAGAGTTAACAGAATCAATTTTTAAGTCAGGAGTAATTCCCGATTTATCGTTATGAGAGATTACAAAATTTTGCGCACCGGTGCCGTCATAATTAAAACTCAGAACAATTGGAATAAAATGAGAAGTGGGAGTAGTTGGAGGAATCGGATAATCTCCGTTATACGCAGTTATAATTTTAGAATTGACAGTATCTATTACAGCCGCACGACTTCCATATCCACCTACTATTGCGATTGGATTTGTTGCTGGTTCTATACATCCGGTTCCATTACTCGAACAGGCTGCCATATAAGCGGCAGTAGAAACACCACCTGCCACTACTAGACTTGTGGAGGATGGAAATAATAGTTTAGGATTTTCATACGAATAACTAAAATTACCCGTCATTGTTGAGAAACTACAGGCAGCACTAAAATCTATATCACAAAAACTAAGTCGCACTTTAGTTGTATTTAAGTCTTTGGTTGCGGTTACTACTCTGTTATTCGCTGAATCTAATACAATATGCGGTCGAGTACCTGTATTAGTATTTTCGGAAGATGTCTTATAGAAAAAATTGCATGAACTACCACTTAGGGAACAACGATAAAATAAAACTCTATTCCCCCTAGAATTATCTGTCGCAGCAATATAAAATCTTGCATTGGGTAAATCCATTGCGAGTGAAGGAGAAATTCCAGAATTATTTGGTTGTCCAGCGGATATATCTAAGTAGGCGTAATCATTATCAATGACAGTAACCGGAGGAGAAATGGAACTCTCCCCATCTGCTGAAACTGTAAATGTATAGGACCTATTGTCATTGTATATATCATTTATGCTAAAGACAACTGTTTGCGCAGTAGAATAATTCTCAGGCGTAAAGTTAAGAACTGGGTTTACAATAGAAACGGCTGAACTATCACTTGCAGTAATCGTAGCATTAACATTAGCCGTTGGTTTCTTGGAAAGACTTACAAGAAGATTGCCATTAGCCTCTTCGGCAACACTAGTATCTCCAGCAAAAATAAACTTTCTTGAAAATTTAAAATTTACTTTAATTTTGATTTGGGTAGGACTAAGAGAGCCAGAGGTAAAACTGAGAGTTGCCTCTTCGGGATTTACTTTATCAGAGGAGTTTACTTTAATTATAACAGTTTGATTTGTGGTATAATTTTCGGGCGTAAAATTCAATTCTGAGGAAGAAGGACTTGTTACAGAAATAAAATTCTTATTCGATACGATACTCACTTTAGCGTCCCCGGAAATTGCACGGGAAAGTTTAATTTGCAAGGTTGCGAAACTTCCTTCTTCCATGATATCAGGATTAGAACTGACCAAGATGGTTGGAAGAGAATTCGGTCGGGCAGTGCCAATCAATATTCCTCCTGCTCCCTCTGCTGGATGATTGAACTTAGCTTCTTTACAAGTGAAGATAATTAAAAAAAATATGATTATTTTTCTCATGGCTAATATAACGTAACCCCTGTTCCACTTGTAGGCGGCGAGAGTCGCCCTGTAGTCGTCCCGTCTCCTAACTGGTAAAAAATATTATTTCCCCAGCATTTAATTTCATCTGTATTCATAACGACACAGGTGTGAAATAGTCCTGTAGAAATTTGTATTCCCGTTCCCCCTATATTTATATCTGCTGCATTGCCTGCATCAGTCACTTGAGCTACGCTTCCATAACCTAGTGCACTTGTTCCACCAATAATTCCAGAGCCCCAACATTTCATGTTTCCATCATCAAGTAGTACGCAGGTAAAATCCATTCCTGTAGCAATCTGCGTAATTTTTCTTGGCAAAAAATTTATTTCAGGTGCTGACGCAAAATCTATATTTGGCGCTTGCGAGCCATTTCCGAGACGGTATAAAAAAGCAAGTCCCCAGCACTTTGCCTTCCCGGAGGTAAGGATAATGCAAGTATGCTGAACTCCTGTAGAAATTCCAGTGGCAGGCTCTGTAACAGGCATAGTCAAATTATTCAAATCATTTACCGCCGTCGAATCATTGTAAACCGCTTGCGTTGTATCACCTGCTTCGTAATTCGTATTTGCCCCCCAACAGCGAACATTTCCATTGATGAGCAGTATACAGGTATTACCCCAACCGGTAGAGATTCGTAAAGTACCTGATACAGGTAAAATGCTATTAGCCGATAAAACATGATTAACAGTAGAAAGATTTCCATATCCTAATTGTCCAAAGCTACTATTTCCCCAGCATTTAAAAGCTCCATTTGCCATTTTAGCACAGGTATGAGAATAATCGGCAGAAATTTGCACAAAAGGACTTTCCGCCGTTAGGCTAATCACTGAATAGGGATCGGGAGAAGAAAGGCTATTTCCATTTCCAAGACTTCCATAACTCCCATCTCCCCAACACCTTGCCGCTCCACTGACTAGCACTACACAGGTAGTAGATAATCTAGTTGATAAATCTGTGACATATTCTGGTAAGTTTAAATTTTGTGCGTTAGTCGCCAAAGGTACATCCGAAAAATCTCCAGTGCCAAGATGTCCCCATGTATTCTGCCCGCCCCAACACCGAGCATTTCCAGAGGGCACGATAACGCAGGTATGAGTCGCTCCCCCAATTACTTTTGTATACTTTGTTAAAAAAGTAAAGATGTAGTTGGCAGGTAGCGGATTAGCAACAGTATCCAAAACCGCATTGGTAATCGTAACGGTATACGTTGTGTTTGCCGTTAGTCGAGCAGAAGGCGTAAATGTAGCAGTCTGCCCGACCACACTAACAGTACCTGTTATATTGGTAGACCCGTCATTCATATAAAAACTACTGGAATTTACACTTGCGGCTATTATAGATTTGTCGAAAGTCACTGAAATGGGCGCATTTATAGAATGTCCGATTGAATTAAGTTTAGGAAAACGAGAAACAATTCTTGGTCCGTTTAAGTCAAGGGCTGTAGTAAAATTGAGAATATAATCCCCGGTCATTGTATTGCCTGCTAAATCTTTGATTGATTGGCTTAGGACAACAGTATACAAAGTTCCAGAAAGAAGAGAGGAGCTAGGGGTTAATATCGCTTTGTCCTGATAGCTACTTAGTGTAAAACTAACACTTGCACCGTTTTGAGTCAGACTTACATTTGCCGCATTTACTGTGCTAGTGTCTATATTTTCCGTAAAGGTAATATAAATTGCATTATCAATATTATAACCCGTAAACGCATTTACAGGAGTTGTGCTAAGTATTGCCGGTGCAGTGCTATCAGGTGTAGCAAGAATTGTAAAAGAAAAAGAATAATCACTCGTCATAGAATTTCCAGATAAATCCTTAATGCCTGATTTGACCGTAACCATATATGTCATCCCGTAAATTAAAGACATACCCGGCTGGAAACTAAGAGAATCCTTTCCCCAGGATAAAGCACCACTCACTAAATTTCCACCTGAGTCAGAAAGTAAAATAAAATTACCCGCAGATTGGGAAATCGGCTCACTGAAGGTAACAACGATTACCTGATTAGGTTGAATCTGCGTAGAATTAGAAGCTGGAGATGCATTGAATACATAGGGAGATTGATTATCTACATTGGTAAAAGCCAGGGATGCAGAACTGTATTGACCTAGAGCGACTAACGCTCTAATTTGCTCCACAACTTTATTCTTTTTCTTAGGAACTAAATGAATTCCCGCATCATCGAGAAAAAAAACTCCACAGTTAAGGAAATGAGGAAATAAAAATAGGAGAATAATTTTCCGAAAAAATCGCATTCTATTAAATTTCATTTGCCTTGTATAGAACAAGTCTTTTTAGATTTTCGTCTATCCAAGTATTTTTATTCTGTAAAGTAGAAATCAATGGCTTAATTTTATCCAATAAGCCTAATTCCTTTGCTTTCAATAAAATTCCGAATGTACCTATGGGAAAAAGTCCAAGCTCTTCTGCATATCTCCTGCCCAATTTTTCATCAATAATTACTTTGTTGATTTTTAACTCCTTCGCCAAAGCAATAGTTTCCGCTTCTCCTTTATCCAGTTCAATGAGTAAGTCTAATGCAGATTTTTCTTTTAATTCTAGGATGTTTATCCAAGAATATTTTCTTAAGTTATCATAAAATGATTTAGCTTTTCCTGTTTCTATTTCATGAAAAACCGAGGCTGGGATTATCAAAGTTCCAATAACTTTCTCAAGTATATCAAGCCTTCCTAATTTCAAAAAATTTAAAATAGGAGTAGTATTAGAAACATATTCAGATTGCATTTAGTTCTCTGTTTAATTCTTCTTCTGTAATTGAATCCATGTAACTTACTTTATATTTATTTAGGATTTCTAGAAAATCTAGTCTCTGCATACTTAGTACTTTAGCCGCTATGCTAGATGATATTTTCCCCATTTCATACATTTTTACAATAGCCAAAATTTTAACTTCTTTTAAAAACTCCTCTTCTTCCATCTTCAAAGTTAAAGCCAAAAAAGAAGGAAACTCCAATACAAGACTCTTCATATATACCTCACAAAAATTGTTTTAATGGTTCCGAAATTAATTTTTCAACAATGCTTTGGATTGTTGTATGAGCATTAGCTGTTGTAATATTCATTTTACCTTATTTTTCCTCTCGTGCTCTTAAATTATTCATTTGTTTCTATCAATCAAGTAGAAATTAATCTCTTTGTTAGTAGCCTCATCACCTAACAAAGAGATACCCAAAGGAAGGAATGAACCGAACTCCATTATCAAAAGGACCACAAGCACAAATATTGCTGGCATAATTTCCAACAGATGGATTTCCAAACGTTACTCGATCAACTCCAATTCCTATTCCACTATCTGTTGAATTACAGTCATTTTCTTGGTTTGCTACAAATCCAATTCTAGATAATATGAATAGATTATTTATATTCACTCCTTCCTTATTACAATTGTATTGTAAGCTACTATTTGGAACCATATTCTTCCAGGCAGCCCTGCCCATACTAGTTGCAATAAACCCACCATTGAATGTATTCAATAAAGAAGTTCCTGTAATTGGTAAAATCATATCGCCTAATGTTCCTGAAGTATCCATACGAAGCCAAATTTCACTAAAGGGGAGAGTGTTAAATGCTTGACTTTTGTATTCAGATAGATTTAAATCTGGCACAGCGACAGTTGAAGGATACACATTATTTGTCGTCCAATACGAAGAATTGTATTCAAATGTATTCAGATTTCCATCTGCTTTTAAGGCTAACGTCCATCCACCGCCCGAAGTAGTCATATCACAATAAGCAAGAAATGGGTTACCTGTCAAATTCCCGGTTGGATTAATTGTATAAGCTCCATTTCCATTGCTTAAAGTATCGTCCAATATTTTTTTACAACTTTCCCGAACTTCGCAAGAATCATTGTAAAGATTCGAAATCTCTGTAGTAGTAAGAGCACGGTTATAGATCCGTATATCGTCTATCGTCCCATTAAAATATTCGGCAGGAGTATCTGCCCAAGTTCCAATTTCTAAAGGAATTCCGGGACTCGTATCTAAGTTTCTTCCATCATTTGCCATTTGACCATCTAAAACATTATCTATGAATAGTAAGTATTGCCCACTAATTAAATCTCTTTGCACTGCAATAAAATGCCAGTTATTGTCATTTACATCCATATTGGAATCAAATTGCACACCTGCCGCAATTTCAAATCTTAGCTTATTATTGTATAATGTAACAGAATACCAATTTCCGGCAGCAGAATTTTCTCTTTTTGTAATGATTCTTCGCCAAGTTCCAGTTTGTGAAGTTTTAATCCATGCGGCTATAGCAAATTCGCCCGTTCCGAAATTTAAGGATGGCGTGTCAGAAATGGTAATTTTATTTCCACTACCATTAAAGCTATAAGCCCTATCCTTATACCCATAACGATTGGGAGTCAGTGTTGCCCCAGTTACAGTTCCGTTATTCCCATTTCCCGATTCATCCAATGAGTCTCCATTAAAAGGCAAATAGACAATAGCCCCATTTAATAAAGCAATATCTAAATCTTTTAATGTAACAGAATATGTTCCTGAAACAAGTCCTGTACCTGAGCCTGTAACAATTGGAATATCCGATCTACAGTTTGCGTCTGTCGTGGAGCTTCCGCTGACTACTTGAGGTATATTCCAATTTCCCCCACCTCCTGGTGTAAATGCAATAATGACTGGAAATGTTAGAAGGGAAGAAGCAGTCAGTGCTACTGTTCTAGGAATTCCAGGATCTCCCGAAAGGGAAACTTCTACAGTTCCTCCAAAGCCTTCATTCCACGGCGATGTTTGATTAGAAACTATCACCCTTGTATCCTTATCAATCACTAAAACCGATTGAGCGGCAGATAGTACATTAGCCCCAGT
>JANYCR010000342.1 GCA_025360185.1 Leptospiraceae bacterium | reverse complement strand
TACCTAACCCCACACTTTGTAGGGGTTGTATGGCTATTTAGAAGTAGCCCCTTCCGGCGAAGGCGTTGGGCGCGACTAAGCGCAGGGAGGAAGAGGGCAGGGGACTTTTGTGTAGAGGATAGTATAGAGTTACCTCTTTCCGAGTCGGAAAGGGGTGTTGTTCGCAAAGGTGAAGCTAATAGAAGAAGTTGGGGATAGGTAGAATTGGATTGTGAAGTATTGACCTCACCCCAACAATGTCGGGGTTGTCTGGCAAATACGTGTAATCCCCTCTCCATAGCGGAAGCAGCACCCGTTATGGAGAGGGGCGACGAATATAGATTTTGGCAAGTAGTAGAAATTGCGGGGTGAGGTGAGGTAAAGGAGAAATTTTATGAACAAGAAATTAAACAATTTTATTATACTCTTCGTGAGAGCCAATCCAATGCCAGTAGATAAAAAAACTTTTAGTTCTTCTGGATTTCAAAGATTATCAAAGCCACCATCTTCAAAATTGCCAGCTTCAATTTCAGATAATGCGGATGCGGCTAATGTCTGTAATGTGTTAGGAGAATTCGCAAATGCAAGTTCCCAAGCTTTCTCTGCTAGAAATTCTTCTAGAATTAAAGAAGCAATCCAATCCTGTATTTCTATGGATTCCTTGGAGATGGTTTCAATTGCTTTTTCTAAAAGATTGGTCATGCTTATGAAGATAAGATTTTTTAGGTCTATTGTCAAGATGTTTTTAATTAGTATAAAGAACAGAATCAATCGAAGAAATATTTTTTGGAATAGCGGGCACTGCCCTGTTAGCCATGATAGAGTTTGTTATCAATTTCAGTTTTGTCAAGAGTTTTTAAATAGTAAAGAGCAAGGAGAAATTTTATGAAAAAATTTCGAGCAAAGAGTAATCTTTATCAATTAAAAGTTTCATGCGGCGAGAATTTTAGTAATAGTTTCTCGTTTAGCGGCAAATTGCAAAGCGGCAAGAATATGTTCTCGTTTCAATTCGGGAAAGTCTTCGAGGATTTGTTCATAACTCATTCCAGAACCAAGCCATCCCAAGATATCGACAACTGCAATGCGAGTTCCTTTTATACAAGGCTTGCCAATGCGAATATCGGGATCAAACGAAATATAATCTTTGGTTTTCTTAGTCTTTGTAGTTTGTTGTTTTATCACTTTAGCCATGCTAATAAAATTGCGCATCAGAGAATTTTTTGTCAAGATATATTTTCAAGCCAAACCAAGCTGTTTAGAGCAAGGAGAAATTTTATGAAAAAATTAAATCAGGAATGGGATGTTATAGAAATGCGATCGAGTTCAATGAAAGAATCAGTCACTAAAATAAATTTCATGCAGCTTGCAGTTTGTAAATACTCTTTACTCGTGCTAAGGCAGCAGCAAAAGCCAAGCAAGCAAGTATATCCTCTTTCTCGAGGTCTTCATAATCAACAAGAATTTCTTCGTTTGTCATTCCGGAAGAAAGTAGATCAAGCATCCATTCCACTGGGTATCGGAGGTTACGAATGGTAGGTTTTCCGAAACATACATTGGGATTTAAGGTAATTCGTTTTAAGAGATTGTTCTCATCCATAGTTTTGAGTATTCATAGTAGAAAAGAGCAAGTCAAGCAAAAATTAGCTGTATATAAAATAGGAGAAGCATTATGAAAAAAGAATTCAGTCAATCCTTTCAAAAAGGAATTTACCACGGGTTGGGAATCTTATCCGTAATCGTTCTATCGCTTGGGACTTTATGGAGTGTAACCGGTCTCATAGGAACTTACAATAGTTTCTCCGATGGAGAGACGTTAACCGCAGCTAAGCTAAATACAAATTTTACAGCGTTAAAAACTGCGATAGCATCTACAGTCGGAACCATCAGCGCATACGGTGGAACATCCGCTCCGACGGGATGGCTTCTCTGCGATGGAACCGCTGTTAGCCAGTCAACTTACGCCGACCTATACGCGGTCATCGGTTGTAATTTTGGATGCAGTGGGGGTAATTTTAATTTACCCGATCTACGCGGACGTTTTCTTCGAGGCAGGGACGGTGGTGCTGGACGTGATCCCGATAGCGGGTCACGCACATCTATGAACACGGGTGGGAATACTGCGGATAATGTGGGTTCTGTGCAGGTGGATGATTTTAAAAGTCATACGCATACAATGATGAGTCCAACTGAATTGAATGGAGAAGGATCGAATAGTCATCTGGTATGGGAAGGTAATGGTGTTGGAAATACGGGTTCTACAGGCGGCAACGAAACTCGTCCTGTGAATGCGTATGTGAATTGGATTGTGAAGTATTGAGGAGAAATTTTATGAAAATACTAAATCGATTAACAAGTAAAAATCCCCCTTGTCCCCCTTTGCGAAAGGGGGTTTTCGATGTAGGGGTATCTCTAGATTTAAGAAAAACCAAAGTTAGAAATAAAGATGCGGCTTTTCCTATTACCCCATTTTGCAAAGGGGGGCAGGGGGGATTACTTCTCCTCCTCCTCCTCCTCCTTCTTCTTTCTTGCAAATATTCTTTTTCGGAGGATAAATTATCGAAAGCGGCAACAGCGTTTAATCTCGCTAAGCCGCAAAGTGAGAAGCAGGCAAGAATTATTATCCAATGCGATCCAGATACACCGACTGGAGTGCGCTCGATTCGCGGAACGGTAATGGATTATGATTCGAGTGCTCCGATTCAAAATGCGTTTGTAAGCACTACAGTGTCTACGGAAGTGTATGCGACAGATACGGAAGGAAAATTCAAAATCCAAAAAATCGGAATGGAAACTACGAAAGTAACTCTCAAGGTCACAGCAAATACTTACAAGAGTCTCGCCGCGCCGATTGAATTTACCTGTCAGAATTTGAATGCACTTGTCTATCTTCCAGTTGATACAAGTATACCTGCGTCATCTGCAACCTGCATCTTTGCTAAGTCTGTTTATGGTGGCTGTAAGTTATGATTGAATCAGTGTTAATTCGCGTCTATCGCCTTGGCGCGTGGTTAATAATTATTTCTCTCTCTAATTGCTTCATCTTCTATCCTTTTGTCGAGAAGAGTTTAGAAAAAGAAAACAATGCCGAAAAATACGCATTAGCCGCTCTTTATATTCTATCTGACAAAGAAGCGCCTAAGCCAGGCAATGGTGGGACTTTACAAAAACTCAATCCGGGCAATGCTGCCTTTACTCTTTCTTGGTCGGGAGGGTCGGATGATAAAACAGATTCTTCTAGCTTGCAATATAGAGTTTATGTTTCTGTCTCTGATAATATTCGTACAGCAGGGGAGGTTGAGGCAAATGGCGAACCTTTAAATTCATTTACTTCCTCCCTTACCAGTCTTGAAATAACGACTTTACGAATTCGAGGAACAGTTTCTTACTATAATGTTTTGGTGATGGATTCTGCTGGAAAAAAATCCGCCTACTCAAGTGTATCCGCTACAATTATTCCTAAATACTTTTATGCCTTAAATCAAACTGATAATTCTATTTCTATTTTTAGCATTAATAAAGCTACTGGTAATCTCACCACTGTCGCAACTTTAACCGGAGGAAATTCTCCTTCTTCGATTTACATTCCTCCGAGAGGGAATTTTTTGTACCAGGCTTCCACAGGAGAAAATAAGATTCGACTTCATTCTCTAGATACGAGTACGGGCAATTTAACCTTTGTGAATGCTTTTACCGGTGGCAGTGGAGTAATATCGTTAATCGCAGATCAAGAAGGACGTTATCTTTATTCGGCTGATTCTACTTCTTCCAAGCTTTACATGTTTAAAATTAATTCCTCTGATGGGACTCTGACTGCTCTTAGTGCAGGTTCAGTGGCTACTGGATCTTATCCGATTCATTTGAGCACTGATCCAACTGGCTCTTTTCTGTATTCCATCAATCGAGATGCAGATGCAGTTTCTCAGTTTGTGATCAATTACACTACCGGGGAATTGACTTCTTTAGTAGTCTCTTCACAGGCAACTGGAAGTAAACCGCTACAAGCAAGCATTGACCCTTTGGGAACGTATGCGTTCTCAGTAAACAGCACGGAAAATACTCTTTCTAATTTCAAAATAGACTCAATTCGTGGAGAATGGAAACAATATGCGACATTAACCACCCCGGTTGGTTCCGGTGCGGCTTCGATTTTGTTTCATCCCTCCGGGTCTTATTTTTATGTTGCTGAATCGACTTCTAATCAAATCCGACAGATGTCATTTGATAAAACAAATGGGATTTTACAGACATTAGCCACACCTACTTTAACACAGTCAGGCTCTCCTTCCTATATTCTTTTTGATGGCGGCGGTAAATTCTTATACTGCGTCAATAAAACTGGAAACTCGGTGAGTTTGTATACAGTAGGCTCAGATGGCTCTTTAGCGTTTAATACAAGTTATGCGATAGGAAATTCTCCTGTTCATGGCATCATTTATCATACAGTGGAGTAAACATGAAAAATATATTAGGTTTAGCATTCCTTTCTTTCATCGGCTGCGCGAGTTTAGAAAAAAATCCTTTCGCCATTCGAACCAATGAATACGGTAGTTTTGAGCATAAGCAAGTGGGACTGGGTTCTTTTTCGGAGACCTGTGAAATCTTATACGAAAAAAAAATAGTTCACGGCTTATTTGTATTACCCTTTAACTCACTTACGAAAGAAGAAATTCCTTCTCTAAAAAATAAAAAAATTCGTATTAAATTCTTAATTCGGAAACTGGATTTTTTATACAACGTACTCGGATTTGTATTTAGTATCATTACCCAGACCGTAGTGGTAGAAGATTGTGGCAGAACCAACACAAGAGAAGATTTGGCTGATCAAAAATCGAGAGATTTTTTAAAATCCTTTTTGAGTAAATACGATAAGATCAAGTCTTTAAAGGACGAAGGCAAACTCAATGTAAAAATTGTGGACGGGCGAATGGTGATTGTCCTCTCGTCCGATGTCCTATTTGGCATTGGCGTAACTTCGTTATCCGCTAAAGGGAAAAATACAATTTTAGAAATTACAAAAATTCTATCCGAAGTGGAAGATCAGAAGTTTCAGATTGAAGGACATACGGATTCCGACCCTTTTAAAGTGACTGATGCGAATAATTGGGATTTGGCTGCCAAGCGTTCCTTAAGTGTTTTAGATACAATGATAAAAGCTGGAATGCCAGCTTCTAAAATTTCCGCAGCAAGCTTTGGAGACTCCAGACCACTATTTCCGAATGATTCCGTTTCCAATAAATCACAAAATCGTAGAATCGAAATAGTCGTAATTCCAGAGATTGAATCGCTTCCTGGTATTTCCGATTGACATACATTAAAAAAAGATATGGATTCAAACTAGTGATAAATATTAAAACCGTATCGTATCTTTTATCGATATTCACACATTCGACAAGCTCAGTGCAAGTCGGTGGTAGTCAGTTTAGAATCCACTTCCTTATACGGGTCATTCGGATACTTGTAATTAACCGATGATTTGAAATATTCAATGGGGGTTTCGCCTATTTTGCCGTAGACGCCTTCGGTTTTGAAATTTCTAGAGTGGAGGATTAATTCATACTGGTAGTTGTGGACAGAAACGAGTAGGGCAGAAATAAATAACCCAACGCCTGCTAAAGTGCGAATGGGGGCTAATACAAAGTATTCTTTTGCTTGCTCGGCTAGATAGTTCCAAAAGAGGGCAAAGAAGACTGTAAAGAGTAATGCTGGTATAATCCAGAATTCAAAATAATGTGGCTCGATGTCTATCCCAATGAATAAGAAAAATAAAAAGTGAAGAATAAGGATGAAAAAGGTTCTTCCGTAGAATCGGGTGAGCTTAAAGAAGAAAAAGATTAGAATCAGGAGAAATACTAATATCATAGAAGGAAGCAAAGTATGAGTAACCTCTACTCGATTTGTAAACGAAGTCAATTGAAACTGAAAATCTGTATAGGCATTATATTGAATTCCATCTGTTCTCGCAAAGAATGCATCCGTAAACCCACGCATAGAGTATTCCGGTATATACTTAGTAATCGCACGACCGTAAGGAGAACCTACCAAATAACCAAAGATCCAATTTTGAAAACTATAAAGTGCTTCGTTGTATTCTAATTGCCAGACTACACGCCCTCCCCAGAGATACACCCAGGCAGTGGGAATAAAACAAAACAGAAATAGGAATAAGAGTGAAACATATCGTCGCAAGAGGCTAACTTCTATTTTACTTTCTCGGAGTTTTATTCTTTCAAATGCGGTTGGAATTTTTAATTGGAAAATCGAATCCGGTAGTAATAACCCAATAAATAAAGCAATGCAAGATCCCACCATGTATTCATGAAACATGACACCGGCAAATAGCACTAAGCCGGCAAAACAAGAAAAATAGATAGAGTAACGCGAATGATAAAGGGCAAGCCCAGCGAGTAGCATTACAAAAAGCCAACTTGCAGGATAAATTCCTGTATCGTTTTTGGCGGCATACGACAAATAGCCGTGCTGAAACCCTATTGCGAATGAGGCAATGAAAGCAACTAAATACTTTCTAGTAAGTAAATACAAATAAAGAAAGCAAGCCGAAATTCCAATCGCGGCAAATAGAAGAGAACGAATTCGCAAATGAAACATTAGGTTTGTTCCGAGGTAGTCTGGAAAGTTTTGCGTTAGAAATTTGTGAAAGTAAAATCCAGTCGGTTCAAAATGAAGATGGTGAGGGTTTACGAACTGTTTGCCTACAAAGAAAGACCGAATATTATTTGTATATACTACCTGGTCGTGGTCTAATTGTCTTTGGAGATTGGAAAATAAAAGTAGAAAATAAACTACACCTAAAGTAATTGCAAATAAGATTGCATAGAAAGTTTTAGTCTTCATTTCTTATCAAAACTAATCATCTCATTTAAGGCAAGCCGCGCCTTGCTTATCGAACGAATCTTCCAGGACTCGCTATCTAAATGCAAAGTCAAAGTTCCTATTCCGAATAGGCGGGTAATGAGAGTATCCTCTAGCTCATACTGGACTCTTTTTTCTTTAAGAATATGAATTTTGCGAGTAAATAGATTGCTCTGGATATAAATAATTGTTCGCTCTTTTTTTGCAAGATAGAGACAGGAAAAAAAGTATTCTAATAAAATAAGCTCGAGGCTAATCCAGTGAAACCCAATCAGGACAATGAGAAAATACTGTGCTAATTGGGTAAAGAAAATAGGCTCTGGAACTTTTAAGTTAAATATTTTAGGGAAATGGAAGAATAAAAATCCATCACTGAGTAGGCTTGCTAATTTTGGATAAAAGCTGTATCCGTATACGGCTAATACTGTTAAGCCGGTCATTGCTAGAAATACTAAGAATCGGTTTGCACGGTAGACATTTACCTCGTTCGGTGCTAATCCTGTCCAGGATTGGAATCTGGATTCTACATATTTTTTGTATTTGGATTTTATTTTTTTGAACATCTAGAACTATAGTTTATTCTCTATAATTTACTTAAATCAATATTTTTAAAAGATTAATAATCCTGATGTGTTTTATTTAAGGAAATACACTATTGGGTTACATTATGAAATTTCACTTGACATATATACGTTTCGCGGTACTATTGGTTAGTGATTCATTCTTTTGAGGACAAGGATACAGAGAAAGTTTTTAAAGGGGAATTTTCTTCAAGGTTTCCGCCGCATATTCAAGATAAGGCTTTGAATAATGTAAATGAATTAAATCAGCTAAGAATTCCTCCATCGAATAGGCTTCATTCTTTGTCGGGAGATCGAAAAGGTCAACATAGTATTAGCATAAATGATCAATGGAGAATTTGTTTTTACTGGAAAAACAATAGCCCTGAATTAGTTGAAATCGTTGATTATCATTAAGGAGAGACAATGAAACAAAAATTATTACGTAATCCTCATCCTGGTATTATTCTCTTGGAGGAATTTTTAGAACCAATGGTAATTAGTGTTTATAAACTTGCACAGGAATTACAAATTCCGCAGAGTCGGTTATCGGAAATCACAAAAGGAAGAAGATCAATTACTGCGGATACTGCGATTAGACTCGGAAGATACTTTGGATTACCCGCACAATTCTGGCTTGGCTTACAGAATGATTATGATATTATGGAATCAGAAAGAGATAAGATTCGAATTTATAAGCTAATTACTCCGTTGAAAATTTCTGCATAAGGTAAAAACATGAACGAATTAGATGCACTCATAGAAGAAAAGACTGGACTCACGATAGAGCAGGCGATGCGAATTGATAAAGTAAATCTTTACAAGAAATTGGGAGAGGAAACTTTTTGGAAATTAAGTAAAACATTTTATACAAAAGTTTTTAATGATGAAGAAGAGCCCTGGTTTAAAAATATTTTCAAGAATAGAAGCATGGAAGAGGCAATAGAAAATCAGGCGGAGTTTTTCATGCAACGAATGGGTGGTCCTGCATATTTCACAAAACGTAAAGGTCATCCCGCACTCATGGGTAGACATATGAATTTTAACATGGCAGAGAAAGCAGCCGAGCGTTGGCTTTTTCACATGAAGGCTTCTATTGCAGAGACTCCAGAGATTGATGAAGACTCAGCTTCTCGCATGATGGATTATTTTACGCATACCGCGTATTTTCTCTCGATTGGTGTTTCGAAGCAACAGGGGATGAAGAGGGGAGAATAGTTATTAGCCAATTAAAATAACTACTCCACTCCCATTATATGATAATTCTTTTTAGTGTGAAATTCTTTTGGTATTATATTTAGAATTTCAATCTTGATTGCTTTGAGTAAATTGATTTTATAAAAAGAGAGATTAGTAACAATACTGATTTCTCTTGCGGGCATTGGTTCTTTTAAACTGCGAAGTTGGTCTTTGTTCATTACTTCTTCGAAGTAGGGTAACAGTGTTAGCCCCAAGTTATTATCTACCAATTTTTTAATAGTTTCAAAGCTTCCTGCTTCAATTCGTCCGTAAGAATTATTTCTGCAAACCTTCAGAGCCTGTCCTCTAAAGCAATGTTCTTCTCCGAGAACAATCATTTCATAATTTTGCAAATCGCTGATCGACATTTCCTTTGACTTGATTTTAATATTAGAAGGAATGTAAACGCGAAATGGCTCGTAGTAGAGAGGGTATTCTTTTATTTTTTTATTATCCAGTGGCGTTGCCAAAATTCCTGCATCAATTTCGTTGTTCTCTAGTTTTTGAATGATTTGATTCGTCGGCAATTCGAAAATTCTTAAATTTAGATCTGGAAATTTTGTATTCATAACGGGAAGAATTTTTATGAGTAGAGAACTAGAAACCGTAGGAATAATTCCAAGTCGTAAATCTCCGGAAATAGAATCGCTTTTTTGCCTGTACATGTATTCTAATTTTTCAGACTCAGCAATAACAACGCGCGCTTGTTGCAAAAATTCTTTCCCTTCGTTTGTGACTGAGATTGGATTTGTAGATCTATCAAAGATAGAAATTCCAATTGATTTTTCTAATTTTTGAATTTGTAGACTAAGAGTAGGTTGAGCGATGAGTAACTCTGTTGCGGCTAACGCAAAACTTTTAACCTTCTCCAGAGTTACTGCATATTTTAATTGTATTAATGTCATGCAGCTTTCATTTCATCCTTTTTCGTATGCATTAGAATATACTCAAATGCGGATAATCCAGCTTTTGCTCCTTCTCCCATAGAAATAATGATTTGTTTAAATGGAACGGTTGTCACATCCCCGCAGGCAAAGATTCCACCAACATTTGTCTTACACCTATCGTCTATGACAATTTCTCCGAACTTGGTCAAATCGAGAATTCCCTTCGCGAAGGAGCTATTTGGTATTAACCCAATCTGTATAAAAATTCCATCTGTCTTCAGAAAATTTTCAGAATTCTCTTTACGGCTAATGTATTTTAGCCCATTTACTTTTCCATTTTCTGTAGTGATTTCTTTACTTTGAATTTCTGTCAATACGGAAATATTTTTTGTAGCATTTACTTTATCGAGTAGCACTTTGTCTGCTTTGAGTTCGGGCCCATATTCGATTACTGTAACTGATTTTACAATCCCACTCAGATCGAGTGCAGCTTCAATTCCAGAATTTCCACCTCCGACGACTACTACGTCTTTGCCTGTAAAAAAAGGACCGTCGCAATGAGGACAGTAGGCGACACCGTTACCGATATTTTCTTTTTCGCCGGGAACTCCGAGTTCTCTCCACTTAGCACCGGTTGCTATGATGATTGTTTTTGTTTTTAGTATTTCGCCTGTCGTTAGTTCTACAGTCTTATAGTCATGTCCGTCTGAGATAGATTTTACTCTTAGATTTTTTCGAATTCTCACATTGTATTTTCCGAGATGCTCTTCCATGGAAGTGACTAAAAGTGGACCTGTAGTCTGAGCGACAGAAATCATATTCTCAATACCCATCGTATCTTTTACTTGTCCGCCAACTCTATCTGCAATCATGATTACATCAAGACCCTTTCTCGTGGCATAAATAGCAGCACTTACTCCCGCAGGACCACCACCGATAATTGTTACATCATGGATTTCATCGGAAGAAGTTGCGGATAATCGCAATTCGTCGATCGGTGCAATCTCTTTGATTTTCTCAATGATTTCCGAGATTTCCATTTTACCACTTCCGAATTGTTTCCCGTTGAGGTAAATTGTCGGAACTCCCTGAATTTTTCTTTCTGCGACTAATTCTGGGTATACTCCACCGTCAATCATTTCATGTGATACATTCGGATTTAAAATAGAAATTTGATTCAATGCCTGCACTACTTCGGGACAGTTGTGGCAACTTAGAGAAACCACTGTTTCAAATTTCATTTCTGTTTTAAAACTTTTGATAATTTGTTGGAGAGATTCGTCTAGCTTAAGTGGAACGCCGCTCGATTGAAGCAAGGCGAGGATAAGAGAGGAAAACTCATGCCCACCAGGAATTCCACTAAAACTAATTCCTGACGGTTTATCGTTTACTACAAAGTCGAAGCTTACACCGCTTCTAAGTGGAACATCAGATACGGATAATTCCAATTTGTCGGATGTGCTTACAATGCTTTTCAGCATTTCCTCTAACTCTTCTCTTTTTTCGTGCTCGTCTTTATTCATACGAATGACTACCTTTTTTTGTAGTCTTTCCATATACCCTTTTACTTGTTCTAATAAATCATTGTCTAACATAGTATTATCCTCCTGAATACTTTTTTTGTTTACCTCTGTCACCTCGAACTAGCATCATCCGAGTTTGCGCCGTGAGAGGTCTATCTTGCAAATTTAGAAATAGGTTCATTTCTTACTATTTTTGCTAAATAGACCTCTCACAAACGGATTTTCGAGGTGACAGTGTAAAGTCATCTGCGCGTCTCTGTGGTAAATATCATTATATCTTACCGACTAAATCCAATCCTGGCTTGAGTGTTTGGCTGCCCGGTTTCCATTTTGCAGGACATACTTCGCCGTTATGCGTTGCGACGTATTGAGCTGCCTGGACTTTTTGTAACATGGCACTCGCGTCTCTTCCGATTCCGCCATCTGTGATGTCGATTGCTTTTATTTTTCCTTCGGGGTTTACTAAGAATGTTCCTCTCATTGCAATTCCTTCTTCTTCGATCATCACATCAAAGCCTCTGGTCAATTTCCCGGTTGGATCTGCAAGCATTGGAAATTTAATTTTTTTAATTGTCTCACTTGCATCATGCCAGGCTTTGTGAACGAAATGTGTATCAGTGGATACTGAGTATACTTCTACGCCTAGTTTTTGTAACTCGGTGTATTGGTCAGCCATGTCGCCTAACTCAGTCGGACAAACGAAAGTAAAATCTGCTGGATAAAAAAGAAAGATCGCCCATTTGCCAATTACATCTTTGTCGCTCACTTGTTTGAAATTTCCGTTGTGGTATGCCTGAACTGTAAATTCAGGAATTCTATCATTGATTCTTGCCATTTTTTTTAATCTCCTGGTTTTGATTTATATTTATTATAGGCTCGGAATTGGCATTTGTCAAATAAATTAAAACTATATCTTAATAGCTTTTATAAATGATGTTGATTTTGAGGAAAAGGATTTTTACGGTCACCTCGAACCTAGCGATAATGACATTGGTCGCGTCTTTTGGCTTCGCATGCTTAAAGTGACAGAGTTATTTCCCTTTCAGTAATTGTTCTTCGATAACCATCTCGAATTGTTTAGGCAATTCTTCTTCGGTGGATAATTCTGTTTTGCCATAGCTTAGAATTTCTCCCGTTTCTAAATCTACGACTAATAGGCGTAAGACGGAAGAAGAAAATTTTGATTGAATAGCAAAATTGGTTGATGGAATTTTACCGTTTACGGCGAGTAAATCAGATTTCATTTTTTCATCCAATACGATTGCCTTGTAGCCGGAGAGTTTTGTCCACAAAGTAGCAAATTCCTGCGAAACAGAAATTCTTTTTTCGCGGGAAGCATTCTCTATTTCAAATATAGGAATTTGAAACCGAATATTCTCCTTTGCCTTTAACTGCTCTCGCCAATCCGGTTTTTCTACTGACTTACAACTCAATAGAGCTAGAAGTAAAAAGAAAAGAATTTTATCCGTGTTCATCTGTGTCAATCCGTGGTAATCTTCAATAATACTTTGTCCATTTTCTCGATTGTATCTTTTTCATAACCAATCGCTTCAAAGCGAATCTTTCCTTTCTGGTCTAATATGAAAGTAGCAGGAACGGCTAATTTAGATTTTGCGTATTGGTTGATGGCTACCTGATAAGGATCAAGTAATACAGGATGTTCGATTTTCCATTCTTGAATGACCTCTTCTACTTTTGCAAAATCTTTTTCTTCGTCTATATTGATAAAAATTAATTTTATTTCCGGGTATTGCGAAACTAGCTTTTGGATTTCAGGAATTTCTTCCTTACAGGGAATACAATAGCTTGCAAAGAAATTTAGAATTACTTTTTTTTCTTTAATATGTTCTTTAAATAGAAGATGCTCCGTTTTTTCTTTATTCGATAAAATAAAACTAGAAGGAGCCTTATCTCCAACTTTTGCGAATAATGCTATTACTCCACTGAGTAAAAATGCTATTAGTAACAATAAA
>JANYCR010000334.1 GCA_025360185.1 Leptospiraceae bacterium | reverse complement strand
GCGACTGTAGAAAAAATTTAATCCACCTATTCACTTTTTTTTCTACTTCAGACCTTCTTTGGCTTCTTTCCTACACATAAAAAAGAAAACTTACACTTCCATGCTGAGAATATACTTACAAATGAACATACCGTAGCAACTAAACTTCATTGTTCGACTTGCGAAATAATAATCCAAAATAGCAATTACCTATACGTAGCCAATAAAGAAATTTTTCTATGCGCCTACACCTTCTATTCCTAAAACTAAAGATATTTTCTTATTTTTCTATTCCAAATACTTTTTTCAACACCTTGGAAGAGCCTCTCTTTCAAACTTTGAGTTTAATGTAAGATATATTGAAATATATACCAAACGTCAAAAGTAATAACACATACTTGCGCTAAGGATTTTTAAAGAGTAACGTTTGGTATGTGCCAAACGCACTTTTTAGAATAAAAAAAGTGCAAATATCTTTGGCGTTCGGTATAAGATTCGTGATTTACTTGTAAAACAATCCCCTCGTAAATTTAATGTAAGTAAGCTGAAATTAAGAATAAAAATTTATACCGTCCTAAAAATATAGGAAAATAAAAGGAGAACAGAATGAAAAATTCAAAACTAATTATCACATTACTTCTAAGCCTAGGCATGACTCTAGGCGTTGTTGCACAAGCAAAGGACGCTAAAGATGCTAAGTCTGCTAAAGAAGTTAAAGATGCAAAATCTGCTAAAGAAGCTAAAGATGCAAAGTCTACAAAGGACGCTAAGGATGCAAAATCTGCTAAAGAAGCTCCAGCTAAAGAAGCACCTGCGAAAAAATAATTTTTCGATTTAGCTTTTAAATTTGTGAATTCGATGTAAAAAATTTACTTACATCGAATTCACCTTTTCTAGAATAATCCACCAGGTATTTTAGAATTTCTTTTCTCCAATTCTAATAACATTTTCTTATTTTCAATTCCGCCAGCATATCCCGTCAAACTCCCATTAGCCCCAATCACTCGATGACAGGGAATTAGAATTGCTAATTTATTTTTTCCGTTTGCTGAAGCAGCAGCACGTATACACTTCTCATCACCCAGTCTTCTTGCAAGTTCTAAATAAGAAATCGTTTCTCCATAAGGAATTTTTAATAGCTCACTCCATACTCTTTTTTGAAAATCAGTCCCATTTAGTTCAATAGGAATTGTAAACTCTTTTCGTTTTTCGGAAAAGTATTCTTCTAATTGGTGAATACATTGACGCAGCAAAGGAGTAGTATTCGTAAGTCGGGTAAATATTTTTCCTGAATGAATGGGGCGAATAAAAGAAATAGAATGAATAGTATCTTCACTTCCCTCTATCTCTAAAAAATGATTATCTAATTTTATATTTTCGACAAGTATATTCATTTTTAAAACTCTGGCAAGGGATTGAATTAAGGAAGAAATAGTCTTTTGTTATCTCAGTGACTTTTGGATAGGTTTTTTCCCAAAAAAAAAGCCGGCTTTCACCGGCTTTTTGAGTAGAAAATCACCGTTAGGCGATCTTCGATTTTTTAAAATCAGACTACCATCTGTAGTGACTGAAAGCTTTGTTAGCCTCTGCCATCTTACGAATATCTTCTTTCTTCTTGATTGAAGATCCTGTTCCTTTGTGAGCATCTAGTAATTCTGCTGCTAATTTAGAAGCCATAGACTTTTCGTTTCTGTCCCTAGAGTAGCGGATAATCCATTTAATTCCGAGAGCAAGTCTTCTTTCAGGGCGAACTTCGATAGGAACTTGGTAAGTTACCCCACCGACTCTTCTAGACTTTACTTCTACTTCAGGCTTAACGTTGTTAAGCGCTTCATGAAATACTTTGTATGGATCTGAGCTAAGTTTGGTTTGGATATTATCCATTGCTGTATAAAAAATTTGTTGTGCAGTGCTTTTCTTTCCATCATACATCAGGCAATTGATAAATTTGCTGATAACTTTATCATTGTATTTGATATCTGGAACAATATGTTTTGTTTCTGCTTTCGTTCTTCTTCTAGACATATATTTCTCCTAACCTTAAGCCTTTGGTCTTTTTGCGCCGTATTTAGAGCGACTTTTTCTTCTTTTGTCTACACCAAGTGTATCAATAGTTCCACGGATAATGTGATAACGAACCCCAGGTAAATCTTTTACCCTTCCACCACGAATCAAAACAACGTTGTGCTCTTGCAAGTTGTGACCTTCTCCAGGTATATAAGCAGTAACCTCAATACCAGTCGTAAGTCTTACTCTCGCAACTTTACGTAGGGCAGAGTTTGGTTTCTTGGGGGTAAATGTCATTACCCTTGTGCAAACACCGCGTCTCTGAGGGCAACTTTTAAGTGCTGGAGACTTGGTCTTCTTTTTTTGTTTGTTTCTTCCGTGTCTAATTAATTGATTAATTGTTGGCATTCATTCCTCTAAATATATAATAACAGTGTTATACTGTCAGATTTTTTCATTATTCCTTTTTGTAAAGTGAAAACTGTTTTTATAACAGTTCTCACTCATCATCCTCATCGTCATGGTCAGCTTCTAGATCATTCTTATCAGTGATATGAACAGCTAAAGAATTTGTTTGAAGTGGAGGAAATCTTTCCTCTTCTTCTTCCCCAGCTTGTCTTTCTAAATCCCCGTAGAATTCTTTGAAAACATCAATGTCTTGGTATTTTCTCATTCCAGTTCCTGCAGGAATCATATGACCAATAATTACATTTTCTTTTAAACCGATTAACTGGTCTGTCTTTCCTTTGATTGCAGCATCCATTAAAACCTTTGTAGTTTCTTGGAAAGATGCAGCAGAGAAAAATGATTCAGTGTTTAAAGATGCTTTCGTCAAGCCAAGAAGAATTGGAGTAGCATGAGAAGGACTTCCTCCCTCAGCGTCTACTCGTTTATTTTCCTCTCTAAATGTAAAACGATCTACTTGCTGTTGGGAAACAAACGAAGTATCACCACTATCAGTAATCATCACTTTACGAAGCATTTGTCTTACCACTACTTCAATATGCTTATCATTGATATGCACACCTTGCAGACGATAAACTTCTTGCACTTCTTTTACTAAGTAAGCGTGAAGAGCGTTAGTTCCTCTAACACGTAAAATATCATGCGGGTCAAAGTTTCCATCATCTAACTGATCGCCTTGCTTCACATAATCCCCATCAGCCACACGTAATTGCTTGATGACTGGAATCGCAACTTTTACTCGCTCCAAATCAGGGTTATCAGGGATAATATAGAATACGCGCTTTTCTTTAATAATTTCGCCTTTATCTTCGATACGTCCACTGGTCTCTGCAAGTGTAGCCGCATCTTTAGGACGACGTGCTTCAAAGAGTTCGTCTACTCGTGGTAAACCACCTGTAATATCTCTCGTCTTCTCAGCAATCGAAGGAATCTTAAAGAGAATGTCTCCAATTTTAACTTTATCTTCAGAAACGATATTGATAAGCGCATCTACTGGAACAGCATATTCTTCCGATCCTGCCTCTCCACTTACAACCATACGAGGATTTAATTTCTCTCTTTTTTGTTCGATTACTTTGTAAATAACGTTAGATGTTTTTACATCTTCATCCCGTCTAACGTTCTTACCAACTTCCAAATCTACCCAGGCAACATTTCCTTCGACTTCCGATACAACTAAATCGTTGAACGGATCGAACTCAGCCACAGGACTGTTAGCCTTAATAATATCATTCGCTTTTACGAGTAAAATCGTTCCAATCTTAACTGGGATTACAATGTCCTCTCCAATAATTCTAAAACGATCATTTGCAATTTCTATCCGACCAGGCATTTCAGCATGAATCATTTCCCCTTTCAGGTTAGTAGAAATTACTTCACCCTTAAGAACATTTTGACCATCGCGAACACGAATATTTAACAAATCAGAAAGAAGTAAATCTTGGATTAAATGTTGCACAACAATAGAGCCACGACGGCTAAAGATTGTTTGCCCCTTTTGGTTTTGAATTAATTTTCCATTTACTAATTTTACAACAGATTGGAAAGAAACTTTGTGTTCCTTTTCTTTGACTTTAGCGGACGCAGCACCCCCGATGTGGAAAGTACGCATCGTCAACTGTGTTCCAGGTTGACCAATCGACTGAGCTGCAATCGTTCCAACAGCTTCCCCAATTTCAACAGGCACAAGTCTCGCCATATCCATACCGTAACACTTAATACAAATTCCTTGTTTAGCATCACAGGTAAGTGGAGAACGAACTTTGATTTTTGTATAACCAAGATTTTCAATCTTTTGTCCAACTGAACGAACAATGAGAGTATTCTTAGGGTAAACAATTTTTTCAGTGACAGGATCAATTACTTCCTCTGCCGTATAACGTCCAAAGACTCTATCAGCGAGAGATACGATTACGTTCTCTCCTTCCTTTACAATGCTTAATTCTACAAATTGGTCTGTTCCACAATCAGGCTCGTTGATAATCACGTCTTGTGAAATATCTACAAGTCTTCTTGTTAAATAACCGGCATCGGCGGTTTTTAGAGCAGTATCCGAAAGACCTTTTCTAGCACCGTGAGTAGAAATAAAGAATTCTAAGATACCAAGACCTTCACGGAAATTAGAACGAATAGCAAGTTCAATGATTTCTCCAGAAGGTTTAGCCATTAGCCCCCGCATTCCGGCTAACTGACGAATTTGTGCCTTCGATCCCCTAGCAC
>JANYCR010000291.1 GCA_025360185.1 Leptospiraceae bacterium | reverse complement strand
CTCCTGTCTCTTGAGTCAGAACCAAAACACGCAAGCATAAAGTCGGTTAATCCTGATAAGCCGTTGAATGTTGGCTCCTGTCCACCTAGTTTGACTCCAATAGAAACCATTTCTTTGAAGAATCGGTTGGATAGGTGAAATAGGGTATTATCCACATTACCCCCTAAAACTTCTTTAAAGTATCCTTCTACTAGACCCATGCAGAGCGCATAAATGTTCTTTAACGCTCCGCCGAGTTGGACTCCGGAAACGTCGGTTTGAATGATAGCTGGACGGGAGAATATATAACCTGTTGTAAATAATTTTACAAGTCTTGGTATGATTTCTGGATTACGGGCTGCAATTTCTAAACCAGAAATTTTTCGCTCAATGATTTGTTCGGGATAACTTGCACCGGAGGCTACTGCTAATCTGTCTCTCTCGATACCATAGACTTCTTCTAGATCGCGTAGGATTAAACCTCTCGGGGAATTTGTTAAGCCTTTGATTACGTTGACGATAGGAGATTTGTTTTTTCTAAGTTTATCTAAAATATCTGGATATACTTTTTCGAAATCCCAAGGGTTTGTTCCCTGAATGAATAGAGTGGCTTTTTTGATTACACTGTCATCAGCGGAGAACTCAATATTGGGCGGCAGTTTGTAGAGGGGATAATGCTCTAAATCCCTTCGCTCTGCGTTATAGGTTTTACATAGGTCTTTGTCCGGATGATAAATTGTGACTAATACATTTTTGTTAGAAACGATAGTCGCTATAGCTACAGAAGAATTGCTTGAGCCAATGACTACAATATGCTCCTCTGGGTGTTTTGGAATTTGGATTAATTCATTTTTGTGTTTACCAATTCCATCACCGTTATAAAGGTTACGATAAGTTCCATGTTTGTGACGGCTGAGGTTTGAGCCGACGAGTAAGGCTAAATTATCAATTAGAAATTGCTTCTTGTCGCCCACTAATGGGAATTTTATTTCGTCTAGTTCAACTGGTAGTTTATGCTTAGAATGCAAATGACCGACTATCACTGGTTTGCCGATGACGAGTTTGCCATTAGCCGGATTAAATAAAAATCCTGATGTAGGTAGAATCTTATCAGTTCCCTCTAAAGAGATAGGTAAAACAATCTTATTCGCAACATAATGGTAGACTGTATCTACAAAGGGCATGAGTCGTCCATCTCTTGATCTAGTTCCTTCCGGAAATATGGAAATGATTTTTCCATCCGTCTGTAATTTTTGGGACTGACGGAATGCTCGCATATTGATCTTGGTCATAAGATCAGACAAACTAGGATTATCCGCCATATCTTTTTGGGAGCACACAAGGAGTGTCCCAAACATATAAAGACCAAGTCTTGTGAAATCAGGCTCGAATGCAAGTCTACCTGCGATAAATACCATTTGCTCGGCAATTCTTTTACCGAGTGGACCGGAAGCATAGAGTAGTTGAAAAATAGCAGGCGCGTCGAGATGACTTAAGTGATTAGAAATGAGTGTGATTGGAAATTTTCCGATGAGCTTCTCTACTGTTTCGAGATTTTCTAAGCCTTCTACTTTAAAATTTTTCATGATTGGTGAAAGAAATTGCATCATGAAATCGCGAGCTTTTTCCCCTCTCTCAGTATAGACACCAACGTTTTCAAGTTCTTCTGGATTCTTAAAACTATTCATTACGGGTGGCATTGGTGTCGTGCTTGAAAGGTATAGAAACTCTTCTAAAATTTTTCGCGCTTCGTCTTCTGTTAAACCAGATTTTACAAAGTTGTGTATGTTTTCAAAAAATTCTTTGTGCCATCTGCCAACGCTTGCTTCTTTTTCTGTCATAAAAATCCTCTTGCTCAATCGAATATTTCCAAATTACATTTAAAATTTGCAATCCAGTCAACTATAAAAAAAGGGATAAGGAATTTTACCACAAAGGGGAATAAAAAGATTACCACCGATCGCTATCGCTAACACCGAGGGCACCGATAAAAGAACGATTGGTGACGATGGTTAAAATTTATCAGAAGGATTTGAATTGTTGGGACATAATTATAGCTTTACTCTATTCAGTTTTTTTGTAATTTGTAAAAATGAGCGATTTTAAGGAAAACCTAGAAAAATACTTCGAAGACTTTTTCAAGTTGGTTTCTACTGAAAATGGGGAATGGACTGTAAAAGGCTTTATTGATATATATAAAAACATTTATACAATTAGCGTCGATACAAAAGTCGTCTCAAAAGTTTTAGAGTTAATGATTTTCCCTATCATCGTAAAATTTTCGAAAGAAAATAATTATGAAATGGTTTTGAGTTCTCATCAAAATCATTATCCCGATATAACATTCATAGATAAAAATACAAAAAAGAAAATCGCATTAGATTTAAAAACAACATACAAAATTAGTTCAACAAAAGTAAATGGAATGACTCTCGGAGCATTTACTGGATACTTTAGAAATAGAGATTCTAATAAAAATATTACCTTTCCTTATTCTCAATATGAAAAGCATTTTATTTTGGGCGTAATTTATTCGAAAACTGATAGTTATAATTCTGAACAAGAAATTAATAAACTTGGATACGAATTAGGTTCTTCACAAAGAAAATTTTTAGAAAAGTATATAGCAGATAATTCCTTAGAAAATTTAGACATATTGGTTCATTCCCTGAAAATTATTGATGAGGCAAAGATTGATAATATTAGAAAAATAATTGATTCTTGTTTAATTGATGAGAAAGAAAAATATACTCTGAATGATTTGCAATCTATCGTTTCAGTTGTAAGAGATTTTGAATTTTTTGTCCAAGAAAAATGGAAAATTGCAATCGACAGACCGGGTAGCGGCAACACAAAAAATATTGGCTCTACAACTGATATAAAAGAATTAAAAGAAGGTGCTGCCGTTTTCACCAAAACAAAAAATGGTGAAAAAGTTTTTAGTGATTTCTGGATGTACTATATGACACAAGATATGGCGAAGTCGGTTGATTTAGATAAGCCACCCTATCATAATCTTAAAACCTATTTTGAATACAAGGGAATTAAACAATGAATCATTTATTTTTACCGAAAGAAATTACTAACGTCGGTGTACCTCCTGTAAAATGCCAAGGAATAAAAACGAAACTGATAAAATTTATTTCCCAAAGTATTTCATGGAATGGAAAAGGCAAATGGATAGAACCCTTTCTTGGTTCTGGTGTTGTCCTATTCAATATTTGCCCAGAGCGAGCGTTAGTCTCTGATACAAACAAACATATCATTCAAATCTATTTAGATATTCAAAGTAATAAAATTACTCCATCTATAGTTCGAGATTTTTTAGAGGAAAATAGCAATAAGCTACTAAAAGATGGACAGGAATATTATAATTTCATACGATCTAGATTCAATGAAACTGGGAGTGCGTTAGATTTAATTTTTTTGAATCGTTCTTGCTTCAATGGTATAATGAGATTTAATAGCAAAGGAAAATATAATGTTCCTTTTGGTCATAAGCCAGAGCGATTTAGAAAAGCATATATTACTAAAATTGTAAATCAGATTAAATGGGTAAGTGATATTATCCGCTCTAGAGATTGGCAATTTAAAGCAGTCGATTGGAGAGAAACATTTTCTTTAGCTGAAGAGAATGATTTTGTATATTTAGATCCTCCATATATTGGAAGGCATACAGATTATTTTAATAACTGGACGGAGAGAGATGCAGTTGATCTTTCTGAATATTCTAGAAAGTTAAAGTGCGGTTATGCGCTCTCTATGTGGCTTGAAAATAAATATAGAAAAAATGATCATATTGAAAATCATTGGAATAATTTAGAAATAAAAAGTTTCGCTCATTTTTATCATGTTGGTTCAAAAGAATCATTACGAAATGAAATGCAAGAAGCATTAGCTATAAAACCTAGCTTTACTTCTAATGAATTTGAAATTGAACAACTAAGAAAAAAAGAAATCAAGAAAACGGAAAATTTATTTGAATTTGTATAAAACCATCTGTGGTGATCCTGAAGCGTCCTTTAAATCCGAGTTGTCATTATATGAGTTTTTGTTTTATTGGATACGGTAAGAAGCAGATTGATAAACGAACGCAATACAAGCTCTGAGGTCAAATGGATTCCGGATGGATTTCATTTTCTAGATCATGAGGATAGTCTTAGAAGAAAGAAAATTTTAGACAAGGTATATCAATTCTTTGATGAGAGAGGTTATCTCGAAGTCACACCACCTGGTTTTGATTTTACATCTTCCTTTCTGCGCTATGTTTCCCCCACAGAAGAGGCTCGGATTTTAAAATCCCGCGACCTCTCAGGAAAAGAAATTTCACCTAGCATTGATTTGACACTACAAGTAGTAAAGGGAATGGCTGGCTTTTCTGTTAAGAAGGGAAACCAGAAGATTTTCTACACTGGAAGAATTGTAAAAGATAACTTTAAGAAAAATGCCGATAGGCGCGAGATACTGCAAGCAGGAGCTGAAATCATCGGGCATTCAAATGCCAATACATTTAAAATGCTACTCACTCATATTAGTGAACTCAGTCTTGCGCTAGGGCTGACACAAAAAATTACCCTGGTATTAGGGAATACTGCTGTTTATTCGCAGATTGTAGATTATTTAAGATTTTCCACTACGGATAAGAATACTTTGTCGCACTTGCTTTATTTAAAAGAAGAAAAAAGTATTCGTGAATTTTTAGATGCTAAGGTAAAGAAAAAAGACATTAAAGAAATTCTTTTAAAAATCATTCTCTCGTTTGAATTAAAAGAAATTAAAACAGACTTACTTGCAGTTTCCAAAAAATACAAAATGAATTTAGAACATTTTATTGCAGAG
Source organism: Leptospiraceae bacterium (assembly GCA_025360185.1). Classification (GTDB taxonomy): domain Bacteria; phylum Spirochaetota; class Leptospiria; order Leptospirales; family Leptospiraceae; genus UBA2033. The sequence goes on along the minus strand of JANYCR010000291.1, from coordinate 3,961 downwards.
ACAGAAGATATTTTTAAATATTCATCTCATTTCAAAAATTTAGACTTATGTTTGGATTATTCTCTAATTAGGGACTTAGATTATTATACCGGTTTTGTATTTCATGGTTATTATGATAGGGTTTCTTACCCGTTAGTAACCGGCGGGGCTTATGACAATTTGTTTCAGAAATTTTCCGGGGAAGAAAAAAGAGCCTGTGGATTTGCGATTAATATTGATATCATTGAAGAAATAAATAGAAGATAAAAGAGGATACTATGCCAGCAGATTTAGTGATTGGTGCCCAGTGGGGTGATGAGGGAAAAGCGAAGGTAATTGATTATTTAAGTAAAGAAATAGATATTATCGCTCGCTATCAAGGTGGGGCTAATGCCGGGCATACCGTAGTTGTGCATGGTAAGAAATATATTTTCCATTTAGTTCCATCCGGTGTGATTTATCCAAATACAATATGCGTTATTGGAAATGGTGTTGTGCTAGATACCGAATACTTAATGAAAGAATGCGATGAGTTATGCAAAGAAGACTTTGACGTTTATAACAAACTTTATATCAGCGATGCCTGTCATATTATCCTTCCGCTTCATGGAATCATTGATGCACATCGTGAAACTAATTCTACTTCTGGAACTAAAATAGGAACTACTGGAAAAGGAATTGGAATTTGTTATGCGGACAAGATGATGCGAATTGGAATTCGCACCGGCGATTTACTCGACGAAGAATCCCTTAGAGACAAATTGAAATTATTCTTAGCTCGTAAAAATGAAGAGCTAGTAAAACTTTATGGAATTGAACCGGTTGGTTTTGATGAAATCTATGAAAGCCTAAGAAAGTTTGCAGATAGGTTTAAAGGCAAGATTATTAACACTGCCTATTATCTAAACGAAGAACTCCGCAAAGGCAAACGCGTATTACTCGAAGGTGCACAGGGAGTGGGGCTAGATATTGACTTTGGGACTTACCCTTATGTAACAAGCTCGAATCCTACTACAGGTGGTGCACTCACCGGCTCGGGAGTTGGATTTCAACACCTCGGTAGAATTTATGGAATCAGCAAAGCCTACGCGACTCGTGTAGGAGAAGGACCTTTTCCTACGGAAGTATTTGATGAGGAAGCAGAGAAAATGCGCAAGATCGGTCACGAGTATGGATCTACGACTGGTAGACCTAGAAGATGTGGTTGGTTTGATTTAGAAATGATTAAACATTCTATTCGTATCTGTGGAATTAATAACCTAGTAATTACAAAGATTGATGTGCTCTCTACCTATCCAACTATTCCTGTCGGCATTGGCTATGAATTGAACGGAAAACGATTAGACTATCTGCCTTCCTGTGGAATGGATAAAGTCAAGGTCATCTACGAAAATCTCCCCGGCTGGAACACAGACATAACAGGCATTAACCGCTTCGAGGAGTTACCGGCGAATTGCCAGTCGTATTTAAAATTTTTAAATGAGAAGATTGGAGTTCCGATTTCTATTATTTCAACAGGACCTGATAGAAAAGATACGATTGTGATGTAATCCCCTGACTTCTTACAACTTGTCGGATAATAACGAGTATTCCCCTTTGCAAAAGGGGATTGTCAAAGTTCTTGTTGGATTATTATTTATTTGTGCATAATTTTAGGAGAATCACTAACTTTTGTATATTCAATGAGCATGAATTTTAGAGCAACAATTCATTGGCTGATTTTATAAAGGGTAGAATTGATATGGCAAACATACATTTGTATTTTTTTTGCAGCAATATTCATTAATCCAGATATTAGAGAATATTTTTTAAAGCCTGCTTTTTATTTTAATCTGATTGCTGTATTCTTAAGCCCGTTTGTTTTAGGTAAGATTCCTTATTTTAACAAATTAATGGACGAGCTTATTTAGGTGGAATAATGATTTAATTAAAAACTATACAAATAGTATGCAAATAAATATTTGTATAATATGTTGCCATTATTCCAAAGATACTTTCCGGTTCTGATTTTTATTTCCTTAGTATTGATTTTAACCTTGATTCATGGGGCTCTGAAACCTATTTTTATAGTTGAAAATTCTACGATTCCTATTTTAATGAGTGAAAAGATAGAAAAAACTAACAAATCAGATAAACATAAAAATCAGGATTCGGTACAGTCAGCCCGAAAGAAGTTAGAAGAGGCGAAAGAAAAATATAGAACTTTACAATCTAAGGCAAATAAAACTAAAGCCGATAAAGAAAACGAAGCCCGATTATTAAAAGAGATAAAGCATTGGAAAAAGAAAGCAGACGAGACAGGAGAAACTCATTGGAGAAAAGGAAAATGAAAGGCAGTGAGAATTTATATACATTTCTTTTTGAATACAAAAATCAGAAATATATTTCGCAAACGGTTGCGTCTGATCCTTACGATGCTATATTACCTTGGGCGAATGGTTTGGATTATAGCAATATCAAAGGAATCGGAAGTAAAACGAAAGAACTTTTTGTTGCCGAAGTAAAATCTTCTTTAGAAGAAGATTTACTTGTGCCTCTTGATGATGTAAAAAATATCTGGGGCTTTGGTGTTCTGTCTAGAGGATACGCCCTTATTGATTTAATTAAAACCGAAACTGAAAATAAAAGGAACGGCAATAGTTTGTTTACCTTTGTATTAGATTTTCTCGGTGGTACTTATATCTCTCAAATTAAAGCAAAGACACTCGACTCCGCAAAATTGGAATGGGCGAAAAAAATTTCCAACCAAGATATTTCAGGATGGAGAAATTCTAGCAAAAGTAAATTCGTAAATCAAATTGATTCATTTACTTTCGAGAGTAATCCTTTCAATGTTAATGTTTGGAATTTCAATTTCTATTCTGGCAAAAATAAGGGAACTATTTACTCTATAAATACAGAAGTAACCTAAACGACTTCCAATTTTAACATAAAAATCATCTATTTCTACTTCCATAGCAAATCCCAACTCCTAGATATTCTCCTTGACCATTTAGAGACATAGTGTATATTGCCCTGTTTATGTACTAAATCTCCTTTTTTATCAATAATTTAGGCTAAATTTGAGGTTTTTTGAAAAAATCCTAATGAGGCATTTTTCAAATTATGTCGATACAAGTACAAATAGTTTATCTTAACATTAGAGGTTTTTATTCAATGAGTGCAGTAGCCAAGGTAGTAAAGAAAAATAAAGATGTCAATACCGATGTTATACTCGGGGCTGTTAAGAGTAATAAGCCAATCACCATTAAAACATATTATCTGACCGAATCGACAGAAGAGCATCTGCGAAATATAATCGAGCTTGTCCTGAAAAAATTTGGTAAATCCGACTCCGTTGAGACTTGTTATAATTCTGTTCGAGGACTCGTGGTAAATGCCACGCGAGCGAATATAAAAAGAGTTCTATTTAAAGAGATGGGTCTCGATATTACAAATCCTACCGAATACTTGATTGGGATGGAAAAAATTGAGAAACAATTAAACGAGAGTAATTTTTTTAAATTCAAAAATGAACTAACAAAACAAAAGCTTACAGTGGAAACGACTTTTAAATTTAGCCCTGATATGTTTTCTGTTAAGGTTAAGAATAATTTCATTTTGCTTCCACATGAATACCAACTCCATACTAAGGCTGATTTTGAAAAATCTTCTGCGGGTAACTTGGATTCGTCTATAAGAGTGCGAGAAGTTATTTCTAACGGGCAAATAGCGCATACCCCTTCGAAGGTTGTATCTCTTAACCAATACAAAATGGATCAACAGATATTCAGTCATGTTTCCAATGAAGATACAAACGAAACTATTTTTAAATTAGATATTCTATTAAAAGATAAAAATACATTTAACACTGAAAACTTTGGTCAAGAGATGGGCGCACTATTCGCTAGTTACAAAGCAAAATTTGACCAGGCGTTCAAAGAAAATTTAGGTAGTGGTCTTGATGAAAAAAATTAACCTCCTTCTTTACTAAGAAGGTTAC
>JANYCR010000247.1 GCA_025360185.1 Leptospiraceae bacterium | reverse complement strand
CAACAGTAAAATATTTGTAGAGTTTTTCTTCCCCAGAACGTTTAGACCATTTCTTTTTTGTACATTTTACTCGTAAAATGTATTTATCTTGTTCTGCTTCAAAATTTCTTACAACAACGCAATTAATGCAATTCGCACAATAGACTTTCTCACTCATAATTAACTTGTCCCTTTCTTCAGTTTTTATAATTAGAAATTAATTCAGGATTTGGCAACGGAAATTTCCCAGAAAGAAAACTCTCTGTGCCTCAGTGTCTCTGTGGCAATCATTCACAACCCTGAATCAGTAAATTTAATGTTTAGTACACTGTCAAGCAATTTCGATGCTGACTTCTGTTTGCTTTTCTGGAACTGGTTTTACGCTCCAAAGCGCTTCTTTGATCGAGTTAATCGACACAAAGAAAAAGCCAAGAGAATAGATAAACATGAATCCAATAATAAATGGTTTTTCTACCACGATAGAAATGTATACGCAGAAAAGACAATATACGCCCATCAAAAATTCAAGAATAGTTAAAAAGTCAAAAGGAACGAAGTACTTCATTCGCTCTTTCATATTATCAGAGTTATTCTCTAGTCTCATCTTAGGTGTTCGTTTAAAGCTAGATTGAATTCCTAAAAGTGCCTCAAGCCATGCACGGGTATTCACAATCGCAACCCCAGTTCCAATCATAATCATGATAGGTAGAAAGAAGATTCTAGACTTCCAATCAGGATAGATTTCTCTTTGGGAATACATATAGAATATAATCGGACCAATAGAACCAATTGAAAGAAACGCAGCAGTTCCATAAAGAATCACAACCGGTAAATCAAACAGGTTAAACCCAGACCAAAATTCCATGAGAAGTAGTGGAGCTGTGAATAGAATATTGATTACCATTAACGGGTGAACGGAATAATTGATTAAGTGGATGATCGCCTCAGACTTGATTCTCCAAGGTAATTCAGCATTCCAAATTCTTGGTAAAAGTTTCACCGCAGTCTGGATACTTCCCTTACACCATCTAAATTGTTGCGATTTATAAGCAGAAATCATCGCAGGAATCTCAGCCTTACAAACGATGTCTTTAAAATAACGGAATTTCCAACCTTTTAACTCAGCACGGTAAGAAAGGTCAAAGTCTTCAGTTAAGGTATCATGCTCCCAACCACCAGCGTCAACAACACAAGCCTTTCTCCAAATACCAGCAGTTCCGTTGAAGTTCATCCAAAGGTTACTAGCATTACGAGCAACTTGTTCGATCATAAAGTGACCGTCAATCCCGTAACTTTGCGCTTTAGTAAGTAAATTGTAATCCTGATTGATATGACCCCAACGAGCTTGCACCATACCAATACCAGCATCCTTAAAATAAGGAACTGTTTTTAATAAGAAAGAAGGCTCAGGCACGAAGTCTGCGTCAAAAATCGCAACAAATTCACCCTTAGCTTTAGCAAAACCTGCTTCTAAAGCTCCAGCTTTGTGACCTGCACGGTTCGTTCTATGTAAATGGGAAATATTAATCCCTTGTGCTTTATATTGGTTTACAATTCGGCGAGCTTTTTCGACTGTTTCGTCAGTAGAGTCGTCCAAAACCTGAATCTCGATACGATCAGCAGGGTATTCGAGGCGAACGGCAGCGTCAATCAGACGATCTACCACGTAAAACTCATTGTAAATCGGCAACTGAACGGTGACAAACGGAAGATTAGAATCCGTAACCTTAAATGCTAGGCTAGGATCAGACTCACAGTAAGCCTTGTTCTTACGGTAAAGATTTACCATAAGCAAGGTGTGAAGGCTAAATAGAAATAGAACAAATATATCTATCGCATATATGGAAATGAAAAGAACGGTTATAATTATTAGCATACTTGTCAAAATATAGACATTAACTGCCGCGTCAAGCCTTAATTCATAATACCTTGACTGAATCCCCTACCTCTCTAAGTTAGGGATTGTTCTCAATAATGAAATCTTTTCTTAAAAAGCTATCCTTCTTCTTATTTCTAGTCACCACTATTTTTTTAGTAAGAACTTTCGTCATACAACTCTATATCGTTAATGGAAATTCAATGCTTCCCACTCTCAAAACCGGAGCACTCTTGCTAACGACTAAATACCAATTTAACCAGCGAATCCCTATTACGAACGAAGAAATTAATTATGGAGTTCCAACGGTTGGTAGACTAGATATGATTTTGTTTGAAGGGGAAGAAGGTGATATTTTAATCAAACGTGTCATTGGTCTTCCGGGGGATTATTACAACTTTGCTGATGGTCGAATCTTGATAGATTCCATTCCACTAGATGAAAAATACAAACTCCAAGAAAGTAAAACTATACTCTTACCACAACCGCTAGCACCTGACAGTATTTTTTTCCCTATGCAAAGAGAAGGAAGAATTCCTCCTGATTATTATTTACTCTTAGGGGATAACCGCGAGCATTCCTATGATTCTCGGAACATGGGTCTCGTTCCTGCTTCAAGGCTCCGTGGAAAGGTCTTGTACATCCTAAAAAACTAACCGATAATAAACCGATGAAAGAGTTCAAAGACAGGCTTCTATTTTTACTATCAGGAATTTTAGTTTTCTTTGGAATTCTTATCGTGAGAGTCATCTACCTTACTTTTCTCAATGGGAATATTATTGAAACAAAATCAGAGCAGCGAATCCAGCGTGGAATTATTTACGACCGACGCGGAATGGAACTCGCACTCTCGCAAGATTCTTCAACCATCGGAATTAATCCCGCTAAAATTTACGATGCAGCGTTTACTGCAAATAAGCTGTCCAAATTTCTAAACATGCCAGCAAAAAAAATCGAGTCCATGATTTTAGAAAAGGCAAATTACTTTTTACTAAAACGAGAAATTGAAAATACTACGGCGAGTAAAATTATGGAGATGGCTCTCCCAGGCGTGCGAGTCGAAAAAGAATATAAACGAGTTTATCCAAATGGAACACTTGCATCTAACTTAATCGGTTTTACTGGAATGGACGACAACCAGTCATTATCCGGTATCGAACTTCTCTACCACAAAGAATTACTAAGCTATGTAGACAATGAAAGTATGCGGGGAAATGATATTTACCTCACGATAGATAGCCTCATTCAATACAGATTGGAATCTGCATTAGGAAAAGCATTTATCGATACTAAATCAAAAAAAGCAGTCGGTGTTTTCATGGATGTTAATACTGGAAAAATTTTAGCGATGGCAAGTTTTCCAAATTTCGATCCAAACCGCTATTCTGATTTTCCACCAGAGGCTACTACCAATTGGGCGATACGTTATGAGTACGAGCCCGGCTCTACAATGAAAATATTCATGGCAACGATTATGCTCAATGAAAACTTGATTGATTTAAATGAAAAATTCTTTTGTCCCGGTTTTGTAGAATTTGGAAGCAGAAGAGTCAACTGTGGTGATAGACATGAGATGGTTGACCTCGATGAAATTTTACAATATTCCTGTAACGTTGGAATCATCAAAGCAATTAAGAAAGTTCCAGATGAAAAAATCTACAAGTATCTAAAGAAATTAAAATTCGGAATGAAAACAGGAGTTGCAAGCGACGAGTTAAAGGGAAGACTTCCCGCCCTAAAAGATTGGACGCAAAGTACTTCTTATTACATGGCAATTGGACAGGGATTTTCAGTAACGCCTATTCAACTAGTATCCGCTGCAGCGGCTATTGTCAACGGCGGAAAAGTTTTTACTCCGACTGTGGTTTCTCATATCACGGATTCTTATGGAGATATAGTAAAACAATTTCAGTATGAGCCAGAGTATTTAGGAATCAGTGCAACCACAACCCAACACTTAATGCGTGCCATGACAAAAGTAGTTAAGCATGGAACGGGAATGAAGGCAAACACGGAAGCCGGCGGAATTATCGGTAAGACAGGAACAAGCCAGGTTTCAACAAAAGGAAAAGGTTACGAAGAAGGACTAGTAGCCGCTTCTTTTCTAGGATTTTTTCCAGCAAATAATCCACGAATAGTAGGAATCATTTTACTTTCCGAGCCGGAAGGAATTGTTCACTCCGGCGGCGGTATTGCTGCTCCTGTTTTTAAAGAAGTAGTAGAAAATATTATTCCCATTATTGATTTTAGTGAGTCCGCAAATTCTTATAAGCTTGAAGAGGCTAATCCTCCTAAGCCCAAAGTCGATATCACAAAAGTTCCTGATTTTAAAGGTAAAACTTTAAAAGAATCTCTTGTTATTTTAAAATACTACGATATCAAGTACAAAACCTACGGCAGTGGATTCAATAAACGACAGGCACCCGCAGTAGGCGAGCCAGTTAGAAATGGTGACGTATGGCATCTATATTTCGAGAGTGATTAATACTGATTATGCGTAATATTATATTAATATGGTTTCTTTTGATTAATTGCGGCACAACGCTATTAACTAAGCAAGACTATCGCTTCACAAGAACTGCTTTAGAAAAAAAAGATTTTGAAACCGCAGTAAAGCTTTTTCCCGCAGAAGAGAAAAATGGTTTTATTACTTCTATGGAGAAAGCCTATTTAAAACTAATTCAAGGCAAACCGGAAATAGACGAACTCATCCGTTATGCAGAAAAAATCGAGAAACGAGTTCGCTTCAGTGCCTCAAGAGAAATTAAAACTTTTTTTTATGTAGAGACCCCGGAAGGATATTACGCTTCCGAGCATGAAATTATCTGGCTTCATATGCTCCTCAGTTGGGGTTATTCACTTAGAGGCGAATATGACAAAGCTTATGTAGAAGCAAAGGTCAGTTCGGACTTACTCAGTAATAATTGGAGCGCAGAAGGACGATTTGACGATCCACTGCTTCGTATTATTCTAGGTGGCTTATGGACATTATGCGGTCATTGGGAGGAAGCACAGGTAGACTTCAGAGTCGCCCACCAGCTTGATCCCAAGCTAACATGGGCACTTCGTTTATCAGAACTTTCCGAAGCACCGAAAGATTTTGTATTAGTCTTAGGAGGAACAGGACCAGAGCCAGAATGGAATCCTGAATTAGAATTAAATCCACTCAGGGGTTTCCGGTCATTAGACTTTAAGACTAACTCCGCCAAAAGTCGATTGACCGTAATGGATGCAAATGGTAGAATTCAGGAGATGCAAATTACTCCAGATTCATCTAATTGGTATAAGCGCCATTTAATTCGAGACAATGAAATCCAGGACTTAATCAAGGATTCTATATACGGGCAAACAATCGCGTTAACCGCAGTGAAAGAAGGCGGCAGATCTGTGTTAGGCGTTACTGCTGGAGTTTTAGTTGGAATTGGTGGAACAGCAATCGGTGCGGGACTTATTTACATTGATGTAAAAGGTGGTGGCTCAGGAAAGCTTGCAGCGGTTGGAATTGCAGTCATGATTGCTGGAATTAAAAAAGGGTATGAGATTGGCGAAGAAGCAATTGATGAAAGTATTCGTAACACGAAAAAAAGCTTAGATATTTCAAATGAATATCGCTTCGTTCGATTCCTACCTGAATATGCATGGGTAATCTATAGCCTGCAAAAACTCAAGGCTCCACTTAAAATTGTAAATCAAAATAAAACTTTATCCGAAATACCACAAACCAAAAACGCGGTAATCGTTTCTATCGACTATATGCCTGACACAGAGAAAAAATAATAATTATCTATTATTAATTACAAGCTTTAAAAAAAAGCTATATGCAATTCTAAAATTTGCACCCTGATGAACGATTTCTTTGCCTTTTTTTACAGTGTAAATTTTTTTGATGTTCGCTATAGAGATATTACCTTCTTTCTTAGGCACATCTGCATCAATACTATCTTGGATTTCTCGAAGAATCGGCGGAGTTCTATTTGATAAAATTAATTTAGGTTTTTTCATTTTCAAATTCGAATGTTTCTAAGTCACCTACAAGTGCAAGAAAATTTTTCATCTAAAAAAAACCAGCTAGAGCAGCTAAGAATTTTACTCATATTTCCCCTAAGATTTCTGCTTTTTTAATTTCATAATCATCTTTATTAATTAGCCCCTTCTTATATAAATCGAATAGTTCCTTTAATCTTAGCTCTCTGCTTTTTGAATTTTCTTTCTCTAGATTCAAGGATTTCACCTTGTTTGCCTCTAAAACTTTTTCGAGATCTACTTGTACCCAATGATTATTATTCAAATTTTCAGGGTTAGGATCCGAAGTCTTAAGAGGTAAATCTTTTTTATCCGCACAGGAAGAATCTTTTTTAAAATGGAACGCGCTTTCAAGTTTTCCTGAAAAAGTAAGTGGTTTTTCTTTTTTACAAACAATTTTAAAAAAACTAGGATTTGCCCAATCAGAAAAAGCAAATTGAGTCCCAAAATTAATATTATTATTAACCTCTCCGAAAATAAATTGCAGAGTATTACCATCTCGAGTAAAATAAAAATTCGTTCTAAAAATTCTAGAATAAGGAGAAAGCTTGTCTTCTTCTTTCACGATAAGAAAAAAAGTTTTATTCTTATTAGCCGGACTTATTAAATCATTTAGAATAGGAAGCAGTTCCTCAATTGTTTCTAAACTCCAGAGAGATTCTTTATCAGCAACCCTCAAAAAAGTTCTCTCCTTTCGAATTGTAAATAAAATACTCTTTAATAAATTGTTTTCCAATTTGATTTGTTGCTTTGCTAATTCTGAAAACTTAATCGGGCTCACATCCAATTTATATACCGCAATATTCGCAGTAGAAAAATACAATTGGCTTTTCAATCCTCTCTCAAAAGAAATACAGTTTAAAGATAAAAGGAACACTACCTTTAGAAAGCGGATTGTTAATTTCTTATATATTTCCGACCAGCGCATAAAACACTAATACTAATCCATTGCCATAAAACAAGTAGTTAATAGCAATAAGTGACTTTTCAAAAAATGAATCTCGAGAATTATAGCATCCATGTATCTTTTTCTTCGATTTTTTTTAATATTATTTATAATTTTTCAGGTTCCTTTATTCGCCGGTATCAAAGAAGCCAAGAAGGCATACGCACAAAAACAATTTCAGAAAGCTATAAAACTCTTCACTGAATATGCAAGAGAAAATCCTTCAGACGGAGAGCCGTATATGTTTATGGGATACATTTACGAATCGCAAAAAGATTTTCCGAGATCTATGATTATGTTTCGTCGAGCAGTTGAATTAAATCTAAATCCAAAGCAGAGAAAGACAAGCTATCTAAAAATAATTCTATTTTATAATTACCATCAGGGTTGGGACATTGTAGCGCATTATTCAAATAAGTTTCTAAAACTCGATCCAGAAAATAAAGAAGTGAATAGAATGAGAGACCGCGCCTATTCAAACAAAGGTCATGATTCGGGCAATATGCCTATAGCCAGAATCGATGAGACGAGACCGAAGCAAAAAAAAAACTCGGAAGAAACATCGGAAAAAGAGAAAGACCGAGAAAAGGAGTTACAGCGAGAGAAAGACAGGGAAAAAACAGCATTATCCTCAGAAAAGCCGAGTCGAAAAAACAGCGAGGAGAAAAATTGGGAGTTGTCTCTAAAATACTTCAAGCTAGAGGACTATCCAAAAGCAGACAAAATAATGCAAGACCTCCTCTCCCAAAACCCAAAAAATAAGAACTATCTATATAAAGCAGGTATCGCCAAATTACGATTAGGCGAATATGAAAAAGCACTTACCTATTTTGAAGCTTCTAAGAAATTAGCTACCGAAACAGATAAGACACTGCTCTATTATTTGAATCTAAACGAGGGGCAAGCCAATCAAAAACTTGGGAATATCAATACGGCGATTGCACTTTATAAAAAAGCCTATACTTTTAATAACTCACCTATTTTACTTCCAGTCTTAGCTAAGCTCTATTATGAGAATGGTTATTTTGAAGAAGCAATCAAAACCTGTGAACATGCATTAGAAGCCGACTCAAACAACTTAGAGGCTACTATGTATAAGTCTCTATCCCAATTAAGCCTAGGAAAGAAAAAAATTGGGATGAAAGGACTTTTGGAATTTACCAAGAGGATAAAACGACTTCACCCCGACTTGAACACTATCCCAGAGAAATTTCATGAGGGACTTCTTCAAATTGGAATGTTCTACTCTAACCGAATCAAATACAAACTCTCCTTAAAATACCTTACTATTGTATCATCTACAAAAAATAAATCTCCCAAGTTTAATTTTTCTCTTGGCAAAACATACTTCTATACAAAAAAATACGATCTAGCCATTGTCTTCCTAGAAAAAGTTCCTGAAATTCCTGCCGCAAACTATCTATTAGCCAAATACTATATAAAGGAAAACAATACACCTAAAGCAAAAGACTACTTAGCAAAAGCCGCAAATGCAAAAGAAATCTATTGGATTAAGCCTAAGATAGATCCCTATTTCAAAGAGATGATCAAAAATAAAGAATTTGTAGTCTTCCTAGAAACGAAAGGCGGAAAAATTCCTCCAGCCAAACAAGAATTACCCGCAAATAGTGAAAATAAAATAGAGTCCGGCATTCCAAAGATTGACCCTCCTGCCGTAAAGCCTGAAACTCTACCAACTAAAGAACCTACAACTACTCAACCAACATTAGAGTCTACGCCAAATCAAAATTTACCGCAGACTCCGGAAGCTGAGAAGTAAGAAAGGTTTAACTACTACAAATACTTAGTCATTAGTTCCACAAAAGACTTGGTGTGATTTCCGTAAGGTGGAAATAGAATTTTAATAGCACTGAGTTTAGATAATTTAAGAACTCCTCTTTCATGCGAAAATGCTTTGAATCCAAAATGCCCGTGATAACTTCCCATTCCAGAATGATTAACTCCTCCGAAGGGAAGATTGGAATTACTGAGATGAGCCACAACTCCATTGATTACGACTCCACCTGACGATGTGTTTTTTAAAATTTTTTGAATTCGATCTTCTCTTTCACTGAAAATATATAGAGCTAAGGGTTTTTCTTTTCTTTGAATAATTCGGATTGCCTCCTCTAAATTTTTAAATGATAGAACTGGAAGAATTGGACCAAACAACTCTTCTTGCATGACCGGAGAATCTATACTCACATTAGATAAAATCGTTGGGGATATATAACGTTCTTCCGCAATAAACGTTCCCCCGATTTCAACTTTAGCTCCTTGGTTAATACTATCTTCTACCGTTTTTCTTAATCGCTCAAAACTTTTATCGTTTATGATTCTACAAAAGTCGGGATTCGTTTCCCATGAGGTTTGATTCTTCCCGTAAAACTCTTCTATCTGCTTTTTCGATTTTTCGATGAATTCATTAAACTTGGATTCATGAACAAGAACATAGTCTACGCCAACGCAAGTTTGCCCCGCATTCAAAATTTTTCCCCAAATAATATTTGAAATGGAATCATTTAGATTTACAGTTTCATCTACGATTACAGGTGATTTGCCACCGAGCTCTAGAGTCACCGAAGCCAAATGCTTTGCAGCAGCGTGCATGATTGTTGTGCCAACAGACGGGCTACCGGTAAAAAAAATATGATCAAACGGTTTTTCTAGAAGCGCATTTGAAATATGCCTCTCGCCTGTAAAAACTGCAATTTCATTTTCAGGAAAAATTTCTTCGATTATTTTTTTAATTACATCAGACGTATTCTTAGTGTTATTAGAGGGTTTTATCATTGCACAATTGCCAGCCGCAATAGCGGCTACTAACGGTGAGCCTATGAGTTGAAATGGATAATTCCAGGGACCAATAATAAGAACAACTCCTTTGGGCTCATAGATTATTTCGCTAGAGCTAGGAAATAAAGTCAATGGAGTTGGAACAGATTTAGGCTCCATCCAGGATTTTAAATGATGGCAGGCATCTTTTATTTCGGAGATAACAGGCATTACCTCCGTCAAGTCCACTTCATGAGAACTTTTTTTAAAATCTTTAAACATTGCATCTCTTAACTCTTGCTGGTGCAATAAAATACTTGTATGAAATTTTTTTAATTTTTCAATTCGCTCTTTGGTAGATGTATTAGCAATATTCCAACGATTTTCTTTTTGAAGTTGAAAGATTCTCTCCACATCCTCTAAACTAGAAACCCTTTCCGTGCTTGCAGTTTTCAAATCATTTCCCATTTTAATCTCCCGATTGAATTAATTTTTCTTTTTTGCCTTTTTTGTAAATGGAAAAACTCAGAGCGTAAAAATTATCACTTTTAAAAAATTAAATAGTATTTACAAGAATTCATCCTAAAAGGAATTTAGAAAAATGAAATTAACTATAGTAATCATTTTGTTTATGCCTATTTTTTTATCTAATCCGAGCCTATTTGCTAAAGAAAATACAAAAAAGAAATCGCAAAAATGGAGTGAGTATCAAGGAGAGATGAATTGGAATGATGCAATTAAAAAATGTGCAAGTCTGGGCATGAGACTTCCCAAGCGAGCAGAATTAGAAACAGCATTCAAAAATAAATCAATCGCTACCTGGAAAAAGGACGGCTACTGGTTCTGGACTTCCGAGGAATATTCAAAAGGCGATGCATACTATTTTGATGTTGGACTGGGCTTAGTTGTAGATCACTTAAAAGAAGAAGTAAATCATGTTAGGTGCACATCAAAATAATAATTCATTTTTCGCTGTATTTCCTAAAACTTTTCTGCATAAATGATCTCGCATCATATCCAATGGAAAAAATAGTTGGAATAAATATGAGAGCACCTATCGTTCCAAATCCCAATCCCCATGCTAGAGCAAGAGTCATAGGAACTAGAACCGGGTCAGAGCCACCAATACTATAAGCAGTTGGAATGAGTCCCGCCATAGTCGTAAAGGTTGTGAGGATAATCGGTCTAAACCTTCCAGAAGAAGCCTTGACGAGCGACTCGTATTTATCCATTCCTTTCTTTTGTAATTCGTCTATAAAATCGACAAGGACGATGGAGGTATTTACGATTACCCCCGCAAGACCGATGATTCCTATCATCGCAAGAAAGCTAAGCGATTTGTTGGAAATCAGAAATCCAAAGATAACACCGACTAGCCCCAAAGGAATCGACATGATGATGAAAATCGGTTTGACTGTATTATTGAAAATCAATGCTAGTATAGCAAATATTCCGAACATGGCTATAACGCCTGCACTCGCAAGGGATGCCATTGATTTGTTCGTGTCCTCCTCTTCTCCTCTAAACTTTACAGCATAACCTGGATATTTCGCTTCTATGTCTGCAAATTTTTCAATTAGTTTTCCATTCACAATGCCAGAGCTGGTGATTTTTTCGTCTACGTTAGCCGTAATCGTAATAGCTTTTTCATAATCGAAATGTAGTAGCGCTTCGATTCCCTGCTCGTTTCGGATATTTACAATAGACGAAATGGGAGTGAGTAGTCCATAGCGGTTAATGATGTTTACCTTGTTAATGTCATTTTCTGACATTCGATACTTGTCATCATTTAAAACTTTGATTCGGACTTCTTCTTTTCCAATTCTAAACCGAGAAGCCTCGTTTCCTTCAAACGCACTACGCACAAAATTGGCAGTAGTCGCAACACTAATTCCAGTTGTCGCTGACTTTGTTGAATCAAGAGCGACGACTATTTCTTCTCTTCCTTTTTTATAATCGTCAGTAATATTTTTTACGCCTTTTATACTTGCTAAAAAAACTTGCATTTCTTTTGAAATTTCTTTTAACTTTTTATAATCCTTACCTTCCACTGCGACCGTTACAGCAGCACCGATAGGAGGACCATTGATCAACTCTTCGATAAATACGGTTTCGGCGTTTGGAATTTTACGAATCTCTGCTTCTAGCTCCGCCATGATTGTAGCAGCCGTTCTCTTGCGCAAATTTTCAGGAATGAAATAAAGATGCACCATTCCTAAATGCTCTCCCACTCGCGCAAGCGGATCTGTCGGATCTATTTGTTGTATTCCAACTTTTACAGTGTAACCAACGATTTCGGATTTAGGAATGCGATTTAAAATTGGCTCGACATATTGCATTCGAGCCAATGTTTCTCTCGCTGTAAAATACGGAGGGAATTCAGCTTTGATAATTACTTGCTCGACTCCTTCTTTCGGGAATAGATTAAAATTCATTAAAGTTAAGACAAACATAGAACCAGTAAATATAAGTCCAATAACGAATAATGAAATATATTTTCTTCGAACTAAAACTCTGGTAAACGACTCGAAGCCTCCGATCACATTGACAAAGAATACATCTAATTTGCCTCTGAGTCTACCAAAGAAAGTTGGATTCGCGTTTGATTTATCTTTTCCATACTTAGCAATTCTCACTGGAAGTAAAAAGAAAGATTCGAATAAACTCATCGTAAGCGTAATGATGACCATGAGAGGAATTTGGTAGATAAATTTTCCCATAATCCCACTCATCGAGAGCATAGGAATAAACGCCGCGACCGTGGTGAGATACGATCCTACAATAGGAACTACAAGCTCCGATGTACCCTGAATAGCCGCTTCTTTTGAAGGCATACCTTGTGATTTATATGTATAAATATTTTCGGAGATTACTATACTATTATCCACAAGCATTCCGAGAGAAATAATAATTCCAAGCATGGAAACCATATTGAAAGATATATCCAAGATTGGCATAAACAAAAGAGAACCTAAAAGCGACAAGGGAAGGGAGAGACTAGTAAGAATAGAATCTCTAAAACTAAAAAATATAAATAGAACAATAAAAATTAAAATTAGACCCTGAAAGGAATTAGAAGTCACAACATTTAAGCGGTTAATCGTCTTAGTCCCTTCATTATTTAGTTCTAATAACTGTATAGATTCAGGAACTAGTTTTTTTAAAAGCGGAAGCTTTTTTTCTATTTTCGTAACAGTGCGGATAATATCAGATTGCTCTTTCTTGATGATGATTAAATTGACAGCATCGTAACCATTTGTGCGAGCGAGAGTTCTTTCTTTTTCATATGTATCTTTCAACCGCGCGATTTGAGAAATAAAGACCTGGTTGCCGGATTCATTTGCTCGAACGGGTAGTTTATTTAAGTCTCCGATTTCTGTAAATTCTCCACTTACTCGAATGTCTTTCGTATACTCAGCATTAATCGAACCACCCGGAATGCTCACGTTTCTATCTGCAATTGCCGAAATGATATCCGAAAATCCAACCGAGTATTGTTGTTTTAATGCGGGGTTAACAAGAACATGCCACTCTTTTTTTCTTTTGGCAAATGCGTCTACTCGTGCAACACCTTCTACTTTTCGAAGTTCATCCTGGATAAATTTTGCATTCGTCTGGAGTTCGATTTCATCCTTTCCACCATAGACGGAAATTTCCATCACGGGAAAGTCGCTGCTCTTTTGTTCGACTACTAGCGGTTTGTCTCTCACTTGGGAGGGGAGATCAGTTACTTTATCTACTGCTCTACGAATATCATCTACGACTTTGTCCGGATTTTTATTATCAATATCTACTGTGATATTGATTTCTGATTC
Organism: Leptospiraceae bacterium; assembly: GCA_025360185.1. Taxonomy (GTDB): domain Bacteria; phylum Spirochaetota; class Leptospiria; order Leptospirales; family Leptospiraceae; genus UBA2033. The sequence continues at coordinate 10,541 of JANYCR010000247.1, read as the reverse complement.
CGAATTTCGCGATACTGACCTGACTCTATCGAAACCACTTACTTCTCGAAGTTTCTCTTCTATTGGAATTGTAATCTTTTGCTCTACATCACCGGGTGACGCTCCCGGAAAAATAGTCGTGACTCTTACCTGATATAGATTTACATTCGGAAATGCTTCGCGCTTAATGAAGAGTAAACTCAAGGAACCTGAAAGGAGTAGGAATACGATTATAAGATTAGATATTAATGGTCTATAGACGAAGTAAGATATGATTGTTTTCATAGAAATCCTTTTTGCATTAGACTGCTTCTCTAGACCATATCGAGGATATGCTCGATATGGTCTAGTTTTTGTTAAGTAATTTTATTTTTCTTTTTAGGAGAATTTAGATTTTTTATGCTAGCGGCTACGGGTAAATTTTCCGGCATAGTGCCACCTAGTTCTTTAATAGTAGCTCTCACCTTTTTACCTACTTCATTATGGGCTTGATTTGCTTTAGCTTTGCCTACAATATTTTCCCGTTTTAATTTTTCTTCCGTTTGTGTTGCACGGAATAGATTTGCCGCAAGTTCCGTACTACCCATATGATCTAAAATATTTTCACTCTTCTTCAAACCTTTATTCTTATGAATTTTTTTAGCATCAAGCCCTCCATATAATCCCATATAGCCATGATTTTGAAAAATAGCATAATCAATTGGAGTAATGACTCCAGCTTTCTTAGCAGCATCAGCCAACTTCTTATTATGCGAAGTCATTTCATTTCTTAAAAATAAACGCTTCTCTTCTTCTGTGACCAGATCATTATAGTCTTGCGTCTGCTGAATTTCTTGAATTCTTGTTTGAACGGCAAAATAGGTTTGCCCCAACGCAACAATTTCTTTATCTGGACTTGCATTCTGAACTATCAGATAACAGGCGTAACGCGATAGAATTACATTATCCAGAGGTCTAGATGCACCTGAGCCGATGCCGACCATATCGAGCACCTCCTCGAAATGGTCAATAATTTTCTGACCGCTATTCTTACAGGCTTCCTTTGCTTTGTCTATTACTGCTTTGAAATGTCTATACTCGGAATATTCTAAAATTTTTGCCAGATCTCGCGCTGACCAATATTCATTTTTCTTAGAATCAATCTTTTTTATCTTTTCAAAAACAGTTTTTGTTTTATTGGAAGTTTTAATTTTCATTCAAAATATCCTCTGTTAAAAAAATCTAATACAACTAAACAAAGTAAGCCTCTTATCGCTCAATGCTGTCAAGTTAAGAAGAAAAGATAAACCACAAAGAACACTAAGAGAAAAGCACACAAAGATCACAAAGAAAATCATAAACTTTGTGCGCTTTGTGAAAACCTTTGTGCCTTTGTGTTAAAAAAATCCTTAATTGTACGGCGTTGCTCATCGCTCCCATTCAAGAATAATCCAGTCATTAAATTGTTCTTCATAAGTGAGTCGCCCGCCGAGATGCTCTGTAAAAAGTTTTATTGAATCTTCTTTCTTTTCAATGATGAGTCCGCTAAATAAAAACCTATTTGTCTTTATCCGTTTGATGTATTCAATGTTTTGAGAAATGACAGCATAAGTAATATTACCCAGCATTAAATCGTAAGACTTTTTCTCAATTTCTGAATGATCAAAACCTCCTTCTAGAACTTTAAAATTTACTGGTGCCGGAAATTTGTTTTCTGCCCAATTGAATTCTGTTGCTCGCACTGCATTCGGATCAATATCAATAGCGAGAATCTCTTTTACTTTTTTATAAGCAGCGGCTATTGAAAGTATACCAGAACCAGTTCCCATATCTAAAATCGACATGCCTTCCTTTACAATTTTTTCAATCCGAGAAATCATAAGCTTAGTAGTTTCATGATGCCCTGTTCCAAAAGCAAGCCCTGGATTCATGTAGAGGATAACATTATTTTTGTCTTGATGAACCCGCTTAGAAATCTCAGAGTCTTTTTCCCATGTGGGGATAATCCAGTAGTAGTCTCCGATTTGAAATGGTTTGTAGAATTCTTTATAGGCTTCTTCAAATTCTTTGGTCTCTACAATTCTAGATTCAATAAAAGAATTTCCTGTTGCGACGGCTTTTAGATAAATATAAATTTTTAATTCTTTTTCGGTGTCAGTCTCTCCCAAATAAACTTGAATATTGGTATCATCGCGTAAAATTTCACCGGAGGCTGGGCGCGGTAAAGTAGAGTCAAATAATATTTCATAATACCCCTCTACAGCAAGCGAGTCTAAAAAATTTGTAAACTCTTCTGCAATATCTTTTGGTAAATTGACTTTTAATTCTAAGTATTTCATTTTTTTAATTCCTTCATTTTTTCTTCCAATTCTCTTTCTCGTTCAAATTTATGAGTGAGTTTATAGAGTTCCTTTAGGTTTTTTAAATTTTTAAAATTCTTTGGCTCTCGAAGTAAGATTTGTTCTCCAATGTCTACAGCCTTTTCATAATTACCACATTTTTTATTGGAAATAGAAGCAAGATAAAGCATTTCTGTAGATTCAGGTTTTTTAAATGTATATTGGTTTATATGCTTAATAGCATTTTGAAAATCTCTCTTTTTGAAATAGAAAAATCCAAGCTGCCTATTAGCGACTTCATTATAAGGGCTAAGTCTGAATATATTTTTTAGTAAATGAATATTTTCTTCAAAATTTTCTTCTCTTATATCATAATGAGATTTAAACATTCTGGACAAAATTTCCGTGAAGTTCGTCTTATTCTGATTAACCGCAGGTCCTTCATATTCAATTCGCAATAAACTACAATCATCTGTTAATTCTCCAGTAGTATGCAATAATTTGACAATTGTAGGCAAATCGCCATTTGCCTTTTTAACTGTTTCTAAAAATAATGTTTCGTCTTCATTTATAATTCGAATGCTGTCCGCAATTCCGAGTTGAATATCATCTCGCCCATCTGAACCAAGTATTAATACATCGCCCGATTTTAAATTCATTGTCTGCACATGAAATAATTTTTCGTTTTCAAAAATTCCGAGTTTACGCGTTGTAAACCTCTCTTCAATAAATATTGCTTCTCCATTTCTATATAAAACCGTCCAGGGGTGTTCTGCATTTATATAATAAAGAAATCCGGTTTCATCATCAACAAGCCCCATTACACAGGATAAAAACATTGTCCCATCAAAAGATTCAAAAATTTTCTGTAATTCCAAGAACGCATCCTTAAGCCATTTCTCAGGAGTCTTCGATTTAAAACTTGCAATCTGGGATCGCGACAACACAGTATTAAACACTACTCCCATAACGAGTGCACCTCCTGCTCCCTGGATGGATTTACCCATTGCATCTCCGTTTATAAATACAGTATATTGTTTTTCATTTAAAATAATATTTGCTGAAATACTAATATCTCCGCCAATTTCATAAGTCTTATTTTTAAATTGAAATGTTTTTTTCTGCTTTGAGTAAAATTCAGTTTTAACGTATTCACTTTTATTTTTATTCGCAGTGAGTGGACTTAGTAAAAGAGATGTCAGAAAATAATCCCCATCTTGTTGTGTTTTAATCTTTTGAATTTCTTCCATAGATTGATTTAATTCTTTCGTTCTCATTTCTACTTTATATTCAAGGGAAGTATTCAACTCCTCCACCTCTGAATGAAGCCGAACAAATTTATTTGCGAGGATGACTGCAATGCTTAAAATAAAAAACATAAAGCTATAACCAAATGTTCTTGGCATTTGAAAATAACCTCTATCACTAAGAATATCTATCACTACAGAAATAAAAATTAAAATCACTCCTATTAAAATATAATTAGAATCCTTGTTTCTTTTCTTTCTTGCAGATAATAGATAATAAAACAAAAATCCAATATAGATAAAACCAATTGGTTGCGTAAAACTTTTATTTACTTGATCAAATAGTATTAAATCAGAACTAAATATATAAATGTTGATGATCATAATTGAAAGGATATTTAGCAAAATAATTGTAGTCGTTATTTTATATTTAAAATAAATTCGTATAAAATTTGTAAAGAGTGGAATCAAGCAAGTAAATACGGTATATTCAATTTTCTTCATTAAAATAAAATCAAGTCCTAACTCATACTTAATTTGGGTTCGCATAAATTGATAGATCACTACAGTAAATACAAATAACGCAAAATAGATATTCTCCACTTCTTGCCTTCGCCTTAGAAATAAAAATAAAAAATACATCCCAACAGTTGCATACATTGCAAGCAGAATTAGTTTAAATAAATCCTCCTTAATTTTTTCGAATTGAATTCTAAGCGTGGTTCCTATCGCTGTTCTATCCTGGTTGATTCCAATTTCTTCTGGGAAAAAACGCTCTACCTCGATTAAGACAATATTCTCATTTCCTTTTTTAATAAGCGAAGGCGGGATTTCGTAAATTCGAATTTTATCATAACTTTGAGGTTCATTATTGCCAAAGCAGCCAGTTGAACCAATAAGCACCTGGTTAAAATAAGTTTTATCTCTATCAGAAATAATTCCTAGTCGTAGCGCTAACGATTTATTAGCCATTGAATCTGTAATAAAAATTTTCCTGCGAATCCAAATTCTCTTCTTTGAGTTAATTTCTAGTGATTGCAGATTGGAAGGTACTTTGTATTTCTTCCAGTCCACTTTATCAAAATTATTTTTTAGGATATCTGCTTCCTCTATTTCGTCTATCGTAAACTCCCAATCTGTTTCTGAATCTAAACTAATTATTTCATCCTGCTTTTGGAGCATTGATTCCTGATTCGTTTTGGGTATGTCCTCACTCACTAAGCTAGAGAAGCTAAATACCAGTAATCCAACCGAGACGCATCTAAAAAAAGTTGTTGCCATATAATTCATTGAGTGCCTTCCTTATTCTTATTTTATTTGAATACTTTATGCAAAACTAGAACTGGAATTCACTTCAGTGTGCGAAAGCAATGATGCAGTTTTAAATTTTTTTATCAATATTACATAGTTGGGCAAAATTTTTTATTAATGTCTGCGTTTTGCACAGATTATCGCCTAGAATGCTGCGAAGCAGATAAAATCGAAGAAGTGTAATAAGAGTATTTTACAAAATTGAAGATTAAAAAAATAGGTAGAACTGATTTATTAAAAATTTAAATTGGATTTTCAATATATCATCAAATCGAATGAACGAAATTAATCAAACTATACTACTAATCGATGACGACCGATTGATAATAATGTCATTGGAATTAATCTTAAAAAGAAAAGGCTACAAAGTCGTTCAAACTTCCAATGCAACATTAGTCCTTCCTCTAATCGAAAAAGAAAAAGTAGACTTAGTTATTTTAGACTTTTATCTTTCTGATACAAACGGAATCGATATTTTAAAATCTATTCGCGAAAAAGAAAATTTTTCTAACATTCCCGTATTCATGCTTACATCGGAAGAAAGCCCGGATATCATTGAAGCCTGTCTCGATTCCGGGGCGACGGATTTCATCATCAAACCAATTATTCCAAAAGTATTGCTTGCCCGTATTCGCTCAGCTCTTTCCAATCGTTCAAACATTCTCCAAATTGAAATGCAAACAAAAGAAATATCTAGTTCGAGAGAAAAACTCTCAGAGGTATTGTATCATTTAGAAAAAGATATTAAAAAAGCTAGGGTTACACAAACTACTCTTATCCCTGCAAGTTATATTGAATCAAAATTTTATAAAATGTATTCCTACTACAAACCAATGATTGAAGTTGGAGGAGATTTTTTCTCTCACTTTGAAGTAGGGGATAAGACCGATATACTTTTCGGGGATGTATCGGGACACGGAATTTCTTCTGCAATGGTTTCTTGTATGGCAGTTCTATGCTTTCAAACCATGTCGCATGATAAAGAAAGTGTAGAAAGTGAATTGCATTATTTACATAATACTCTATCTAGCTACGTAGCAGGACATTATATCACCGGTGTTTACTTACGATTTGACGCTTCCAAAAATATCCTTCATTATGCCTATGCAGGTCATCATAGTATAGTATTAATCCGCAATAACGAAATCATTGAACTAGAAGGCAGGGGAACGCCACTTCTTTTAATGAAGGATTTTTTAACGAAAGCGTCGATTTTTCCAATTGAAAGGGGAGATAGACTTTTTCTTTTTTCTGATGGACTCTTTGAAATTTTTAATCTTAAGAATGAATTTTATGGATCAGATAGTTTTTTAGCCGAGGTGAAAGAAAAAATATATTTACAAGGAAGTGATTTTTTAAAGGCAATTTCGGACTCTTCCATTCATTTCTCGAGCAATATCGTCAAAGATGATATGACAATGCTATTAATTGATTTTTAAAATTAGCGAAAACTCAACTTTAGCCAAGAAGTAATTGAAGGCATTCGTCTTCTTTTTCTTGCATTCGTTTTTCTTCGTAGGCACTTTTTTCGTGATCAAATCCAAGTAGATGTAAAATCCCATGAACAAGTAAACGGTAAAATTCTTCTTTATCGCTATGTCCAATTTCTCTTGCCTGCTTTCGCATAGTATCAATAGAAATAATAATTTCACCCAGGATTTTGTAACCTTCCGGAAGATCTTTCTCTACTATTGGAAAAGAAAGGACGTCGGTAGATTTGTCTTTGCCTCTCTTAGCAAGATTGATTTTCTGAATTTCTTCATCACTAGTAACTAAGAGAGATAGCTCATATCCTTTTAGATTAGTCATATGATCTACAACTTTTTTGATATTTGCTTTTATCTCTTTTGGAGTTATCCCGAGTCTATGATGGGAGTTGTTCTCAATGTAAATATTTTTTATAAGTGACATGGCTTCGGCTACTTAAGAATATCCCCCGGATTTGCATTTCGATGCGGAATAAAAAGAGAAAGAGATTTGTCATTACCCGAAGCAAGTAACATCGCCTCAGACATGCCAAACTTCATTTTTCTTGGTTCCAGGTTTGCAACTACAACCACTTTCATTCCCACAAGTTCTTCTGGTTTATATGCAGATTTTATGCCAGCAAATACGTTTTTAATTCCTTTTTCTCCTAGATTTACTTTAACGTTTAAAAGTTTGTCTGCTCCCTCAACATGATTCGCTTGTTCAATGAGTCCAACTCTTAATTCTACTTTTGTAAGATCGTTAATGCTGATTAGACCGGTTTCAGTTGAGTCTGGTTTAGATTCTGCAACTTTTACTGGGGCTGGATTTGCTTTGACTTCATTTTGTGATTCTTTGTTTTCTTCTAGCATAGTCGTAATTGCCTTTTCATCTACTCTTTGGGATAATATTTGGTATGGTAAAATTTCTACATTTTCTAACGTTTTTTCTAACTCGGAAAATGGAATTTTAGATTCTAATTTTAAAATTTTAAATATTCTTTCGGAAATTTTAGGTATAACTGGCTGTAGGTAAATGGCGAGTATCCGTGCGCTGTTAATAGCAGTCGTCACGACCTGTCTTGCCTCTTCTTTATCTGTCTTCAAGAGATTCCAGGGAGCTTTGTCGTTTACAAATTTATTTACCACGTCTCCTAAGCGAGCGATTTCTTTTGTTACCTTCGAATAATTTTTATCTTCGTAATTTTTTAAGATTTCTGATTTACTTGCTAGAAGTTCGGCTACTATTGATTTGCCCTCGTTATTTAAAGTTCCTAGTTTTCTATCCAGCTTATCTAAAATAGATGTTCCTGTTCTAGAAAGAATATTAATAAAATTTCCGATTAAATCAGAATTTACTTTAGAACTAAAATCAGTAAAATTCAAATCTAAATCATCGAGTGTATCGTTTAATTTTCCCGCGATAAAAAAACGAAAATGTTCTGGTTCTAAGTATTTTAGAAAAGTAGACGCTTTAATAAAAGTTCCGCGGGACTTAGACATTTTTTCACCGTTGACAGTGATGAAGCCATGCACGTTTACACGGTTAGGAGTTTTGTAATCTCCTCCCATAAGCATTGCAGGCCAAAATAATGCATGAAAGTATAATATGTCTTTGCCGACAAAATGAATAATTTCTCCGTCACCAGATTTCCAGAATTCATCGAATAGCGGGCTGTCTTTGAAAAAATTCTTAGATGACGCCATATAACCAATAGGCGCATCTAGCCACACATAAAAGTATTTGTTAGTCTCACCAGGAATTTCAAAGCCAAAATAAGGACCGTCACGCGATATATCCCATTCCTGTAGCCCTTGCGAAAACCATTCGTTTAATTTATTGCGAACACCTTCGTGCACATGTTTCGGGTCTTCAATCCAAGCGGATAATTCCTTTTGAAAATCCTGTAATTTAAAGAATAAATGCTTGGACTTCTTTAAGCCGGGTGTATTTCCGCAAATCGCGCAATGAGAATCAACTAAATCTCTGGGGGAATAATTAGAACCACAGACTTCGCATCCGTCGCCATATTGGTCTTTTGCGCTACACTTAGGGCAAGTGCCTTTGATAAAACGATCGGGCAAAAACATTTTATCATGCTCACAATAAGATTGTTCAATTTCTCGCTCAGCAATATGAGATTTCTTTTTTAGACTGTTATAAATCTCTTCTGAATAATGACGATTTTCCGCAGAGTTAGTAGAATAATAATTATCATACTCGATATGAAATCCGGTTAAGTCAGTATAATGCTCTGTGTGAATCTTAGAAACAAGCTCTTCCGGGGAAATGTTTTCTTTCTTAGCGGCAAGCATTACAGGTGTTCCATGCGTATCATCTGCACAGAAGAAGTAACACTCATTACCCGCTAGTTTCTGAAAGCGCACCCAAATATCAGTCTGCACACCTTCTAGCATATGCCCTAAATGAATAGAGCCATTCGCATAAGGCAGTGCAGTTGTGACTAATAATTTTCTTTTTTTCAAGAGACTTCTTTAAGCCTTCTTCACTTTCTTGATGTTTTCCGCGACTTCTGTGATTTTTGCTTTTACAGCTTCTACTTTGCCTTCTGGCATTTTGGTTTGAATTTCTTCCGTAATCTTATTGTAGTTGTCTATGATCTTAGAACGAGTATCTTCGTAGTTCTTTCCGGCTACGCTTGTAAATTCTTTGATATCGTGAATGATTTTGTCGAGCGACTGTCTGATTTGCACAGCACCTTCGGAACTATCTTGTGCACCTTTGGTGCTAAGCTCTGTATAAGATTTTTCAAGTTCAGTTTTGGCTCTTTCTAAACCTTCTTTCCCAGCTTGTAAGAGTCCGATTCCTACGTTTAGAATGTCCATAATTTGCTTTTCCATCTAATCTCTCCTAAAAATAAAAGATTTAATAATATATGACCAAAGTTATACGGTTGACTCATATATATATCCCTTTTTCAAAAATAAGTTCGCCTTTTTTAGATAGACTGCACTATTCTAGCTTGCCAAGACAGGTTATGGCTCTTCCAATGGAAGGTATTTTTAGTCATAATAAAAGCAGAACGCATACCAAGGAACCAATGAAAGAAGATATACGTAAAAGATTTGAGCATTTTCAAGGATTTTTGCCTAAAATTCAGGCATTTTTAATCGAAACACAGAATAAGCCTAGCTTTAAAATCAACAAAAAGGGACCGATTGACCTTGTTACCGAGGCTGACTTAGGCTCGGAAAAAATGGTAGTTGAACAAATTAGCAAATTTTTCCCGGAAGACCATATTATGGGTGAGGAAGGCACTAACTTCCAAGGTAAAAACCAATATCGCTGGATAATAGATCCAGTCGACGGAACTACAAACTTCGCCCATCGACTACCCCTTTATGGAATCTGCATTGGGCTCGAAAATATGGAAAGCGGAAGAATCGAAATGGGAATCGTCAGTTTTCCCGCAATGCATGACACCTACTACGCCATTCGGGGAGAAGGTGCTTATAAAAACGGGAATCGAGTTTTTGTATCAGAAACAAGTGAATTAATCAATGCGTTAGTCTCCACAGGTTTCCCTTACGAAAAAAAACAGCGAATGGAAAGCGTAATTCACAATTTGCGCTCAATGCTATTAGCCACCAGGGACGTTAGGCGAACTGGAGTGGCAAGCCTCGATTTATGCTGGGTCGCAGAAGGAAGATTTGACGGCTACTGGGAAGAAAATTTAAAACCCTGGGATATGGCAGCAGCTTCTATCATCGTAGAAGAAGCCGGCGGAAAACTCACTACCTTTGATGGAAATGATTTTTCTGTCTTTGTTCCGAACTTGCTCGCATCCAACTCTATCATCCATGAAAAGCTAATGGAGCAGCTATCCATCATTTCCCCCACTCTCGCAGGAGAATTTGGGATATGAAATTTCAGTTGCAGGTCGTTGTTGTGGTTGAACAACCCTTGTCTGAACTATGATTTATTTGATTTTTATGATTGGGATAATTTGATTTCCCGAACGTTGAGTTTAATGATCATTAGGCGTAATGTAGAAATTAATCTACAATAGTAGAAATTTAAAAACCCTCTTAGAGATATCCGAAGCAGTAGCGCACATGGAATCTACAATAGACTTGTTGGTAAATTAGACTTGTACAAATTTTGGGATTTAAAATATTGTCCTTATGGACATAGATAGAATACTTTCCGATGTTAGAAGTAGCCAAGCGAATCTTGGTTTATTGCCAGAAGATTTTTA
>JANYCR010000026.1 GCA_025360185.1 Leptospiraceae bacterium | reverse complement strand
AATTTGTGGTTACTGTGCAAGAAGCTGAACTCTTGTTTGCGTTTACGAGTAAGAGAGTGGCAATGGCATTGGAATTTGAGTTATTCGATGAGTTGTTACAGTTAGTCGCTGAGCTAATTGTTACATAGAAAAGTAGAAAGTATAAAAATTTATTCATGATAGTATTTTACTTTGTCTTATTTACAAATTCATTACTATTACATTTAAAGTAGGCACTTTTATACTGAGTAGTTACCAAAAATATTTAAAATGCCTTGACATTAAATAAATCTCTTTATTACAGTTAGCTTTATCGGAAACTATGAAGAAATCTCCCTTAAAGTCGATTCTAAAAAAAATAGCTATGTTTCTTTTCCTCTTCATAGTTTCTCTAGATGTACTCATTGATTACGTTGAAATTATTTCAGGTGATTATTCGACTGAAATTCAAACTTTAGAATTACATGCCCCCAATCAATTCCAGTCGTTAGGCGACAATGCATCACAATTTTACTATAGCCAATTCAATAGTGAATCGGAAGGTGAGGAATATGAATCAAAGTATTATATTCTCGCTGTTCTCTCTTATATCAAATACAGCAATTATCTTGACTTTGTAGTTTATCATAGGGCAGTGCATCTTAATTTCCTTCACAAAGAATATAATGCTTTCCAAGAATACTCTATTCCTCCTCCTCTCGCTTAATTCATCTAACGCTAACCCTTTTCAAAATTCTAATTTGTATTAAATTGGATGCATATAGCTGCTTTATAATCTAGATAAGATTTACATTTTAGTTTTCTTTCTAGAATAAAAGAATAAGCCTGATAGCCCAATCGCTGTTAATTAAATTTGTTCTCGGCAAATACTGATTAACCGTTTTAAAAATACTAATTAGAAGTATCTACTTTCAATGTAATTCAAGCATCGTCCTTGCTTTTTCCATTTGGTAGATATTGCATTATAGAAGTTTTGTGACATTAGGAGAGTCATATGTCAATTTATACAATGTTGAGTAAATTTTTAAATTTTTTAAAGAAAACTTTTATTTCTCATAACTTTAAATTTTTCAGGGTTATTCTTTTCGGCGGAATTGTTATATTTACATTTTATCGAATTATTTTCTTTTTGAAATATTCTAGTAAAATTGATTTCGTTGAGATTCAATATTCAACAATTATGTTTGCCTTTGCAGAGGGGTTTCGTTTTGATATTGCTTCGATTAGCATTCTGTATGGATCCTTTTTAATACTTTCCTGCGTTGATTTCCTTAACCGAAAAAAACTCTATGTAATTTTCTGGTCTTTTACTCCTTTAGTTATTACGTTTCTTGTCATTGTAATTTTAATTGCAGACATTATTTATTTTGAACATGCAAATAAACATATTGGTTATGAAGCTTATGTGTTTTTGGGAAAAGATTTAATCTTAATTCTAAATTCTTTTTTTCAAGAGAGTAAAATTCTTTTCATTACCGGAATTCTTTGCCTGCTTTTATTAATTTATTTTCCGTATCGAATTTATCAGAAATATTATAAATATACTTATTTAGAAGTTCCTCCCTCGCGGTCTTTTCTGAAATTAGTTCTAGCAATTTTTATAGTTTTAATTGGCATTAGAGGAGGGTTGCAAGAAAATCCTATCCACACAAGTAATGCAATTGTCTGTAATAATACCTTTGTAAATAATATTGCGTTAAATGGTGTGTATACCACGATTCTAGACTTAAAAAGTCATTCAGTTGCAAAGAGTAATAAAATGGATTTTAAGAAGGCAATTGGAATTGTGCAAAAAGAAATTCATTATAAAGGAGCAGTCTTCGTTAGTGATGAATATCCGATTTTACGAAGGACAATCCCTAAAAAAGCAGAGAAAAATCCTAATATAGTTTTAATTCTTTTAGAAAGTTGGACCGGAAAATTTATAAATCCAATTACAGATGGGAAAATAAATGGGAAAGAAGTAGCGCCTAATTTTAATAAGCTTCTTCAAGAAGGGATTTTTTTTAAAAGATTTTTTGCTACCGGGGGAAGAACAACAAATGGAATGATGTCTGTTCTTACGGGAATTCCAGATAGACCGGGACTTACAGTAGTGAGAACCCCCCAGGCAATGGGAAATTTTTCTGGAATTGGAAATATTATGCGTCAGGCGAATTATAAAACTATTTTCATTACGGGAGGGGATTTAAGTTTTGATAATTTGCATAAAATGATGCCACATTGGGGATTTGACATTAGTATCGGCAAACAAGACTTAGACAAAACAAATAAATACTCCCCCGGAGCATGGGGCTATGATGACGAAGATGTATTTGAAGTTTTACATGAGCAATTAAAGGAGCATAAAGAAAATAGACCCTTTTTCGCTACGGTTCTAACGCTTACGACTCATTATCCCTATAAAACACCTAAAAAAGAATTCGAAATATTTGGCAAGGAAATAGAAGGTCGTGATTTTTTGAATGTCTACCATTATGCAGATTGGGCTCTCCAGAATTATATCGAAAAAGCTAAGCAGTCTTCTTATTTTGAAAATACAATTTTCTTTTTTGTTTCCGATCATACTCATCACAGGTCTTTAAATTATTATGAAGATAGAAATATTCCCTTTTTAATTTATTCTCCTGCCAGGTTCAAGCCAGAAATTCGAAATGACATTGCTTCCCAACTTGATGTAATCCCTACTATACTTGGGAATTTAAACCAGGAAGTTTACTTCTCTGCAATGGGTAAAGACTTATTAACCACAAGAAGTAATTCGGCATACTTTGCCTATGGAACAGTGTTTGGATGGATTGAAGAAAAATTATTTTTATTTCAAACATCTGATGGTGAAGGAGGGGTTAATTTTACAGTAGACCCTCCCTATATTCAATTTAATGGATGTAGAAAATTTCCAGTTTTTTGCAAGTCTCATCAGCAAAAAGCAAAAGCTTTTTTAAATGCTAGCATTGAATTAATGAATAAAAATATTGTATTTCCAAGCGCAGTTAGTGAAATAAATTCAAAGGCTGCATTATTTAAGAAAGGTAAGTAGATATTATCCTTAAAGATAGTATAAAATTTTATTGGAGAAAAAAATGAGAATAAAAAACAGTTTATGGATTTTGTTAGTTGTGTTTGCAACTTTTTTCTTTATTGGATGTAACAATAAAGAAAAAGCAATTAAATACAACGATACAATTGTAGAAGAGTTAAATAAGCTTTCAAAGCTAGAAGATGCGGTTACAAGCAAACAGGGTGATGATGGAGAAAAGGCATTTGAAGCTTTTAAAAACGCTGTTCCTGAATCAAGAAAAGCAATTGAAGCTGCCGGAAAGTTTAAAGACAGCGATTCATTTGAAAAAGCTGCTTTGGCATTGTGTGATTTTTATCAAGAAGTGGTAGATGGCAAATGGAACGATAAATCTGGCGATGAAATTGGCACGAAAGAAGTAGAATTGTATGCCGCTCTCAAACAAGCGCAAAAAGATTTTGCTGAAAGATT
>JANYCR010000217.1 GCA_025360185.1 Leptospiraceae bacterium | reverse complement strand
TAAAGATTCGATTGATTTGGGGCAACGCCTAGTAGCCGCACATACCAGGGTAGAAAGTCAAAAAACACTTATGACCGCAGTTGAATATTTGAAAGTAGGCGAGTTCGATCGCGCCATGTATCTTTTAGATGAATATGCAATTCGAAATAATCTGAGTGAAAATGAAAAGTTTGAGTTGTATGTAGGGGCAGGGGACTTAAGTAAAAACACATACCTTTCCCTTTTTTATACTAGGCAATTGATGAAAAATTTTAAAATCCCGGACGATCCGCTTTTACTACCGGTTTCTATTACATCTAGACTTTATCCACGTCCTCATCTAGATATTGTTAAAGAAAGTGCAAAAGAATTTTCAGTAGATGAAGATATTGTGTATGCCATTATGCGACAAGAATCTTTTTTTAGAGAGAATGCAATTTCCCCATCAAACGCTCGTGGGCTAATGCAGGTTATGCCCGCAACAGGAAGAATCATTGCAAAGAAACTTAAAATTCAAAATTATTCTTTGCACGACCCGGAGGTGTCTATTAAGTTTGGAGCAAAGTTCATTGCTGATTTACTGAATTCTTACGGAGCATTGAAATGGGCTTCCATAGCTTATAACGGTGGACCCGGCAATCTCAGGAAATGGAAACGTAATCATTATATGAATGATTTTAATCATTTTCTAGAAGAGTTACCATCCAAAGAGTCGAGGGATTATTGTCGAATTATCATTTCAAATTATATTAATTATAAAGTCTTAAGAAAGTTAGAAGGAAACGGTTAATAACGGCTTGACAAGTTACGTATTAGTTTCTTTTCTTATCTCAAGGCGCTGTGAAAAACAGCCCAACAAAAATTAGGAGAATTTCATGACAAAAAAAATTACACTCAGCATCGTATTGGTTTTAGTTTCTGTTTCTTTAACTTTCTGCGGAAAAAAAGAAGAGCCAAAACCTGAAGTAAAAGAAGTAAAAGAAGAAGTTAAACAAGCAGAGCCTACTGGATCTGATCTTGGTGCAAAAATTAAAGCTTACGAAGATTTCGTAACTAAATTCTGTGCCCTTTCTGAAAAAATGAAAACTGCAGCTATGGCAGAAAAAGCAACTATGTCTGCTAGTTTTGCAAAAGACAGTGCTAATCTAAAAACTCTACAAAGTGATCTAGATGCTGCAAAAGGGACTCCAGATGAAAAAGTAAAAATTGCTGCTGCTTCTAAAAAAGCTGCTGGCTGTGCTGCTGTTGCTGCTGGTGGATCTCTTCCTGCTGCTCCTGCTGGAACTCCTTCCATTCCGGCTAAAGTTCCTGCGATCCCGACTAAAGTTCCTGGAATGTAATACCTTATTCAAGGATAACTCTCATTATCCCACGAACAGAATTGCAGATATAAATTTTATCTGCTAATTTTAAATCGGAGATGGTGAGAGTTTTTTCTTTTAACTTTCCTTTTCGTAATAAATATTCTCTCATTACTCCTGGTAACGCTCCCGAACTTGTAGGTGAGGTAAATAGTAATTTGTCCTTCAAAATAAATATATTGTAAATGGAAGTTTCAACTACTTCTTCTTTTTCATTTAGAAAAATATAGTCTAGCAGACCTTCTTTATTTGCCCGTTTGTATTCTTCTGTGTAAGTTTTACGAATAGTAGTCTTATGAACTTGAAAAAGATTTTGGGAAGAGATTCGAGTAGGGCTAATTTTTATTTTTCCGATAGTTTCTTTCGATTTTAGTATATTAGAATATTCTAAGTTAATCTCCCCGTTTATTGAAAGTTCTAATCTAATTTTTATACGAGATGATTTATTAAGTAATAATAAATTTTCTGTATATTTATTAAGTGCATTTACTATATCTTGCTCATTGTAAGTAAAACCAAAGAAGTTTGCTGATCTTTCTAATCTGTCTAAATGTAAATCTAGAAGAAAAAATTTTTCATTTCGTAATAGAATACTTTCGATTAGTCGAAATGCCATTGCGCCGAATAAAAATCTTTGTTTTACAATGCATTCTTCGTATTCTTTTTGGGGATTTGAATCCCATACGATTCCGCTTCCAATCCCCATAGTCCCTTTTTTGTTTTCTATCACAAGCGTTCGTATGGGTATATTAAAAATAGCCTCATCTTTAGAAATAAAACCTATGGCACCTGTATAAACATCTCTATAAGAAGATTCTAATTCTTCTATAATCAGCATGGTTCTATACTTTGGCGCACCTGTGATAGAGCCGCCGGGAAAGATTGCTTTGAATAATTGGTAGTAGTCTAGATTTTTATTTAAAGTAGACTTTATAGTGGAAGTCATTTGAAAAAGCGTTTCATATTCTTCTATTTGCATTAGCTTTTCTACCTGCACAGTTCCTATTTTAGAAATCTTTCCAAAATCATTTCGAATTAAATCTACGATCATACTATTTTCTGCTTTCGTCTTCGAGTCTTTTTTTAATTCATCCAATAACTGCTTATCGTCTAATTCTGATTTTCCTCTCGGACTTGTTCCTTTCATCGGTCGTGCTATTAGAGTATCTGCTTTCCTTTTAAAGAATAATTCAGGAGAAAGAGATAGAATTTGCCTTTTGCCGTCATTAATCATCGCAGAGTAGGCGACTCGTTGGTTTAATTTCAAAGATTCATATAGATGAGAAATATCTCCTTCCAAATTAAAATTGACTCGGAAGGTAAAGTTTACCTGATAAGTTTCTCCTTTTTTGATGTACTCTAAAATCTTACGAACTTTCTCTTCGTATTCGTTTTGCCCGAGACTCATAGAAAGCGAATCTATCTCAAAGGAATTTATTTGCGGCTTAGGTCTATTATCCTCTTCTAAATTTGAAGTAATTACTGGATTTTTATAAACTCCAAACCAAACAAGAGGAAATTCAAATACTACTTCCTCTAACTTATGCCTAAAACTTTCTTCAAATAAATACCCTGCCTCGTAAGATAGATAGCCTGCGAGATAAAAATCCTTCGCAATATAAGAATCAATTTTTTTTAATACGCTTTCTAACTCTTTAAACGTATAAGCTACAAGTATTTCTACGGGATTTAAAAACAGAAAACTCCTTGTTTCCTCTTCTGAAAGTAAGGTTGTTTCCAGTAAAACGGAATTAGGCTGGGAAAATACGTAGTCAGAATCCATATTCTGGTTCATTTTAATTTTTAGAGCAAAAAAGTATATTGACAAAATCTAAAAAGGAGTATACTAAGCGAAATTTTTCAAGGGGCACTTTATGGCAGAATCCAAACAATTATTCAATCAATCCTTTACGGTTTTTGATCAAAAAAAACAAAAACGTAAAAAGGCGAGAGTTCGCCTGAGCACTCCAGGAGCCTTCTATCTCAACGCAAATAAAAATAAAATGACCAATTGCCATCTAGTAGACTTAGGAACCGGAGGCTTAACCATCCAGGCAGGAAGCCCTCTCTATATAGGTGACCGCATCACAGTAGAATTTCAATTAAGCAGCCAAACTCTAAGAATCCCGGGCGTCGTCGCTCGCGCCACCGGCAAAGACTACGTTGTGCGTTACGAAGAGTTGCCTCCATTTGAAACTGGGGTTATTCAAGATTATATCCACAAAGTATTTTTTAAGGACGAGAAGAAGAAGTAGGGGCGGGCATACTTTGTTTGCTGCTCCCTATTTATTTGAATTTATAAAGATAAATAATTTTGAATGAGAATTGTCAATTCAACATTCCTCATTCAAAATTCCTAATTAAAAAACTATCTATCTCTTGAGTCGAAGTTTGCAAAGAGTCTGAAGCAAAAGATAATGAAATGATAGAGAACATTTTTTCCGAGATCGGTGAAAGAAATTCCAATGCCGACAGGCTTATTGTATTTTGACGCCGAGTTGATCCAACTGATTGTTCCATTGCCGCTAAATTTAATTCCTAGCAATTTGAAAGAAAAAGAAATGGAATCACCTAGTTTGGCTGGCTCACTTGTAGAGAAAAATAAACCACCCTCGGAGATATTTAGAATATCGCTTTTTAGAACTTGGTTACCATGTTTCCATTCACATGGAATTGTAATATCGTAGCGAGGTAGAAGTTTACTTTGCAGGTATTTTTTAAGTTCTTTTTTATTTGGATCGGCAGTTCCATTGTAATTAAATCTAAGACCTACATTTTCCGATTGAATGCGAACTACGCTTGCACCAACTTTCCATTCTTTCTCGATATCAAATGTAAGCGCAAAATCGTCTTCATCCGTAATATAACCGTCTACAACAGCAAGGCATCCTGTGGGACTAACGTCTAGAGTTGTTATGCTTAGTTTGTTTCCGAGGGAATCGAGAAGAATTCCTTTGAGTGGAATTTCAGTTCTCCATTTTTTTCTAAATCCTCTTGGAAGAAGCGTTAGGTAAGGAGTTGAAATTTCAGAATTTAAAAAGTATAAAATTAAAAAGAAAGGAAGAATCGTGATAATCAGGTTTAATATGAGTCTTTCTTTACTCATTACATCAGTTTCAATTCCGTTGAATTGAAAAAGTAAATAGAAACCGTGAATGATGAGCGCTGAATTAAACGCTAAGAAAATAAAATACCCCCATTTCTTTACACCGAGTATTCCGATACCCACTAAAAAACCCATCAAGTTTAATGTTATATTTAACTTATCAAAACTTGCCAGGATAGATTTTACATCGAGCAGAGGCAAATCAAGTTTATACGCTGTTGCAATATAACTTACAATTGGAGTAATTAGAAAATACGTTCCAATGATTTTAATTGGAGTAGGTAGATTGGAAAATGATATGGGAAATATTGTTTTAAACATAGTTTACGTTAAATCCTTTCTTGAACTGAAATAATTGGTTTATTTTTAAGAAAATAAGTCTAGGACTAATCTTTCGCTTTTTGAAAAATTTGTAAATCTGAAAATAAAACGGCTACTTAAAAATTATCGGTTTCTTAAAAGTAGCCGCGGGGTATTTTATTTTATTACTTTAATTTGTACTACGCCAGGTTTAACTTCTTTTTGCTCAAAGTTAATTCCCATATCTTCACGTTTTTCGCGCATTCTTCTATAAAGAACAGTTCCGTTAAAATCAGCTTGTACTTCTAATACAATTGAATTATTTGAATTAGAACTTCCTTTTTGATTTACTGCATTCACGCCTTTGATTTTTCGAATAATCCCATCAACGCCTTTGTCGAGGAAATCATCGTAGTTCATACCATCAATTACAAGTCGAATCATCATACCACGCTTCCACTTGGTTCTAATTTGTTCTAAAATCTTTGGCTTTGAATTTACAAGCGCCTTATCTATTGCTTCTTGTGCTCCTCTCTCTGTGTCCACATGAGGAGCTGCACCACCTGCATTATCCGCTGCAATTAGTTTTGCTGAGCCAACATCGACTATTTTAAAGCGAACAACTGCTTGCATAGACATCATGCCTGAATCCATAATCGGACCATTATTTTTTACAATGGTTTGTCCTATGAATAAAATTTCTGCTCCCATTTGAGCGGCAACTTCTGTAGCTTTTGCTTCTGCACTTGTATCACCATAAACTCCAATTGTCTTACCGCCTTCCTTTGCTAGGATTCTACGGAATTGTTCTTTATCCAAAAACTGAAATTCAGAAAAATTCTTTACGATTGCATTTTCAGTAACAATAGCAGTCGGAGGACTTTTTCTCTTATCTATCTCTTCATCTACAATCATTAGGAAATTAGGATTTTGCATTTTTCCCATAATAATATCAAGAAGAGTTTTGCCAGTTCCTTTATCGACACGACCTTTCGCATCAATTTCAACTAACGCTCCCTTTTTACGATCTTTGCCAATTTGTTGATAATCTAATACATAACCCTCAACGGATGAGTTTGTAATTGATTCTTGCAGTTGAGCATCTGTGACTTGGGCATTACCCTCTATAAGCTCTCCTAAACCTTTTGCTATGATTTCTCTTTTTGCATTTAGCTCTGCGTCATCCAGGTTAATTCCCGTTATGTTTGTGACGTAAACAAAGCCGTCGCTTTTTTTCTCCGGTGTAGTCACACAGTAAAATAAA
>JANYCR010000183.1 GCA_025360185.1 Leptospiraceae bacterium | reverse complement strand
TTAGCGACTGACAAAGACCCAGTCTCTATCCTTCGAGCCTGGAACCAAGGACTTACAGAAATTTTAATTGCGTTGGAGAATGATTTAAGATCAATCGCGATTTAAAAGTAACTCTATACTTTTAAATCCGCCTGATATATTAAAAACTTTTTGAAATCCAGACTGCAATAAAATGCGAACAGCAAGATGCCCGCGAAACCCAACTTGGCAGTGAACATATATTTCTTTATCTTTAGGAATTTCAGAAAGTTTTTTTCGCAAATCCGGCAAAGGAATATTAACCGCAGTCGGAAATTTGCCGCCAGAAAATTCATTTGGATTACGCACATCTAAGACAAATATTAATTTATTTTTCTCATAAGAATTTAAAAATTCTTTCACTGTCACCGTTGGACTAAATCCCTGTCGATCGTTCGAAGAAACAAACGCCGCCATATTGACTGGATCATTCGCAGAAGAAAATGGCGGCGCATAACAGAGATCTAACTCTTCTAGATCTTCAATATGAAGTCCTCCTAAAATAGCTGTCGCAATTACATCTACTCGCTTCTCAACGCCCTCCTCTCCAAAAGCTTGAGCACCAAGAACCCTTCCGGTTTCATTTGAGAAAGTTAGCTTAAGACTAAGCTGTTTAGAGCCCGGATAATATCCTGCATGGTGATTTGGATGAACAGTAACAGAGGAAGCGGAAAGATTTTGTGATTGCTTTTCCGTAAGTCCAGTCATAGCGAATACTTTATTAAAAATTTTTACTACAGAAGATCCAATGGAGCCAGAATATTTTTTTCTTTCCCCGCAAGCATTAGCTCCTGCAATTCGACCCTGACGGTTAGCAGGACCTGCTAGTGGAATACGAGTCTTATCCCCTGTGATACGATGCGTAATTTCTGCCATATCCCCAACTACAAAAATATTTGGATCAGATGACTCCATAAATTCATTTACAACGACTCCGCCAGTCTTACCAATTTCTAAACCGGATTTTCTAGCAAGTTCTAACTCGGGTCGAACACCGATAGAGAATAAGACCATTTCAGCCGGGATCTTAGTTCCACTCTCTAAAATTATCTTTTTCAGAGCAGAATCATAACCAACAGGAGAATCAGAGGTTAATACCGTTATTCCTTTCTCTACCAAAGTTCTCTTGATAGCCTCCCCAAATTCAGGATCAGCAATAGGCATTACATGCGAATATTTTTCAACAAGGCTAACATTGATTTTTCGTTCCACCAATGCTTCAGCCATTTCAAGACCGATGAATCCTCCTCCTACGACCACCGCTGTCTTAGGAAATTTCGAGTCGATAAAATTATGAATTCGATCCATATCATCAATATCTCGAAGAGTAAATGCATTTTCAGAAGAAATATTTGGGATTGAAGGTAAAATGGGATTAGCCCCCTGCGATAAAATTAATTTATCATAGAAAAATTTTTCTTCGCCGGTAGACGGTTTAGCGATAACATATTTTTCCTGAGGATGAATAGAAATAGCTTCTGTCCCGAGCCGAACAAGAATCCGGTAACGTGCATAAAAGCTTTCGGGTGTTTGTAAAATTAGATTATTTCTAGATTTAATTTCTTGTGAAATATAATATGGCAAGCCGCAATTCGCAAATGATATATAGCCACCTCGTTCGAGAATGGTAATTTCTGCCGATTCATCTGATCTTCTGGCTCTAGCTGCCGCCGTTGCTCCACCTGCCACTCCACCAATGATTAATACCTTTTTATTCATATAAATCCTCTTTTTTTACATACTATACCCCATAAGGTATATTACAAGTAAAAAATTAACCTGAAATTCTATCTGCGACGTTAAGGGCACCTAAAACTACGGCTGGGATGCCCTGCCCTGGAAAAACAGTGTCCCCGACAAGGAAAAGATTTTTGAATGGTGTCACATTCGGAGTCATAAAAAGCAAGTTTGAATGAATGGAGTGTGGAATTCCTCCCACGTATCCATTTTTGCGATGAGTATAAAACTCAAACGTATCCGGAGTGCCTGATAGCGAATAAATTTTATTAGCCGCTTGCAGTTCAGGAAATGCAAAATCAAATTCGGCTAGAATAAATTTAGCAGTGATTTCTTTCTTAGCTTGATAAATTTCCTTACTTAAACCCAACCACTCGGATGTTTTTGTATGAGTCGAAATAGTTACAGTCCGAAATCCTTCCGGTGCTTTTTCTCGATCCTCGATATGAGAGAAAGAAACAAAAAAAGCCCCTGCCTCGCAATAAGGAATAGGATTTCTACTATGAACCTGATAATATAAAGAAGGCAAATCGACATTTGACTCAATTGCAAAATTTTGAGTAAATGCTCCAGGTGCGGAAATATTTTTTTTAGATTTAGAAATAAAATACTTCTGAATTTCTCCCTCTGTGATTTCAGCCATATTCCAAATCGGTAAACTCGAAATAATTCCTTTTGCTGTATAAATATTTCCCTTTGTTGTGCTTACTTCATAGAATCCAGTTTTACGAATAATAGAGATTACTCTGTCTTTTAAAAATAAGTCTCCTTTTTCTTCTTTAAACTTAGCAAGCATCAACTCTGCTGGTTTATACATTCCACCTATCGGATAATAAGTCTCAGCCGGATACGCAAGACCTAACGCGGAGGTAAGCATTGGAGCCTCATCCGCTCTACTCTGGGTAGTAATAAGTAACTGCTCGTCTAGAAAATTTTTGAATTCAAAACTTTCGAGACCTAAAGATTTTAATTCGCGTAAAACAGATCTAAATAATTCTGGAAGCATTTGTATTTTATTTAGATTCCTTAATTTTAGGAGAGAAAGAAAATCGGAAATACTTCTAGGAGGAATTTTGGAATTTTGTTCTATAAACTCCCAGGCAATTTTATCTAATCTAAATATTTTTTTCCAAAACTTATCCATATTTTTCCCCGGAAAATGAAAGTTTATCTCTTCGAGCCAACTTTCTTGTTTTGAATAACGCATCACCTGTTTACCTGAAATTTTTATAATCATTCCTGGATCAATTTTGCGTAGTTGCGGCTTAATATCTAATTCTAGAAATAACCTTCCTAGAGGCTGGCTCGCAAGAACCCCACTAAAAGTAGTCGCCCCAACATCAAAAAGAAAATTTTTTCTTTTAAAATAAGAAGCACAGCCACCTATAAGACTATGCGCCTCTAAAAGGTCAGTTTCAAATCCCCTTTTTTGCAAAACTGACGCTGCGGCAATTCCAGCGTAACCCGCTCCAATAACAATCCAATCTTTCATACATCCTTAGACAGTTTTTTAATATCTAAAAAAAAATTCTTGCCTTTAAGAAAGCCTACTTTATTCTTTCGAAAGTTTGGAGTAATAAAGAATATGCCAGATATTAAATATGTATGCCTTTCCGATATGCACTTCGGTGCACAAAATAGTCTTCTGACTAAATTGACTCCTAATGGATTAGCACCTGATTTTTTAAATCCGAGTCCTGTTCTTACTTCATTAGTAGAAAACCTTAGAGCTTTAATTTCCGAAAATCAGGACAAATCAAAAAAGCCAACTTTAATTCTCTTAGGTGATATCTTAGAATTAGCACTATGTGAGACGAATGAAGCCGGAATGGTATTTGATCGTTTTATTGATTTAATCTCTCCCAAAGGCAACGAGCTATTTGGCGAAATCTACTATATTCCGGGAAATCATGACCACCATCTCTGGGAAATTGCACGCGAGATGCAGTATCTCAAATACATTGAAAGAATGGATGATAAAAACAATCTTCCGCCTATGTGGCATACAACGAATATCTTCGTCGAGAATGCTGCGCACCCAACGACTTGTGATTTCATGAATGGGATTATACAAAATAACGAACATCTAAAAAATTTCAGTGTAAGAGTGGCTTATCCAAACTTTGGGTTACTTAACTCGACTAATGAAAAAGCAATTGTATTTCACCACGGACATTTTTTAGAAGATATTTACCTTCTAATGAGTACGGTTAAAACTTATATATTTCCAAATCAATCTATACCGGAAGATATCTGGGATATTGAAAAAGAGAATTTTGCCTGGATAGATTTCTTTTGGTCTACGATGGGTAGATCCGGTCAAGTGGGAAAAGGTGTGGAGCTAATTTATGATAAGATGACCGATGAAAAAAAGTTTTCAGAATTACTTCATAATATCGCAGTCAAGATTACGCAGAATATTAAGAAAAGTGAAAAAGAAGAAGCAACTTCACTATTCCGAAAAATGTCTCGTTTTTTTATCCGGTTTATTCCCGGGCAAAAAATAGAAAAAATGGTATATGCTTTTCTGAGAATAACGTTAGGCGCTGTAGCTAAACATGAAAGAGCGGATGCAGGAGGGAGTCTCTCGGAGGAAATGAGAGGAAAACTCTTAGAGTATATAAATAAAATTCTAAAAAGACAAATTACCAGAGAAAAGAAATACAACGCTCCAAAAGAAATCCAATTCGTATTCGGGCATACTCATAAACCATTTGCAGAAACTCTGGCAAATACCAATTATGCGAAACCGGTACAAGTTGTAAACACAGGCGGTTGGGTGGTAGACACGGTCGATAGAAAAGATACTTATGGAGGGGCAGTGATTTTAGTAGATGAGAATCTAAATATTGCACCAGTGCAATTTTACAAAGAGGCGTATAAGACCGGAGAAACTAAAGTAAGTCTACTCGCCAATACGAATCAAAATGAATTTTCGACTTGTATTTCTAAATTGATTTCCGATAAACAAAAATCATTTGCAACTTTTTCGGAAATTGTAGACAAAGAAATTGATTTACGCATTATAAATTTAAAAGCAAAAATTAATAAATAAAGAAGATATGCCACGGAGGCGCAGAGACACGGAGGTTTCATATAATGTATTGGGTTAATGATGATTATGCTCGTAAAGAATTTAACGTTATCATAATGAACAAACAAAGCATGAACAACCCGATTAGCCCATCCTTAAAAAACTCTGCGTCTCTGTGCCTCTGTGTCAAAATAATCTACTTAAGTGGAGTGAGGTGTTTATGTATGAAGCGGTGATTATTGGAAGTGGTTTTGGGGGCGGGATTAATGCCTGTCGATTGAGCAAAAAATGGCCTGGCGGCAAAGTGTTAGTATTCGAACGTGGGAAACGTTATCCGATGTATTCCTTCGCAAGAACTCCACACCAGATGTCTAAGAACTTTTGGAATATTCCTTCCGAAACAAAAGGTGGAAATCCGAATGACGAAGAGAACCATGGACTATTTGATATTCGAAACTTTGAAAAAATGGATGCAGTGATTTCAGCAGGACTCGGTGGTGGCTCCTTGATTTATGCCAACGTATTTTTAGAGCCACCGGATTGGGTCTTTAACGAGAGATGGCCTGCAACTTGTAAAAAAGAAAAACTACAACCTTACTACAAAGTCGCAAAAGAGGTATTAGGCGCAAGACCCATTCCAACGAACAATGATCCTGTTAGAAAAATCCAGCGTACAGAAAGATTCCAACAAGTCGCAAAGGAAATGGGGCATGATTCTAACTTACTCGATATAAATGTTTTCTTTGGAAATGATTTTAAAAATCCAACACAGATTGGAGTCCAAGAAAAAAACCGCTATGGTGCCTTGCAAACTTCTTGCACATATTGCGGAGAATGCGACGTCGGGTGTAATACACATTCTAAAAACACAATCGACTTAAATTATCTTTATGTAGCGGAAAATGTCCATAAAGCGGAGATTCGCACAGAACATCTGGTCAAAAAAATTGTCCCGTTAAACCCAGATGGGAAAGAAGATCCAACCTCGGATGGAAAAAATGGGTATCGAATTTATTTTAGCGATCTTACAAAACCAGTTGGAACTAGTAGAGAAGGGTTTGTAGATACAAAAAGAATAGTAGTATCTGCCGGCACACTCGGCACAACAGAGCTTCTTCTCAAATGTAAAAATGAATTTAAAACTCTCCCAAATATTTCTTCTAAACTAGGCGAACATTTTTCAGGCAACGGGGATTTCCTATCCTTTGTAATCAAAGGTAAAGAAGAATCAAATCCAAATTACGGACCTGTGATTACGCAAGCGATTGATTTTAATTTGTATAAAAATCCTGATCCCAAAAGAGCATTTGTTTTAGAAGATGCAAGTTACCCCGCGTTTGGCGCTTGGGCTGCTAATTCTATTCCGACTTCTTCGATCTGGAAATCTATCAAGTCAACTGTCCTCGACATTTGGTATAAGATCACTAGAGGCGGAGGTGCATATGGGAGATCTGGTTATATTTTCAACGATATGCTCTCGAATGATATGTCTCAAAACTCAAGTGTGCTCTTATTCATGGGAGTAGATAATTCCAATGGTAAAATGTTTTTAGAAGACGGGGAGCTTAATATCAATTGGACGCAAGAAGAAAGCATGCCTCTCTATGAAAAAATTCTAGAAGTTTCAAAACGATTCTATGAGATCACAAAGGCTAAGTTCTGGTTTCCGCTATTTAACTGGAATGCAATTACAAAAGACAATGTAACTGTTCATGCTCTCGGCGGATGCGTGTTAGCCGATACGCCAGACAAAGGCGTGACCAGTGCCGAACGCAAAACATTCGGTCAAGTATTCGGTTACGCAAACCTATACGTAGCCGATGGAAGCATCGTCCCGACAGCCGTTGGTGCAAACCCAATCGCTACCATCAGCGCATTATCCGAAATGGTTGCCGAGGGGATAACGGGGATTAAACCAGATGCGGGACTGAAATAAGTAGTTTTTTCTCAATAAAGTAATAGTTTAAAGAGCTTGCATTTTTACGTATTCTAATATTTATACAATTTAATAGGAAGGATATTGAAAAGATGCAAGAACAAAGGACAGCATTGGTGACTGGAGCAGCGGGTGGAATTGGAATCGAAACCTGTAAGCTTCTAGCCAGCAAAGGATATAAGTTAATTCTAGTTGATAGCGATGAAAAAGCATTAAAAAGTCTTTCTGAAACTTTAGAAACCGAAAAACTAATTCAGGTCTGCGATGTTCGAGATGAAATGAAAGTCCAAAAAACAATAGAGCAAGCATTAAAAAAATATTCTAAAATTGATGTACTGGTTTGTTTAGCTGGAGTGATTCGACCCGGCTTATTTGAGGAAGTTTCCATGCAAAATCTAAGATTGCAAATGGAAGTGAATTTCTTTGGAGTTGTCTATTTTATTTACAATCTAATAGGACATTTTAAACAGAACAAAGCTGGGAAAATTGTAGTTGTTTCTTCTCTTGCCGGAATTGTTCCGGCACCAAAACATAATATGTACGTAGCTTCAAAGTTTGCGCTACGGGGGCTACTCCAGACTTTATTTTTAGAACTTAAGAGTTTTAATATTCAGGTTACTAACGTTATGCCAGATGCCATTCTAACCCCAATGCTAAAATATACAGCAACGCAAGATGCATCGCCGATGGCTTATGCGAATTATCCTCTTCCAGCTAAAGATGTAGCCATTGCCGTATACAAAGCAATTGAGACCGGGAAGATAGAAATTTATGTTCCATATGTGCAGGGTATTCTGGCAAGATTAGCTCAATTTTTTGTATGGCTAATCCCTAGTATCTGGCCTCGTTTTGAAAAGAAAGGCTCAGAGAACAAAATCAAATTTACAAAGATGGGTATTTTGGATTAACTAAAAAAAGGAGATAAAAGATGGAAAAACCAGTTGTTGAATTAACATTTACTGAAGAGATGAAAGGCTTTTTGTCATTTGGCGCAGATAATTTTCAAACAGGATTTAAAGAAGGCAAGGATGCAAATCGTTACTTTATGTTTCATTCCGAAATCACAATCGAGGATGTATTCAAATTTGATAAAACGCCGTCACTCGCATCCCCTATGAAAGGTTGGATTGAGTCGGACCTGTTTGGCGGAAAAGTTCCTTACGAAAAAGCAGATTTTAATTTATATGTAGATACCGATAATCCGAAGCATAAATTTATGAAGTATAGAATTCATTTTAAAAATAAAATTTCAGGCGAGGATATGACTCTATTTGGATTTAAGGATATTAAGGATGATCCTTTATTTGATATTTGGGAAGATACTACGACACTATTTACGAGAATTTATAAAGGCATTACCGACAGAGAGGATGATGTAGATGTTATAGCGAAAGGAATTGTTAAAATTTATATGCTAGATTTTTTGAAGCAGCTAACAACATTTAGAGTAAAGGGTTCTGATCCAGTTACAAACTTAGAAGCATTTGCTGATTTTAATAAAATGTTTTTAGGAACACTTTACGATGTATATACTCCTAAATTACTTGTCGCCGAATAAAAAATATAAGGTTAAAAATGAATCGAATTCTATTCTTCCTACTTTTCTCTTATACGCAACTATTTGCAGAGGTAAATCTTAATAATTCGCAAAATGAATTTTCAATTGGCAAAGACATAGAATACCTAGAAGATATGGATGGTAAACTAAGTTTTGATACAGTGAGACTTCCTGAAAATCTTTCTCGCTTTAAAAAATCAGAAACAGAAACTCCAAACTTTGGACATACTCTTTCTCCCTATTGGTTTAAATTCAAAGTAACAAATCATAGCGATGAAAACTATTGGGTTTATCAAATGCGATTTCCGGTAATGGATTACTTCTCTTTTTATATTCCTGATTCTACTGGAAATTATTCTGAGAAAAAAGCAGGAGCTTTTATTCCTTTTTCCGAAAGAGAGGTGGATAATCGAAATTATGTGTTTAGCCTGTCGCTAGAAAAGAATGAATCGAAAGAAATATTTATATATGTTAAGACAAGCGGTAACTTACAACTACCCTCATCTATAATCAAGAAAGATACTTTTATCAAAGAGGACACTAATCAAAAGTTTCTCTTCGGAATTTATTTTGGGATGATGGGTGTGATCGCGGTTTACAATTTTTTCCTATTCCTAGCCGTAAAGGATTTAAGTTATTTTTACTATGTAACTTACATAATAAGCTTCATATTCATTCAGTTGGGCTTAAGTGGATTAGGTGCTGAATACGTCTGGTCCAATTTTTATTGGATGACTTTGCACTATTATCCGCTCTTCACAGGTGTATCTATTTCGGGGGTAAGTTTATTTAATAAATACTTTTTACAGACAAAGGAAAAATTTCCAAAGAGTAATATATTTTTAAACATATCTATCGGAATTGGAATTATCTTAATGTTATCAACGGTTACATTGCCAACCTATTTAAGTA
Source organism: Leptospiraceae bacterium (assembly GCA_025360185.1). Taxonomy (GTDB): domain Bacteria; phylum Spirochaetota; class Leptospiria; order Leptospirales; family Leptospiraceae; genus UBA2033. Next base: position 1,632 of record JANYCR010000183.1, on the reverse strand, counting down.
TTCAACTTGCTGTTTCATTGGTATTGCTTCCTATCATTGGAAGTTTTGTAATCGCAATCAGTGCTCTTAGGCAAGGCTTTTCCCCTGCAAGATATTTTTTAGTGGCATTCACAGTTTTAATTGGAGCAGTCCTAATCATTTTATTCAGATCCATCAATCTACTACCGACTAATTTCATCACAGAGTACGGAATGTACATTGGCTCTGCGCTTGAAGTAGTACTTCTTTCTTTTGCGTTAGCTGATAGAATTAACATTTTGAAAAGAGAAAAGGAAACAGCTCAAAGGCAAGCTTTAATTTTACAAACCCAGCTTACAGAGTCTTATGCGCGTTTTGTGCCACAGGAATTTTTAGTCATACTAAAAAAAGATTCAATACTCGACGTTAAACTAGGAGACCAAGTTTTAAAAAATATGTCCATTATGTTTGCCGATATCCGCTCGTTTACAACTCTATCCGAGAAAATGGCACCAGAAGAAAACTTTAATTTTATCAATTCCTATCTAAGGCGAATGAGTCCTATCATTAAGGATAACGGCGGTTATATTGATAAATTTATGGGCGACGGCATAATGGCATTATTCAACGGAACAGCAGATAACGCGATTAAGGCTGCTGTTGATATGCAGAAATATTTAGTCTATTACAATATAGACAGAGAATACCGAGGATACAAAGCTATCGAAGTCGGAATCGGAGTTCATACAGGTATGCTCATGCTTGGAGCTATTGGAGGAGAAAACAGAATGGAAGGAACGGTCATTTCGGACACAGTAAACCTTGCTTCTAGAATAGAAAGTTTAACAAAAACTTATGGAGTTAAAATTGCAACAAGCGAATGGACGTTTAATTCCCTTGCGAATAAGAACGATTACTTGCATAGATTTTTAGATAAGGTAAAGGTAAAAGGCAAAGAAGAGCCTGTTATCATCTATGAAATATTTGACGGTGATGGTCCCGAGAGTATAGATTTGAAAACAAAAACTATGCAGGATTATAACCAGGGCATCAAACTTTATTACGAGAAGAATTTTACCCAATGTAGAAATTACTTTGAAAGTGTTTTAGCTGTAAATACAAATGATAAAGTTGCTAAGATGTATATAGAGAGATCTCAATTTAGCAATCGAGCAAGTGATTGGGATGGATCAGAGCGAATGCTCGAGAAATAAATTTAAAAATAAAAATGTTTTTTAAAAACAGGAATAAAATAAATTGAAATTAATTTTTCATAAGTTGGTTAATAATGAGTAAACACAAAGTCCCCGGTCCACCTAAAAGTCATTTTCTATTTGGAAATTTGCCAGACTTCCAAAAAAATCCACCAGAATATATTTTAAAAATTGCGAAAGAATACGGAAATATTTCTGCGATAAACCTCGCGGGATTTTTATGCGTCATTGTCAATGAGCCAGAAGAGATCAAAGACATCATGATGACCAATCAAAAGCAATTTGTAAAAGCACATGCATTTCGAATTTTAAAAAAACTTTTAGGCGAAGGGCTGTTAACCAGTGAAGGAGAATTTCACAAAAGACAAAAGCGTCTCGCCCAACCCGCTTTCTTCAAGACAAGAGTTAACTCTTTTGGATCGGGCATGGTGGATTATACAAATAAGATTCAAACTAATTG
>JANYCR010000178.1 GCA_025360185.1 Leptospiraceae bacterium | reverse complement strand
TTCATTAACAATTAACCATTACTTACCTTTCTCTGCATCTTTATCATATAAAATAAATTCCTTCTTTACTTGCTCATACGTCTTGCCAACATCATCCTTCCCATCGAACGCAAACTTTGTATTAGGCGGTAGTTCTTTGAGGGTAATGGTGAAGCCGGGGACAGTGTTCATCGTTTCAAATGAGTCAAGTGACGTTGCATTGTATGATCCACGAGGAATAGCTGTATTTGGATTTATGTTTATCTCTAACTCATAAAATTTACCAGGCTCAAAATTGACCTGATCTTGTAAGCCCCTATGAATGAATTGGTCAAAATACCTTTCCGGGACTCTATAAGACTTTTGGCTTCGAAATTCTCTATACTGGACAACGTCCTTCGAATAATTAAAATAGAGCATAACACTCAATACCCCCTGCTTTGCAGGAATAGGAAATAGATACTCAGAGCCTAATGCCATAAATGTGCAATTTCTTCTGGTAATAGATGGATTTTCTGAAATAATTTGTTCCTTTATTTTAGAACTGACTTCATAACGCTGTCTATCAGCTTTGCGTGGATTTAATACTGGTGCACCATTAAACTCAATATAAACTGGTAATGCACGCTCCTTTCTCTGAACAGATTCTAAGTTAAACTCCATATCTTCATTGTCATAATCTAAATACTCATCACCTAATTTAGGTATTTTCAAGTAAAGAAATGCATGCTTACCCTTGATCCGTTCTTCTATTGTTTGACTTCTTTCTTTGCAAACTACTATTTTTTGTCCTGTAACTATATTCTGTCTTACTCTTTCCTGAGATCTACATGTAACATTCGTTCCGCTAGCGAAAGCGAATAAATTACTATAAGCAAAGAAAAAAATTAAGTACATTAGACTTTTATTATTATCTATAATCATCGCTAGTAAGAACCTCGAGGATTTGGCTTCCCTGCTTCACTCCACACCGCTCCTTCCGCTACATTCTGGAATATAGGTAGAAAAATGTTTTCAGTGAAGTAGATAGTATTTGTATTTACAATTTCGGCACCCATTCTGTCGATAGAGTGGGAATAGGTCTCATTTACTGAACATTCATCAAGAAATCCCGTAGAACTCCAAAGACTACTAGCTAAGGAACTCGATGTGTTTAAAAAATCAGCGACTGCTTGCCCGCGATAAGCAGATTTCTTATTATATTTAAATCCATTATTACCCGGGTCTAAATGCCCCCCGGCCTCCCTACCAATTCCCTTTACTAATTCACCCCACAACCCCCCTATTGTAAATCCAACAACATAGGTACCTATTGTGCCCCCAATTCCGAGTCCTGTTGCCAAAGGTCCTGCGACGGCACCAATACTCCATGCTCCATATACTACCCAGGCTGTTATTGTTACTACCGTCCCAATCTTAAACCCTACCTCAGCGCCGTCTAATGCGCCTTCTAAACGCCATTTACCATTACCATTAAATCCTCCAGCAACAAACCCAACTCCAGCCCCCACAACGCCTAACGCATCTACAAAGATTGCAAATCGAACGGCTGCCATAACCGCACTGGCTGCGAATGCCGCCGTAGCAATGGCGGCAGTTTGTGCCATTGCAGACGCCGTCATAACGGTATTAATCACTGCCATGGTAACTGCTATCGTTGCAGCTACTGTAACTACAGCAGCCACTGCAACGGCAGCTACTGCGGTTGCCATCGCTGCCATTAACAAAGGAATTAAAAAATTCCCACTAGCATCTCCATACCTTACCGGATTCCCCTCTGTATACATGTAATGATTCAGTCCAAACGACGATGTCGCATTCGTTACATTATCCGCAGATGTAAATAATCCAAGCACAGGATCATAATACCTAGCGTTATAATAATATAAACCGGTATCTTGGTCGTCCTGCTGACTTGTATACTTGTATCGAAATATATCCGGACCATAGCTATTCATCCGGTTCACTTCGCCATAAGGCTTATACGTCAGTTGGCTTGCGCCTGACGTATCTGTCATCATCCTGCCTGCCCCGTCTGTTAATGTTTTGGGCGTTCGGCGAATCAATTGGATAAGAATGATTAAACGCATTAAGAGCAGATACTCTACGTAATGCGCCGGCAGGCTCTCGCTATGGTCAATAAATTGCGAATTTTCCGCATAAAAAGGAACATAAAGAAGTATGCAATTTATTGACCCCGCTTCGATCCTTAACGCAGGGCTTTGCTGTATGTTTGCGTTACTCATTCTTTTTGCCATTAGCCTTTTGGTTTGCAGTTTCATTTTTTACTATATTCCATTCATCATTGTTCATTAACAATTAACCATTACTTACCTTTCTCTGCATCTTTATCATATAAAATAAATTCCTTCTTTACTTGCTCATACGTCTTGCCAACATCATCCTTCCCATCGAACGCAAACTTTGTATTAGGCGGTAGTTCTTTAAGGGTAATAGTGAAGCCATTCAAATTAGGTGGGATGTGTTCGTCTACATCTGGAATAGTGACTTCTGGATTTACTTCTATTTTTAGCTCATAATCTTTTCCTTTTTCAAAGGTAAAATTTTGAAAAAATAGACTTCGATACTGATAATATTTAACCTGTTCATCAAAAAAACGTATATTCTTATAAAATTCTTTGTCATTTACAATATCGTAATAAATAATTATTCGTAAGTCTACTGTTCGCACAGGCACCGGAAATCTATACTGAGAGCCAGAGGCAAAATAAAGACAATTGCTTTTTTCTATAAAGGGATTTGACTGAATTAATTCCTCTTTATATTTTGAACTAGCTTGATAGAAAGGTACTTCTTTTTTTTGCGGATTTAAGTATATTGAGTTGGATTCAATTAAGACTGGGAGCGATTTATCTTTTCTGGACATAGAAATATCAAACGGATAATTAAAATATTCCTCTCGTAAATTAGGCATTCTTAAGTAGATATAAGCGTGTGAGTCAGTCCTATTATAGGAAGCATATGAGAAACACACATCCTGCTGCCTTAATGCAGCTACTCTTTTTTGGTTGGCTTCATGCTTTCTGCATGTAGCTCCCCCATCAAATGGATATAAATTATTGTATCCGAATAAAAAAAGGAGAACTGCAATTGCTTTATTTTTAAATCTTTTATGTTGCATTAGTATGAACCTCGAAAACTTGAGTTTCCAATCTGTGACCAAACAGCACCCTCTGCAATAGATTGAAAAATTGGCATAAAGATTTTTTCAGTAAAATATATAGTCTCCGTATTGACAATTTCTGAACCCATCGCATCTAAAGAATGATAGTTATTAATAGAGCACTCATCTACAAAAGAGTTCGTATCCCAAAGACTCTTGGAAAGTTGAGTAGATGTGCTCAGAAAATCAGCTGCTGCTTGCCCACGATAAGCGGATTCCTTATTATATTTAAATCCATTATGGCTTGGATCTAAATGCCCACCGGCTTCACGTCCAATGCCCTTTACAAGTTCCCCGTAAAGACCTGAAATTGTAAAATTAACAATATATTTCAATGCCCAATTGGTAATTACATTCCCTAAAAGCCCTTGTGAACCTGTTAAACTAGCAGGCATTCCAGGTTCTGCACCCCACAGCCATTCACCAAAAAACCAACTACCCACAACTATATCCACAGCAATTTGAATTCCCGTCCCAATCTTAAACCCTACCTCCATACCATGCAAAGCACCTTGCAAGGAGCCATGAGAAGCAATGCCTCCATATACAAACCCAACACCCGCACCTACAACGCCTAACGCATCGACAAATGCTGCAAATCGAACTGCACCTATTGCCGCATTCGCTAAGTAGGTGCCCATAGTTTGTGCAATCGCACTTGCGGACATACCAGCACTAAAACCATAAGACGCAGCAATCGCTGTTGCCGTCGAAATGGCGGTTGCTGCAATGGCAGTAGCAGATGCTACGGCATAAGCAGCAGCTGCAAATGTCATCGCTTGAGCAAAGGCTGCCATTAACAAAGGAATTAAAAAATTCCCGCTCGCATCTCCATACCGAACTGGATTCCCTTCCGTATACATATAATGATTCAACCCAAACCCCGATGTCGCATTCGTTACATTATCCGCACTTGTAAATAATCCAAGCACAGGATCATAATACCTAGCGTTATAATAATATAAACCAACATCTTGGTCGTCCTGCTGACTAGTATACTTATATCGAAATATATCAGGTCCGTAGCTATTCATACGGTTGACTTCCCCATATGGCTTGTAAGTCAACTGGCTTGCGCCTGACGTATCTGTCATCATCCTGCCTGCCCCGTCTGTTAATGTTTTGGGCGTTCGGCGAATCAAGTGAATAAGGATGATTAAACGTAGTAAGAGCAGATACTCCACGTAATGCGCCGGCAGGCTGTCTGCTATGGTCAATAAATTACGATTAGCCGCAGAATAAGAAACAAATACTATTAAGCAATTTATTGACCCCGCTTCCATCCTTAACACGGGGCGTTGTTGTAAATTTGCCTTACTCATTCTTTTACATCCTGATTTGCTTTAGAAACAATATCCCGAACTAGATTATCTGTCATTTGCTCAATGGCTTTTTTCGGACGTGGACTAAATAAATGTTCATCACTAAATGCCGGTCCAACAATAAGAAAAGGACTCACAATAATAAATCCTGCTAGAATTGGAGTTTTTATTGTGAGTTCAAACAAAATAAAATGTGGTAAAAAATATATTTCCATTGATTTGAAATTTGAAGACTCTTCTAAAATACCAGTTTTTCTATTTC
>JANYCR010000172.1 GCA_025360185.1 Leptospiraceae bacterium | reverse complement strand
TAGAGTAAGAGTGAACTGCAATTACGGAAGCTAATTTTCCACCGGCTGCTATGTATTCGCCGCTAGGGTCAACGTCAGATCCATGAGGACTTTTTGGAGTTGGCATAAAGTAAGCAACACCCGGACAATCTTTAGGGTCGAGTAATTTTACACCTGACATTCTTTCCGCAATCGCAGGAGCATTTTCCGGTTGGTAGTTGTGGTAATAAACTCCTGAAAAATCTTTTGTCTTACCTGCATCTTTACATGCTTTTGCTTTCACCCAGTTAAATGCCATCACATAGTCTTTATCATTTTTAGAAGCACCTACTTCTATCATTTGGAAAGCCTGCTCAGTGTTATAAGTACTAAAGAAACACCAATCATGAGAAGGACCTTTACCGCATCTAGTTAAATCGTAACTAAATGCAGGGGCTAACATCTGTAATTCTAAACTCATCTTTCCATCTTTAGGATCAATTTTTACCATAGAAATAGATCCATTGAATTTACCTTTGCCCATTTCTTCGATTGCAATATCTCTTTGTGGAATTGGAATTGAGAAACGAGTTGCTGACATCGCATACTCAGTATTTTCCGTTAGAAACGGAGAAGCGTGACCGCCGGCTGTGTTTGGTAGCTCGATGATTTCTTTCGTTTCAAATGTGGTTAAATCAAGTCTCGCAATACGAGGAGTATTGTTTCCATTGATGAATAACCATCTACCGTCATGGTTTCCATTTGTTAAAGAAATTTCTGGGTGGTGCGTATCATCCCAGGTAACATAGCCTTTAGAAGTTAAAAGCATGTCCTTGGTTTCATCATCATACCCGTAACTATTTTCTGAATGCAAAGAAAATACGGGGATAATCTTGAATAGACGTGCTGATGGAATTCCATATACTCCAATTTGTCCGTTAAATCCGCCGGATGTGAACATGTATACTTCATCTTTTTCACCCGGAGCAACATATACTTTTTGTGCAGCGTTAGACGCTAGCACAGCCTGTCCTTGTTTCTTTCCGCAGCTTGCGATAATTGCTACGAGCGAAACTAGGAATATTATTTTCACTAATTTATTCATATAAATCTCCTCTTATTTTTTTTTGTCCATCTGTCTAAAGTATTCCAAAATTTCTCTTGTTTCGTCTTGAGTTACATTTTGAAATGTCATCTGCACAAGAAACGTCGCATACAGCTCCATAGCCGCTGGATCTTTTTGGGTCATCTCTACTGGATTTAAAATCATATTCATAATCCATTCAGGACTTCGTCTTTGTGTAACCCCAGCGAGTGGTGGACCGACGACTTTTTCTTCAAATTTATGGCAGGCACTGCATTTGGTTTCAAAGTGCTGTTTGCCTTTAGCTGCTTTAACCGAATCAATTTCTCCTAAGTCCACTTTTGTAATCGGTCCAATTCCTTTACTGTCAGCAGAAAGACTGTTAGTTCCTGACTCAGTTCCTTCCCCTTCCTTCTTGCAGGAAGCAAGCGGTAAAAGGATTATTAGGATCAAGATTGCAAATGATTGAATGAATTTCATAATTTAACTCCTTAATTTTCTTTACTTTAACAGGATTGTTGAATGAAGTAATTGATGTATATCAAATACATGAATTTTAGAACGATTCTCATTATGATAAATGTCATAATGCATTGGCAAAATTCGGAGGATTTGATCCAAGTTATAATCGGTCCTCGCCAAAGTTGGTAAAACGACTGCTGTACTAAATTTAGCAAAGGATGGACAGACTCATTATGTAACTGCTGATTTACCTACTTAAATATCACTCTTCCAACCTTAACGACCCAAAGAATCAAAGCAAGAATAAACAATACCGCCGCATATGCTAAATGCGAAGTTGTTAAAGCAGGGAAAGTAAATACAAATCCACGTGTGATGGCTGAAATGAAGATAAGTCCCATTATCCAGTAAAATACATTTGAATTTTTCTCAATAGCCATATCTCCTCCACCATGAGAAAGAGTAACTCTAGTCATGATGCTAAGGACTAATAAGGATAATCCCCCAATTAAATACAGGTGTGCAAGATGAGCAGAATACTGTAACCCGAAAGAATAACCTGCAAGTCCTATAATAAACATATAACAAGAAAATAAAATTGTGCGAGCGAGCTTTCCTTTGAAATTGGAAAACTCAAGAATATGGAAAAACTTTACTATCCAGGTTGTGTAAATAATAAAGCGTATTCCCTTGAAGAGTATAGATACAAATGGATATACAAACTGTGCTAAAATCATTTCAAGCAGGAATGATAGTATTAACAAGATTAAGAAAGACTTACTCAGAGTTTGCGATTCTGCCATTTTCATCCATTCCATTTTAGCTGCTGGATTTTCTGTATTTACAATCATGGGAATCATTCTTGTGCCTGTTCCAAATATAATGCAAGGAATCATTCCATAAAAAATAAAATCTTTTCCATATTGAAAGAAAAAAGCTCTTTCAAAAAAAAGACTAGCTAGTTGAAATAGAGAACCAAGTAATCCTAAAAAAAATCCACCGGCTAGAAAATATAAATAACCAGATAGCTTTACTTTTGAAATTCTGAACCGGTGGACAAGAAACAAAAATAGGATTCCAAAATCTAAGGATTGGAAACTATAAAACAAAAACGAGTCTTCATAAAAAAATATAAATGTTAAAATCAAAAATTGTAGAGCAGCGAAAAGGGTTAACTCTTTATTAGTCACAAAGCTTGTTCCAGTGAACCTAGGAATTGCAGTAAATACAAAGCCCTTAGCAACAGGAAGTAAGAAGAGTGCGGTCATTATATTGATATGATGCGTTACTGGATAAGGATTGACCGAGAGGCTAATCCATTGTTTCTGCATAATCCAGGCAAAGACCCAAAGACTTACTCCCGCAATTGCTCCGAAAATTGAAATTGGAAAAAAAATCCGATAAGGTTCGATTGTTTTTATTTCTGATTGCTGCATAGTCTTATTCATTCTCTCATTTTAAACTGATTTTATTTTACTTGTATCATAGCAATGATTGTAATGAATTGACTTAGGTCAAAGGAATTAAAAATAGTGAGCGCTAACTTTTGGAGTCACATCGGCGATGCAATTAAGATTGAATTGGAAAAAATCGCTCAAATAAAAAAATTTCAAAAAGGAGAAATTGTTTTTTCAGAGAATGACCTATTTAAAGGCTTTGTTGTAATTAAATCAGGGAAATTTAAAATTTACAACTTGAATCCAAACGGCAAAGAAGCAATTCTGAGGGTAATGGTGGAAGGCGAAATGGCTGCCGGACCGCTAATTTTTTCCGGGGCACCAAATTATCCTGCAACCCTTGAATCATTAGAAAGCGGCTCAGTTTATTTTTTTGAAACAAGTCAATTCAAACAATTCCTAAAAACGCATCCCGACTTTCAAAATCAATTTACTGCCCAGATGATGCAGTTCATGCACTATTTGCGAAATAAAACGTCTTCCCTGATGCTACTTAATTTAAAAGAGCGGCTAATGGAATACTTAAAAGAAAATGGGGCAGAGAACAATTTCATTCAATTGAAAATCAATAAAAATCAGCTTGCACTTTTACTAAATGCTACACCAGAATCAATCAGCAGAACATTCAAAGCACTCGAAGAAGAAAACTTAATTGAGGCTAAGGGAGAAAGCTACAAACTTACGTTGTAATAATTATTTCGAGGATAAGTCTTTTACAAACTGAAGTGCTTCTTTTCGGTTTCGATAAATAGAATTTCGATTGAATACAAGCCTTGCTGTAGATTCCAAAATTATTTCTTTTTCTTCAAGTCCATTTGCCTTAAGAGTTGCACCAGTTGAAACTAAGTCCACAATACAATCCGAGAGTCCGCAGAGCGGGGCTAATTCGATACTACCGTAGAGTTTTATAATCTCACAGTTGAGACCTTTAGAAAAAAAGAATTCTTTTGTAAGATGAGGATATTTTGTTGCGACGCGAATTTTTCGAGAGTAATTTTTTAAATCAAAGTCAAATCCAGCAGCTAGGGATAATCTGCATTTGCCTATCTTTAAATCGATAGGCGAAAGAAGATCATACTTTCCTTCTTTTAGAGTGTCCCAACCAATGATTCCAGCATCCGCAGCACATTCTTCAACATAAGTTGCAACATCTTGCGCTTTGACTAATAGAATTTTTACTTTTGCAAGTGAGTCCGTGAAGGTAAGTTCACGGCTGGAT
>JANYCR010000164.1 GCA_025360185.1 Leptospiraceae bacterium | reverse complement strand
GTAGGATCTGAAAACGCAATATAAGAGTTCGGTCTTTTTGTAGGATTTAATTTTTTAAATACCCCTGCATCAACGAGGTCTTGGCAAAGTTTATTGTATTCCTCTTCCGAACCGTCACACCAATAAATTTTATCCGGCTTACAAAGCTCTGCTGTTTCCTTGACCCAGTCGATCAACATTTTATTTTTTACATAAGATGGTATTTCCATTTATAAATTCTCCTCGTGTTTACTTCTATTTACAATCTGTTAAGTCCTGTCTTTTTTCAAAGAACTTTTTTTCTGCGATTTGGCTGAGATTTATCATAGAATTAGTAACCCTTTAGTAGAAATCCTAGAGAAATTTGAAAAAATTCGATTCCTTATTGACTACTTTCAAGATATTTTAATAATTTCATAGCATGAACCATGCATGTTTGACATTCTTATTACTTGGCTTAGTCTTTTTTTCTAATACAGCCTGCAAGAAAGCTACCGAGGCAATTCTTGAAATTCCAATTCAATGGGAGTATGCAGAGTCAGATCAATATGAGCCACTCAGCTTTCTAGCGGATAAAGAATTTAAGCCACTAGAAGAAATTAGACTTCACTCCCTTGCAAGCCTTTTGCCGAATGAAAAAGGATATATCTGGGTAAGAGGTTTTTTTGATTTTAAAAATATAAACGAGCCGGTATCTATTTCACTAGGAAAAATAATCAGTGCAGACACTACTTATTTGAATCATTATTATTTGGGAGGAACGATTCTAAAAACAAATGAGCAATGGAATTTTTGGAACCTCTACCGCCATTATCCTATTCCAAAAGAGCATTTGATTGAGGGGAAAAATGAAATACTCCTCAAAGTCTATGTAGATTCAGAAGGCTCTATTCCATCCTCAATTGAAATTGGAAATAGGGAGGACATTGAAGCGATTGCTTTTTCTAAAATGTTTTATGAAAGTTATTTGAATGGAATAGTGACTGTTTTGTTTATTGTAATTTCACTTTACCATCTTCTGATTTATTTAAAACGCAAACAAGATAAGGAAAATCTTTATTATGCGGTGTTTTGTTTTTCTTATTCTCTCTATGGATTGAATTTTGTAAGTTGGATATTCGGGGCTTTTTTAAATATTAATTATTTTTATTTCCAAAAATTTGTATTTGTCTCCATGTTCATTTCAGCTTATTCACTATATAGATTTATTTCTATATTCTTAAAAAGAAATGATAGGAAATGGTTCTTTATTCTCTACATTATTTTCTTAGCTGTTCCTCTTCTTGTAACGATTGCTGCTCCCAATTATAATTTCATGTATAAAACACGCGGACTAATCATGTTATTCACAATGCCTTTTCTAATGTATATACTATTTGCCCCTATTTATAATTATATAAAATACAAAAACGTTGAAGCCAAGACTATGCTTGCAAGCCTAGTTATTATTTTTACTGTAGCTCTCCATGATATTTTAAATGTAGTCTTTAAATGGAATTCCAGTTTCTGGCTCGGTCCGGGAATTCCCGTCTTTATGGGAAGCATTATGTTTTTACTGGGGAATAAATTTGTAGATGTTTATAATCAGACTGATGAATTAAATGAAACTCTCGAACAAAAGGTTGTAGAAAGAACAAGAGAAGTAATGGAGAAAATGGATGTGATTAGAGCTCTGAACATCCAGCAAGATGGAGATTATTACCTTACCTCGTTAATTGAAAGACCACTTGGAACTAACTATAACAAATCCCAAAATATAAAAACAGAATTTTATGTTGAACAAAAAAAAAGATTTCAATTCAAAAATCGAAATTCAGAATTAGGCGGAGATATTTGCATCAGCGGTAATTTACGATTTGGCGATGGCAAAGATAGGTTTGTTTTCTTTTTTAATGGGGATGCAATGGGTAAATCTATGCAGGGAGCGGGAGGCGCAATTGTTGCAGGCACTGTGGTTAATAGCATTTTGGCGCGTTCTGCTAGAAATAATAAAATTCAAAAAATTACTCCTAAAGAGTGGATAACAGAAACTTACCTCGAATTAGATGGAGTATTTCAAACTTTCGATGGATCTATGCTAATGTCCTGTGCCTGTGGTGTCATTAATGAAAAGACTGGAAAAATGTGGTATTTTAATGCGGAGCATCCCTGGGGTGTAATCTACAGGGATGGGAAAGCGGAATTTATTGAATCGGGATTGAACTTAAGAAAGCTTGGTACAATCATTGAAGGAAATACGTTTCAAGTGCAAGAGTTTCAGTTTCGTCCGGGAGATATTTTTTTTGCAGGATCGGATGGAAGGGACGATTTGGATATTTCCCAAAGTGGTGATCGGGATATGAACGAGGATGAAACCAAATTTCTTCGTTCTGTAGAAAGTTCTGCGGGTAATCTGAATAAGCTTGTAGAAATTATTCATGGGATGGGAAAGGTTACGGACGATTTATCTCTAATTCGAATTGAGTTTCAAGAAAAAGCGGAAAGTAGTTCGAGTAAAACAAGTCTGATAGATGAAGCCAAGAATCTAATTGCGTCTGGCTCTTTATCTGAAGGTATATCGAAGTTAATTGACTACCTAAATCAAAATCCAGAAGATTTGCCTGCCCTCGAAATACTTTCTAGTATTTACTATGATCAAAAAGATTATAGGGAAGCTAGTTTATATATGGAAAAAATTTTGACTATTTCACCTAACGACATTGATACGATATTTAATTTATCTCTTTGTTACAAGCATATGAAAGAATACGAGCTGTCTACACTTTTCGCTGAGAAGTTATTTTCTGTTAACCCCAAGAAAATTTCTAATATAATCAACCTCGCAGACAATTATCGAATTAAGGGGGATTTTACAAAATCAAGAGAATCGTTGAATCTAGCAATTGGTTCAATTTCTTATTTCGAAAATGCGCTTAAATTAGATCGAATATTAAAGATAAAGGGTTACTAAACCAGAAATAGTTACGAAAATACTCAATTTGGGGTATTGCCTTTTTTTAGGAATATGCCTATACTATAACCATATGGAAGTAATAAAGATAGGCATAGTAGAGAATGAGGGAAATTTTCGAACTTTCCTTGTTGAGAATCTTAGCGATTTTGCAGAAATTGCTGTTTGGAAATCGGCGGAAGAATGTTATAACGATGAGCAAGTCGCTAGTCTTCAATTAATTTTACTTGATATTGGTCTTCCTCATATGAATGGGATTGAACTTTTAAAACTTTTAAAAGTTCAATATCCTGATCTCAAGATTTTAATTATATCCGGGCTTAATTCAGATAATACAGTTTTTGATGCCTTAAAATTTGGGGCAAATGGCTACATATGGAAAAATGAAACTAAGAATTTAAGAGAATGCGTTGAAATAATTCTTGCGGGTGGCTCTTTCATGTCTCCTTCGATTGGAGTGCGGGTAATGCACTATTTCCGCTCTAAAGTTCCAATCAACTCGGATGAAGTTTTATCTGCGCGCGAAAAACAAGTACTTGAGTTAGTGATCACTGGGTTTAAAGTTAATACAATCTCAGACCAACTTGGAATTACAGTAGGCACAACTAGAAAGCATATTAATAATATATATGCAAAATTACAAGTATCGAATCGAATCCAACTTTTAAAAAAAGCTAACGAGATGGGATACCGTTGAGAATACCGAGATTTTTTATTTTTATCTTATTTCTACTAATTCCTATTTATTTTTATCTCAGGCATATTCCGATTCTCAAAAATAATTTAATACCAAGGTTTGACGAACTAGAATTTAGAATCGCCCATAGATGTGGAAAATCAATATTACCCGAAAATACTTTATTTGCATGTAAAGAAATCTTCCAAAAAAATCTAGCTGATATTCTTGAAATGGATGTCCATCTTACGAAAGATTCTCATTTAGTTGTTATCCATGATGCGATAGTTGATAGAACAACTAACGGTAGTGGAAAAGTTGCCGAGTTAGACTACGCAGAAATTCTAAAACTAGATGCAGGATATGCTTTTACAGAAGATGGGAAAACATTCCCGTATCGTGGAAAGGGAATTCATATTTTAGAATTAGAGGAATTTTTTAGAGAGCTACCCAATGCAAAGTATTATATTGAATTAAAAGTAAAAGAACCATTAGCCGCTGAAATTTTGGTAGCCTTAATCGAAAAATACAAAATGCAAAATAAAGTATACATAGGCTCTGTTAGTGAATCTGTAAATGAAAATTTAAGAAAAAACTCCTCTAACAAGATTCTCGTGTTTTCTGGACTCATGCATACAGGTAAATGGTATTTAGCATATTTGCTCGGTATTCGAGGTATAATCCACCCACCTGCTATAATGGCTATTCCAGATTTGCCAAATTTAATGCCAATCACTGAAAATTTTATCCGTGCTACTAAAGAACAAAATATAAAAGTCCATATTTTTACTGTTAACGATAAAAAACAAATTCAAAAGTTTCAATCGTTAGGAGTAGATGGAGTAATGACGGATAATCCGTATTTGTTTTAAGGGATGGGGGTGGTCAATTCTTAAAACTGTAAGATTCCCCAAGTACTAGGATTAGAGGAAAGTGTTCCAGTTGTCCAACGAAAATAATGCTGTGCTCCACTTCCTGCAACCAAATCATCATCATTTACCCAGAATGTAAATCCAATGATTTGTCCTGCGGTTATTCCTGATACTCCTAAGTCAGAAAAAGGAATTTTTATTTCCATATTCCAACCAGCATCTGTATCGGCATCAGTGTTTAAAGTACAACTTGTTGTATCGCTTACACGGGTAACGGTCGGTGTCCACGCTCCCCATGCTGCGCCGGTCCCCTTTCCATAGCTTTCATAAGACGCACCACTTCGAGGAGTTATGATAGCATGAAAATCATTTGTGTCTGGTAATGCAGTTCGATTAAATCCAAAATCAAAAAATACTTCAATGCTATCATCTGTCCACGGGGCACCTACATTATCCACACGTAGAAATTTATCATCTGTATGATAGAATATGTAAAAATTATTAGTATCATAGGCAAATCGAATGTAACCGGTCACGTTCAAATCATTGCCACCTGTATAATCAGCAAAAGTGGGAACGACTGAAAATGAAAAATTAATCTTAGATGTAGAACCCCAAGCAGACTCGTTATCTTGTCCATCGACGACAATGGAATTATCAGAGACTTTTGTTTGGATAATGGATGTTGTCCCAAGCATTCCTGAAGCAATAGAACCAGGTGAATATTGACTCGCATCATTGTAGAGAAAAATTTTGTAGTAGTAAAGAGTTGCAGTGGAAACAGAAGTATCATCCACGCTTGCATTATCGCTGTTAGCTGCGATGGTAGTTCCATCATTTATATCAGAGGGAATACTTCCTGTTTTGCGCTTAATTAATACTCCTTTTAATTTACAATCAGAGGGATTTGTCCATGTTATACTAATTTTGTTGGGGGTTGTCGAAGTTGTTAGCAGAATTCCCGTTGGATTTGCGGGTGCCGTCGTCGTACAACTATCTGTTGTCGTTGCAGACGTAGAACTTGGTTTATTTAAATCAAGGAAACCTTTTATGGCTAGATGCTTGGGATTCCCACAGCTTATAGAGAAATAAGCAAATAATAAGGCTGCGACAAGAGACTTCATATTAATAATTATATACCATTTAGTAATATTGTAAATAAGAAAACTGCTAATACATTGGACGGAAGAAAAAGTCTATTCTTATCTCCGTTTTCTACAGGTGAAGACTATAAAAATCTAAGAAAAAATTTACTTTATAGAATGATTGAGTTTTAATTTAAGTAAAATTCAGAAGACTTGGGGAATTTATGTATTGTTAAAATCATTTTCCCTATGCTTCAAAAGGAGACAATTATGTTCAGATATTTAGTCATGATAATTTTAGTCGTAGGTTTGATTAATTGTGAAAAAAAAACAAATGGGAAAGTATTCTTTGTTAGCCCACAGAACGGAGAAGAAGTAAAAAGTCCTGTTGCTTTTAAAATGGGAGTAGAGGGAATGGAGATTCAACCTGCTGGAGAAGTCAAAGAAGGAAAAGGTCATCATCATATTATTATAAACGGTGATTCTATTTCATCTGGTCAACCGGTTCCCTTCGTAGAAAAGAAAACTTATCACTACGGCAAAGGGCAAACAGAAGCCTCTATCGAGCTTGAGCCGGGGGAATATGATGTTACCCTCCAGTTTGCAAATGGTGCTCATATTTCTTATGGTACAGAACTTTCTTCTAAAATTCGAATTAAGGTCGTTCCGTGAGTTTGATTCAAAAAAAGAAGTTTTGGATTTTTGATATGGACGGTACGTTGACTTATGCCGTTCATGATTTTCCCGCAATCAAAAAAGAATTAGGTACCCCACAGGATTTAGATATACTTTATGCAATAAGTCTAATGAAAGATGAGGAAGCAAAAAAAATTCAGGAAAAATTACAAGAGATAGAATTTAAGTTAGCCTCTATTGGGCAACCTGCTACAGGAGTCATTGAACTATTGCACACACTGGCGGCTAATGGCTGTTACCTAGGAATATTGACTAGAAATAGTCTAATTAATACTATGGAAACATTGCGTGCGGCAAATTTGAAAGATTTTTTCGATGATTCACATATCATTAGTCGCGATCATGCCGATCCTAAGCCAAGTCCCGATGGCATTCATATCTTACTGGACAAATGGAAAGCCTCTCCAAATGATGCAGTTATGGTCGGTGATTACATCTTCGATCTAGAAGCAGGAAATAGAGCAGGCTTGCATACTATTTATGTTGATCCAACAGGAGAATTTATTTTCCGAGATCATGCGAGTCATTGTGTCAAACAATTAGATGAAGTTTTAGAAATTTAGAATAAGGAGAATACCAACATGGATTTAAACACAGAGATGTATCCTATTGACTTTTCGGAAGATGAATTGGACGTTTTGAAAAGCGCGTCAGTTCCTTATAAAACTGTTCATAAAAAAATAACATCTACTAAGAAGAATAAAGATGGATTTTATTATATTAAATTTACGATCAAGGAAATTAGAGAGTTAAATGAATATCTTGCTTCGATTCTAAATAGAGACCTCGCTGACGAAGGAATACTAAGTGAGATCATAGACAGACTCGATGCGACTCTAAAGAATACTGCCGGTTATCCGATCATCGACTAATTTTTAAATATTCCACTTAGGATAAAAAGATGTGGGTAAAGTTATGCTTCTGTGGTGATGGGTTTATATATCTTATTCAAAATACTTAAACTCCGTGACCAGCAATTGATAAATTTCTTCTTTTACTTTTTTTGTTTGTTCTATAATTTTTTCAAACTGAGTTAATAGCTTTTCTGCATTATGAATCTCTGCATATTTTTTTATTTGAATCAATCCTGAATACGGAGTTACAAAATCAGGGTAATCGAAGTATTTAAAATAAGCTTCTTTATCGAGTCCGATGTTTTCGATTTTAGAACCTTTGCAGTATTCTAAATTCCAGGTTTTGTATAAATTTTCAATCAAAGAAATTAAATCATTCGCATTTTTACAATTTGTATCAATGGAACTTGCTAGAGTAGTCCGCCAAAAAGATTCCGGGTTTGTTGGACAGAGCGGATTATCTATATATACCTCTAGTGCTCCTTTCACAGGGTTGTCTTTTTCAAATTTAGTAACGATACATCTATTTTCCGAAAGCGCAAAAGCAAAACAAAGAGAGTAATAATACTTTTCTTTCGTCCTAGTAATTTGCGGATTCCAAATATTAAACATATTTGCCCAAATAGGATAACGACCATTAATTGCTTTGCTTATAGAAAACCATGAAAGTGTTACTTTTGCGGATTCTAAATCATATGCGCTATAACTTCTATTATCCGCAGGACCGTTTAGAATTTTTTGCATATTTATTTTGATAATTCTGTTATCCAAATAAAACCATATTCTATCTGGCTTATTCGAAATCCTATTAAAAGGATCTTGCTTTATTCTGACAGGCGTATTATCATCATAAAACCCAATGTATTCACCCGTAACCTCTCCGCATTTTCTTTTCAATGTAAAATGTCTTTCTTTATTCTTGAGAGGAAACCCACTAACAATTTTATCATAATCCTCTTTTCTTTTTGCATGGCTATAATCGTATCGAGGTTGTTGAAATAACTCATTCTTATTAATATGCTTTAATTTAGGCAAAAATTCTCTAATATCTCCTCTAGAGTTATCAAATAAAACTTTTTTTGAACCTTTTAATATCTTAATAATTTTTTTATCTAATTCCTCAAAGGGGATATTCCAGTTTATGTTCAAGGCTTCCGACTTCAATTCAGTATAATCATTTAACTTGATTGTATTTTTATTTCCTTTAGTCGTATAATTA
>JANYCR010000156.1 GCA_025360185.1 Leptospiraceae bacterium | reverse complement strand
AAATTATATTTTGACGCTATCGAGAATTTGAATGTTGGAGAAAACAAAAAGTTTACCTTTGTTCCGCCGTCGCATTTCCCACAAGACCAAATGGATATTTCTCTCGTAATGGAACGTTCTGCGGTTACAGAGAATTATGCTCACTTGGTAAGTAAACTTGGAGTCTCCGAAATTCAATCTGTCTGGGTTCACGACATCTACACAGGACAAAATATTGCATCGGATAAAAAATCTGTCACTTACCGCGTTGCTCTAATGAACTACAAAGAAACATTTACCCAAGCAGCGATTAAAGAAATTACGGATAAATTGATTAACCTCGCAAAGGATAATGGCTATTTGTTGCGTTAACCTAACCCCGGACTTTATAGAACTTGTAAAATCCAAACAAGTCGCCCCTTCCCTATCGCCGTATCTGCGGCGATGGGCTTCGCGAATGCGAAGAGATGGACAGGGAAGGGGACTTCATCGATCAGATTTTACAAAACTGAAAAATTGGGGTTAGGTAAATGAAATGTTTCATCTTAGCTGCAGGTTTTGGAAAACGTATGGGAGATTTAACGGCAAATCTTCCTAAACCGCTATTGCCATACAAGGGCAAAACCCTATTAGACCACTCGATTGATTTTGCTGCTGAGCTTGGAATAACGGAATTCATCGTCAACACGCATTACTTCGCCGAAAAAATCCACGAGCATTTAAAGAATTATTCTAAATATAAATTTCATATTTCTTACGAGCCAGAAATTTTAGGGACAGGTGGTGGAATTAGGACGGGGATACAGAGTATTATCCGAGATGATGAAATTTTTCTAACTTTAAATCCCGATGTATTGTTAAATTCTAATTCGCATTCACAAGATTTGTCTGATGTAATTCAAAACTACTCTGGAGATTGTATGCTTTTTCTTTATCCTCCTGAATCTGGTGCAGAATATACTACTCTCGATTTACAAAATGAAAAAGTCTACTTTCGCACGGGAGAATATTTTTATATTGGAATGAGTCTAATTCGAGCCTCCGTTTTGAGTGAAATTCCTATTCATCAGTTTTATGATTTGGCTAATACTTTTAGGAAACTCAGTCAAGAGAATCGTCTCGACGGATTTGTTTTTCCCGGGGAAGTAATAGATTTGGGTGATAAAGAAAAATATATAAAATTAGCGGATCTTAAATAAAATAAATTTCTTGCAAACGACAAGAATTTCCAAGAAAATGTAAGAATATAGCACCGAGGCGCGCAATGGATAGTAAAAAAGAAAAACCGATTAAGAGAAAACATATAGAAGAATTGGTGCGTAAAAAATTAGATAGCCAGGGCTATAAAATGAATCATCATAAAGACAACGTCGGCGTGAGCCCTGATATTATTGCAGAGAAAGACGATGTTATTCTCTATGTTGAGGTAATTGGTTATAAGTC
This sequence comes from Leptospiraceae bacterium, assembly GCA_025360185.1. Lineage (GTDB taxonomy): Bacteria > Spirochaetota > Leptospiria > Leptospirales > Leptospiraceae > UBA2033. Next base: position 16,545 of record JANYCR010000156.1, on the reverse strand, counting down.
TTCCCCCAAAGCGGCAACTCGCGATTTCTACGAAGTTTTTTTTCGCGCCTTCGCGCAATTGGAACAACCTGAATCAGACCATATTGTAATTGCTATGCCAATTCAATATTTAACAGATATGAAAAAAAGAATTGAATCTATGAAGAACGCCTGGGTTCGTCTTTGCATTGGCTTTCCCGAAATCACCGTTTACTTCATTGATCTAAAACAAGAAAAGATTTATAAGAAGAAACTGCCTGAAATACTTCATACGGAGGAAGAGGTTTAGGAAGATTTGCCATGCTTCGACTTTGCAAGTTTGGAAGCTGCTGCTCAGTACAGGCGCCGGCACAGAGACGCAGAGGTTGGGAATAATGTCTCTATGAAGTTAATTTATATTTTATTTCAATTTGGGATTCTATTCACAATCCTAACTTGTGCGGATACTCTTAATAAGCCAGTAAATCCAAAAGAACTTTTCGGATGGGCGGGTGCTCCTGAGGATATTAATAAGAAACCGCATGCGAGTGCATTTTTTATTTAAAGGGGGTGTGGGATACAATTTTTGCTAGCATAGTAGAAATGGAATGAGATTTCATAGTTTCTAAATTTGCAGGGTTTTTAAAAAGAAAGAATAGTTAAGGAGTTAAAACACTCTGCACCAAACCTAAAATACCTGTAGCAATTCCAATCGCAGTATCGGCATCTTCTTTTCCGAAAGCTTCTGACGGGATAATATCGGGTAGCCCATCAGGGTATCTGGTCGGAATATAGAATCTATCTAAAATTCTAGCGCTGCTAACGGATGTTTCAAATGCTTCAAAAACTTTTGGATTTATTTCTTTTAATTCAGAAATTAAATTTACTATCGAGTGTCCCCAAGGATCCGCGTCTAAAAAAAAATGCAGAGATTTTACTGCTTTTTCAGATGCTTGCTGAGAAAGAAAACAGGCATGTGCAAACTTTTTATTATCCCGCATTATTCTAGCCGCATCTAAATCTTCGGATGCAGTGTTAAACCATCTAGTTGCTTCTGTTCTTAGTTTCTCATTGCTCATAGATAACGATGCCTGTTTTATTGATGGATTGAATGAACTTACGATTACTCATCATTATCCATTCGGAAGGAGTATAAAGGAATAGATCAAGTCGGTCATTAAAGATAGGGTATAAATCAGAAAAGTCTTCGTATCGATCGAAGAATCTTTTTGCAGTATCATAAATTAAAACTAAATCAAAGTCACTTTTTTTTGATTCGTCACTCTTTGCATGAGAACCAAATAAAATTACTTTTTTAACATCTTTCATTGAACAAAAAGCTTTCAATTGATTTAATTTTTCTTTAGAAATCATAGTTAAATGTTAAAGTCAATTAAGGTTATGTCAAGTAGTATTTTTACTCATACCAAACCAACGAATCTTCTTTGTAATCATGCAGCTCTTTCATAAAAGCATAGCGTTTAACTTGAAGTAAACCTTCTTTTAATTCTCCAACATGAAATCCGGTTTTGTGTTTCGGACCCGACAGTCTTGTGCTCGACGCAGAATTGATGATATAATAAGGAGTAGCCGCTGTTTTATTTCGAATCCAATTCGAATGACAATGTCCATGAAAATACGCAAGTGGTGGATTGGTTAAAAGAGAGCTTATTACTTCTTCACGATTTTTCATTTTGTGGTATTCTGATTCGAATCCGTCTGGGATACTCCAAATGGGATGATGACAAACGATTGCATACTTTTTGATTTGGTTTAATTGTAAAAAGTTTTTAGTTATATCGATGACTTTTGATTTTACAAAGCCTGTTGCGATTGCTATGGGAGTTGGTTCGTTTGAGTCCCATCCAATAAGTGCTAAGTTCTTTATTTTTTTTATTCGAATGTATTCACCCTGTGCATTTGGAATTTCGTCTCCTGAAAATTCACCGAAGTATTTGTTATATAAATCTATTGGCTCGACTGAGCTTGACATATAACGGTCGTGATTGCCCGGAATCACAAAGGCTTTTTCATTTAAGATAGGAGCTAGGATTTTTCTAGTCTCAGCAAATTCCCGTTCATGGGAAACATTTGTGATATCTCCAGAAAGAATCAAACAATCATATTCAGAATTTTTAACGAATTCTATTAGTCGCTCAACTGCTTTCATAGGATGCAACTTGCGTCTTCTTAGAGCAAAGTTCAAATACCCGCTTATCATTTTTCCACGAAGTGCAAAAATTGGAATTTTTACTGGAATATGTAAGTCAGAAATGTGGATAAATTTCATTAGGAAGCTAATTCCATAGTGCCAAGGATTTCATATTTTTTAACAATAGAGCCTTCTGTTACACGAATTTCTGTTAGGACTCCTGCAAAGGGTGCTTCTACAGGGAATGCTGCCTTGTCGGTCACTAGCTCAAGGATTTCCTGACCTTCTTGAATTGATTCCCCAATCTTGGTATACCATTTAATGAGTTCAATTTTATCTGTGTCACCTAGGTCAGGCGTTTTTAATTCAAAATTTTTTTTTATTTCCATAATTGTAAATCCTACTTGCAGTATTGGCGATACTATTTAATGTATATGAAAATTTAACTTCAGGCTATACTACTAAAACCAATCTAACGAACACGGAAATATGGCAAATCAGAAAAAATTCTTAAACAGTAAAGAGATTTCAGCGAATTTGGATGAAATCATTCAAAGAAATAGTATCCATTTGGAGCTTAAAGGGCTTACACGTGACACTAGAGATTTGGTTTCAGCCATTATAAATGGAATATTGGAGCGAATTGGTGCAGATCCGCTTTCTTCTTTTCATTTATTTAGTGGGCTTATGGAAGCACTTCTCAATGCAATCAAAGGAAATATTCGTTTTACGATCTTTAAGAACGAGCTTGCCAATAAGTTAAGAGACGTGGAAAATTCTGATAAGGAAATCGACAGACTCTTGCAAATTATCCTAGACACTAGTGCTCTGAGAGATGCTATGCAACGATATGTAGTTCCTGAGAAAATAAAAAAGCTTGTTCAAAGCATTCTTTCTCTGGAGGATAAAGTTCGTGTTAAGAAATTAGAAATTTCTGAAAACGATAGAGAGCTTTTATTTTCTATTCGTGAAAAGATGAAACAAGAAAAACGTAAAATTTCTATGAAGATTCGTCTAGATGATAAAGAACTTTATATTCGCATTAAAAATGACTCTCCAATCATGGAAGGGGATATGGATAGAATTAATGAATCAAGGGAAAAGCATTATAAACTTTTTCTAGAAGGACGTTCTTCCGATTATTTCCGTCCAGAATTCTTAGACGAAAAAGAATCCGCTGGTTTTGGTATTGCTATGATTGATGAAGGGTTTTATAATATGGGACTCAATCCGATAGAGCAATTTACTTATACACAAGCTAAAACAACTACAACGGTTTATATGATTTATCCGCTTGATAAACTTAGATCCGGTGCTTTCGGCTAATTTAGATTTTGTGAAATCTTGTAGATTCATTTGTATAATCAGTTTTTTTTTCCCTTTTTTAATAGAGCCAATTGAGCTATTAAAAAATTTAGATTATGAAAATGAAGTCCTAAAAAAATTAAGAAGCGAAGTTAAATTTAATCTAAGAGTTTCCAAATCCAGAAACACATCTGATGACTATATTCCACTTGAATTTTATAAATATACTGTAGTCCAAGGTGATAATTTCTTTCGTATCATGGCAAGAACTGGAATGAATATAGATACTATTTCTTCGGTCAATGCTCTCAGTTCTCCTCAAGATATTCGTGTAGGGATGACGCTTCTTATCCCCAACATGCGTGGCGTTTACGATACCGAAAATCTTTCCGAGTCAGAACTCAGTCGTGGCAAGCTTGCGGAAAAATACAGCATGCCTAATCATCTAATCATCTTTGATAAGCGAAGAGACGAATGGTTTGTCCCAGGAAAGACTCTCGGTAAAATTGAGAAATCATTTTTCTATGGGCTTGCCTTTCATCCTCCTCTCAATGAAGGTTATCTTACATCTGGCTTTGGACATAGATTAGATCCATTCACAAAAAAGAAAACCTTTCATGGTGGATTAGATATCGCTGCACCAAAAGGTACTGATGTAATTTCTTCGGCGGACGGGGAGGTAATATTCATTGGGCGCAAAGGCGGTTACGGTAAATTAGTCGTTGTCAAACATATCATGGGCTACGAGACCCGGTATGGTCATTTAGACAAAATGGCTGTTAGCCTCGGTGATCACGTCAAGAAAGGACAAAAAATTGGAAGTGTAGGCAATACTGGACGGGCTACTGGCTATCATCTTCATTACGAAGTACGTAGGTTTCAGAAAAATGAAAAGCCTGTGTTCTATCAGCACATGTAAATGAAATTACAATCATCTGTTGAATCAATTATTTTAATTCGTGAAGTTCGTGGGTTAAAATTTGCTACGTATTTTCGTCTATTATTATTCGGTGGTTTTTTTATCGCTAATTTCTTTTTGACTTATGAAGATAGTTATTATGGAATTCTGGCAAAAAGTATTACCCAGATCATTATTTCATTTGGTATATTTATCGGAATTTATTTTTTGAAAGAGTTAAGTCGGTTAAATAAAATTAGCCTCATAGGTCTTTTTGGATGTCTTTTTGATTGTTTTGTTATTTTAATTCTTCCAATCATTTGGTTTAATTCGGTTGGAGGAAATAATGCCAATATTCCGCGTCTATTTATTTTAAAAAGCGAAATCGTTCGAATTATGTTTGTGATTATCGTATTGAATTCATTATCCTTGCGATTTATATATCCTTTAATTATTACCTTGTTTTCTTTTCTTTTACAATTATTTCATTTTATATACGCTTACCCGCAAATGGTCGAGCAGAATTCTTTTGCTAAATCCTATCTAGAAGTCAATCTCGGTGATAAGTTCATGCTAGATGCATTCTTTACAAATCTTTTTTTATTTCTTGCTGGAGGAATTGGCATTGCCTATTTAACTTGGATCATTCGTAAAACAATCTATGAGGCAGCGATTTCAGAAAAGGAGAATACGCAGATTAGCCGTTACTTCTCGCCTGCCATTGCAAATAAAATAAAATCAGCTTCTTCAGAATTCATGAAACCTGGCGGGAGTCTTCAAGCAGTAGGGATTTTATTTTCGGATATTCGAAATTTTACGACCTTAAGTGAAGTATTAAGCCCAAAAGAAACTATGGAAATGCTATCTGAGTATCATGCAAAAATGGTAAAAGTTATCTTTGAAAATAATGGAACTTTAGATAAATTTATTGGTGATGGGATAATGGCTACTTTTGGAACTCCAAACCCAGGTAACGACGATGCGGAAAATACTTTACGAGCGGCACTTGGTATGAGAAAGGCATTAGAGAGTTTTAATCAATCTCGCATAGAGCGCGGATTAGCGCCAATTGCCTCTGGAATTGGAATTCATTTTGGCGAAGTTATAGCGGGTAATATTGGTACTCCGGAAAGACTGGAATATACCGTTATCGGAGATAATGTAAATATTGCAAGTAGGATTGAATCTGCCTGTAAAGACTTGAAAGTTGATATTTTATGTAGTGCAGACTTGCTCGAAAAAGTTTCTCTTGAAACTAAGGAAAATTTAATTATAGAATCTGGAGGTGAAGTTTTACTGAAGGGAAAATCAACGCCTATAGAAATATTTAAAGTAATTGAAAAAACAAATTAGCTTTCCACTCGATTTCTTCCATTTGCTTTTGCCGTATAAAGCTTATTATCCGCATCTTTGAATAAATCTTCAACTTTAGAAAAATTTTTATTTAAAGTAGAAATGCCAATACTTATAGTACACTTTAAGTCACCATGCTTTTCGGAATGATATGTTTTTTGTTCTATATAGGCGCGAATTTTTTCAGCTACGGTTTCAGCTAACGCCAGATCTGTATTGGGAAGTAACACGCTAAATTCCTCTCCCCCATATCGTCCTACTGTATCTAATTCGCGACACGACTTAAGAATTCCTCTTGCTACGAGTTTAATGACTTCGTCTCCCATATCGTGACCGTAGGTATCATTGAATTTTTTAAAATGATCAATATCAATCATCATGAGCGATAAATCAAGACTAGCCTTTTTCGCAATTTCGAATTCCTTGTTCGCCTGTTCAAATAGAAAGCGTCGATTGTTTAATCCAGTTAATGCATCTGTATTTGCTAGCTTGGCATTGTCGATCGCTTCTCGAACAGAGAGTTTCAAATACACCAAAGTTTTTACTCGTGCCAGAAGTTCGCTTTTCTCGAATGGTTTAATCAAATAGTCATTAGCCCCCATATCAAATCCTACTACAATATCTTCTGGCTGATTTTTTGCAGTGAGCATAATAACCGGTAAATCATAAAGCGAGTTCTCTGCCCGTAAAGCATTGCATACTTCATAGCCTGACATTTTCGGCATCATTATATCTAGGAGCACTAGATCGTAAGCTTTATTTCTTATTTTTTCCAATGCTTCAATTCCATCAGACGCTGTTTCTACAATATAATTTTGTAAAGACAAATGATTTGTTAGAATCTGAACATTAATTTTTTCATCGTCTACAACTAGAATTCGAATACTCGAATTATTTTTTTCTTCCTCATTTAATACGAAAGACTTTGTTAAATCTGTATTATTCGCATCTTTTATTGGCTCTGCGATTGGAATTACAGGAATAATAGTTCGTTCAATCGGATTTTCTTTTTGTGCCTCTCTTTTTTGATTTTGACTTTTTGGAAGAGTAAAGTAAAACTTTGATCCTTTTCCTACCTCAGATGTAAGCCAAATTTTTCCAGAATGCAGCTCTATTAGTTTTTTTGTGATACTGAGTCCAATTCCGGTTCCTCCGTAACTGCGGGCGATAGAACTATCTGCTTGTTCAAAAGATTGAAATATAATTTCAAATTTATCTTCTGGAATTCCTATTCCAGTATCTTCTACGCAGATTTCGATGAACTCTTCTTTTTCCTCAGCGGTTACTTTTACATAGCCGGTATAGGTGAATTTTACTGCATTGCCAACTAGATTATAAATGATTTGTTGAATTCGATTTTCATCCCCGTAGATGAGAGGAATTGATTCTGGAATTTCATTGGAAAGTAAAATTTCCTCTTTCTTGATTGTTGATTTAATTACAGAGATAACCACTTCGAATAATTGTCTAATATCTGTTGCTTTACTTTGTAACTCGATTTCTAGATTTTTTAGTTTTGAAAAATCCAGGATATCATTGATTAGGTTAGATAGGCGTTTGCCGCTTGAGACGACCATTTGTAAGTTAGTGATCGTTTCATCTGGAAGTTTGCCGGTAGCCCCATCGATAAGCGATTCGCTAATCCCGATTATCCCATGTACTGGAGTTCTTAATTCATGAGACGTATTCGATAAAAATTCATCTTTAATTTTATCAATTTTCATCAGTCTTTCATTGATTTGTTTTTCTCTTTTTAGTTCTATATTATTTATATGAATAAAATTCTTTCTGTAATAATACTCAAAATAATATACTGCGAACATTCCAATAATATTAGAACTTATAAAAAAGAAAAGATGGTTTAGAAAAAGCGCGGGAGATGTTCGAGTAATATCATGAATAAAAACGATTACAAGAAAATAAGAAACTGTTACAATCCAAGCTGATACAGTAGCTAGGATAAAACGTAATCTAGAGAAAGTATAAATCCACATGATAACGAGGAGTAATCCTGTAAAATAATAATTATATCCTAGTTCACTTTCTTTGGAGATTCCAATCATCATTACGATTCCAATTCCAAGTGATATGCTCGTAATTGTAAATAGTAGCTGGTTGATTTTTTTAAATAGAGTATAGAAGGTAGACAAAAAAGTAAAAATCAAAACTGGAAGTACAATTCCAAATCGAATGAGCCATATTTTTTCTTTTGAGTTTGGAGACATCCATACATCTAAATAGGCAAATAGTGCATAAAGAATAATTGCTAAGATGATTGCAAATCGATGGATGATAAGGGAGCCCCAATAATAATTTTCGCGGAAGCTTTCTTCGAAAAGTTTATCATTAAAATTAAGATTGAACTTATTAATTTTAATTTGGTTGGTAAAACTGGTGTCGCTCATTTTGAATTACAAAGTAGAAGAAACCCTATTTTACGATAGTAAAATTTATTGACTAAGGAAGGAAAAAATAGAAAGTTAATTTCATACAAAGGATAAAATATGAAAGAACCAGTTTGCACCGCTTTATTATTTGCGGATCGAGTCATCGTGGAAAACAATGGAAAGAAAGGAATCATTGGAACGTTTAGTAAAATTTTTGCCTCTTCCTTTCCTGTTCAAACAGCACCATGGGGAATTTATGCAGCAGCTACTAATGTTGTAGGCAAACACGAATTTGCCCTTACTTTAACCAATCTTGAATCGAATCAAGATGTTTTACCAATCACCGGTCAACTACAATCGCAAAATCCAGAGGAAGTAATTGAACTAACGTTTAATACTGCCGGTGTAACATTTCCATCGGAAGGAAAATACTCTCTTTCTTTTACAATCGATGGTGAGTTACTCGGCTCGATTATTTTATATGCAGAAGTTTTAAAACAAACTCAATGAATGGCATGCTTTATTTTTGGAATAAACCTAGCAATTTTCATTGACTGCAATGCAAATAGTAAATTACTTTGAAGCGAGGAGATTTACTATGATTAAAAAAATTTTGAAGTTAACAATGTTATGTTCCTTGTTTAGTTTTATATATGCGGATGCAGGATTGGATATTACACAACAGGATGAAATGGTTGCCGCGCACAATAAGTTTCGTACTGAAGTTGGGGTGCCTGGTATCAAATGGTCAGTAAGCCTTGCTGAAATTGCACAGACTTACGCAAATAAGCAAAAGGCAGTCGGATGTAAAATGAAGCATAGCGGTGCAAAGGGACTTGGAGAAAATATCTATTGGGCGAGTGCTATTACTTATTCCAGTGGAAAATCAAAACCTCAAGATATCACTTCTACTAAAGTAACAGATTCGTGGGGAAGTGAGAAAGCAAACTATACCTATAGCTCTAATTCTTGCGCATCGGGCAAAGTCTGTGGACATTATACGCAAATTGTCTGGAAAGATTCTACAGAGGTTGGTTGCGGCAAAGCAGTATGTGCCGATAATTCGCAGTTCTGGGTTTGCAATTACACTCCCCCTGGCAACTATACAGGTCAAAAACCATATTAAGATTAGTTCATAAATCTAAGGCTCACTCTAGCCGATACTTAATACATGTCATACAATGCAGTAAAACATTTGATCAGTTGGAGTGATTGGTCAGATGAGGAAATTCAATCATTATTAGATTTCGCGGTTTATGTAAAGCATAACCGCGTTTATTTTGCAGGTCATATGCAAGGACGCACAATGGCAATGCTATTCCAAAAAACTTCTACTCGTACTAGAGTCTCTTTTGAAGCAGGAATGACCGAACTCGGCGGGCATGCAATTTATTTGGATTGGAGGGCTTCTAATTTTCAGTTGTCTGATATTGATTTCGAAGCAGAATATCTTTCTCGCAACGTTTCTATTATTATGGCTAGAATGAAAAAGCATGAAGACTTACTTACTTTAAAATCTGGCTCACAGGTTCCTGTCATCAATGGTTGTTGTAATCTATTTCATCCTTGCCAGGCGTTAGCCGATATGCTTACGATTCGTTTGGATAAGGGAAGTATAAAAGGGGCTACTCTTTGTTATGTGGGAGTTCACAATAATGTCGTTAATTCTCTCATCGGTATTACGGCTGCTCTCGGTGTGCATCTAACGCTTGTTACCCCAATTGCTCCTAAAGAGGCTGTAATAGATCATATTATCAAAAGAGGGATAGAGCATAAGACTCTTTCCTGGGAAACAGATTTAAAACATGCAGTGAATAACAACGAGTATGTGTACACGGATACCTGGGTAGACATGGAATTTTTTAACGAGCCGTCTTATGCTAAAGAAAAGGAAGAGCGTATTGCGATGATGATGCCTTATCAGCTTAATTCTGAGCTATTTAAAAGCTCAAAAGCAAAGGTTATGCACGATATGCCTATTCACGCAGGCTACGAAATTTCTAGAGAGATTGTGAAAAGCGAACGTTCTATTATTTTTCAGCAAGCAGAAAATCGTCTAGATGCTCAGAAAGCAGTGATACTCAAGCTGCTAAAGAGTTAATCTATCTTATTCCCTATCCCATTGAATGAAAAATTCTTCCCATTCACGCGAACTTTATATTTAATTTCTTCTTTTATGGAATAGTACTCCTTTGGAGTAGGTTGATTTTGTTGTAGATTGCGATTTATTGTTTTGGTTATCTTTTCAACTTTATACTTATCATCGAATTCGGATTCCAATTTCTCTTTTACTTTCTTCATTGCGGTATTGGAATCTATTAACTTAACTGGATCTTTAATGCGGATAATAGCAGAATCCTCCCAGTAATTCCATTCCATTCCATCCGAATAAGATTGGAAGGAAAATATAATTTCTCCTTTCTCTCTCTCATTCTGGTAACTTACTTTGTAGTCGAAGTAGTGGCTAACTGCCGTATTGCGATGCCAATCAGCATCTTTTGCATTTGGGTGATAATGTTGAATGTATTTATATGCAAGACAATCTGCAAAATTATTTGTTTTACAAATTGATGCATCGAGCGGTTTTTTATATTTTTCGAACATTTTTTTGTCCTCAGCATAGATTGATAGCGTTAGGAGCAAGAATAGGAGTAGGAATTTCATAGTCAGACAATTTTATCACAGCGAATTAAAAAAGAAAGAATAATAATTTTTAGGGGTATGGATCTTTAAACCTAATCTTCTTTAGCCACAGTTTCCCATTTTAGTTCCCACCGAAAATATCCTTCTAACCTTTTCAGGCGGCTTATGGGGCGAAGCCAACGAAAAGAAAATGGGAAAAGAATTTTCTAGAAGAGTGGATATTGTGTTTTTGTATTAGTTAGCGGATACAAAGCGTATCTCCTGTAAAATAGCAAAAGCGACGATCAGTTTCTTTAAAATGATAGTCATTAGACACATCGCAAAAGCCGCTAATTGTATATAGTCGAGGCGATCCTTCTTTTGAAGAATCATAAGCTGTCCAATAATTACAGCCGTCCTTTCCCCATTGCTTAGTTAAACCCGAATTATAAGCTGCTTTTAATTCTTCTACTGTAGGTAATCGCATTCCAATATTTGCACAATCTTCTAATGCATCCCGCCAACGTTTTCGTCCTCGATAATCACTCCATTTTCCAACCGATATTTGCGTAGAAATATTTTTCGATACTTGATTTGCATCGCTAAATGAACCATTCTTAACTACTTCTGAAACTTCTTTCTTAGAGTAGACATTAGCCGCTCCGCTTGAGTCCACTACAACGAATGAATCTTTAATCGCAACTGCTTTAACTTTTTCCAATATCTTCCCATTCTTTAATTTCACAGAATCATTAAACCCTACCTCTTGTGAAAACAAAGATGTGGCTAACACAATTATTCCCAAAATGATTATATTAATTCTATTCATTTTTATTCCTCAATATCAAGATTTCTAAATTACATAATGAGCGTTTTATAAACACAATCTTTTTTTTCTGATTATGAATCGCGAGGAATAGAATAGGCAAATGCCAAATCGAAGAACCAGTATTCGGAGTTTGAGTAAGACAGTGAAAAAGTAAATTCGAATTGCCCTCCTAATGATTGTGTAAAAAATTAATTTTTATTGTTGAAAAGAAATGAGATAGATAGAACCATATTGCTATGGAAAATTTTGTTATAGAAATTCCGGAATTTATTCTCAGGCAAGCCAAGATTACAAGAGAGAATTGGAAAAAAGAACTTAAAAAGGAATTAGCAATTCAGCTATATCGGGATGGGATTCTTTCTTATGCAAACAGTGCAAAATTGGCAGAAATGGATAAAGTAGATTTTCATTTTTTCTTAGGTGAAAAGAAAGTCCAGAGACAATACGATCTTTCAGATTATGAAGAAGACAAAGAAAATTGGAAGCTCTGGAAGAATGAAAAAAAGTGATTATATCTAATACGACTCCTTTAATCAATTTTGCATGTATTCGTAGACTTAATATTTTAAAAGAACTTTTTTCAGAGATTTATATTCCTAACGCAGTCAGAGAAGAACTACAAAGCAAAGTTCAAAAATTTCCTACCATCTCTCTGATTCTAGAATCCGATTTTATAAAGACTTTAGAAATTAAAAATACCCAATTAGTAAATTCGCTACGAATTGATTTGCACTTGGGAGAAGCAGAAGCAATTGTTCTCGCAATTGAAAATCCAAATTCATTTTTACTTCTTGACGAATTAGCAGGGAGAACTATTGCAAGATTTCAAGACTTAAAGTTCACTGGGACTATTGGTTGTTTGCTGGAAGCAAAAAAAGAAAATATAATTGCAGAAATAAAACCTTTGCTTGATTCAATCCAAACAAATGCAAACTTCTGGATTAGTGAAGCTTTATACATTCAAGTTTTAAGGGATGTAAATGAATGACTTAAATTACTAACCAGGGAAAGGTTTATTCTTCTTTTACCGTCTCCCACTTAAGCTCAATCTCTACTCCAAGAGTTTCATATAAAAGTGGAACTATATCGCATAACGCTGAAATTCTATCTTTAAAGGAATCTGTATGTTTTCCATAAAGATAAGTTGGGACTGGATTGGATGTATGTGTGCTCGTGATTAGATTTTCTAGGTTACCATGGTCGGAGGTAATAATCAGTTGATGCTTAGTCTTATCCATTGCATCGTGGATACCTTCGATAAACCGCTCTACTGTATGAATGACTTTTTCTGCCATAAGCCAATTTTGATCGTGACCGGTTTTATCGGTTAGAAAATATTCAAATATCACTAAATCATAATTATCCGCAATATTGACTACATTCTTTCCTACTTGATACGGGTCTCTAAGATCAAGTAGGCTATCGCCGGGTGGCAAAAAGTCTTTTGCAAACTCTCGAAAAAATTCATGCGATATATCCATGAAGACTCCGTTATGATTACGCAAATCCTCCATATCTCGAAATGGAATTTTAGAAGCCTGTTGAATCATAGTGGAGGCAGATACATGCTTCGGTTTTTTCTTGACATTTTCAAAATAAATAGGGCTATAGCAATTGAGAAAAGCAGCCTTTTTCCCACGCTCATCTAATATCTTTAAAATAGAAAACTCGTCTATAATCTTTCTTAGGGTAAATGTTGGATAGCCGCTAATATGCCTTTGTAGAACTTGGGGAGCGTTAATTCCTGTCCAAATAGCAGTCTGCCCGGTAGCACTCTGAGGCAAACCTTTTATTCCCATAGATGCGTCGGTCTTTACATACACTCCTTCGGCTAATTTACTATTAGCCGGTACGGATTTATCGGCGAGTGGAAGAAAGAATCCCTTTGCATATTTAGCAAAAGGATTTTTCTCTACGTCATTCTCACCAAAGCCGACGCCATCTATGAAAAAATAGATTATCATTAAACTAAGCTTAATTTCCTATCAAAGCGTTGTGTAAAAACAAAGAAAATATCTCTCACAGAGCGCACAGAGTTCACGGAGAATACTGAGACTTCTGATAAGCTCATTAGCAATATTGATTCTTGTCTCTGTGTTCTTTGTGTGCTCTGTGAGAAAATCATTTTTTTACTCTCAAAGTCTAAACTTGTCCATCGGAAATTGTTTTGTGATTTCTGCAACGCCTGCTTTGACATGAGCTTTCTTTTTATCGTCAGTCATGTTTTCGAGTAAATCACAGATTAGATTTCCAACTTTTTCGAATTCTGTTTTACCAAGACCGCGTGTTGTAAGTGCAGGTGAACCAAGACGGATACCGGAAGTAACCGCTGGTGGTTTTTCATCAAATGGAATTCCATTTTTATTTACAGTGATTCCCACTTTATCGAGTTCATTGGCTGCATCAAGCCCGGTTAATCCTTTCACAGAAACATCTACCAGCATAAGATGATTATCCGTTCCCCCGCTGATTACTCTAAAGCCCCTCTTAACGAATACTTCTGCCAGTAAACGAGCATTATCCACTACATTTTGAATATAAGTTTTAAATTCTGGTTTTAATGCTTCCCCGAATGCAACTGCCTTTGCAGCGATTACGTGCATCAAAGGTCCACCTTGCACGCCCGGGAATACGCGCGAGTTTAAAATCTTTTCGTGCTCGGTTGATGAAATAATGAGTCCACCACGCGGTCCTCGGAGCGTCTTATGAGTAGTAGTCGTTACATAGTCACAAATTCCTACAGGTGACGGATGATGACCCGTAACCACAAGTCCTGCGATATGCGCAATATCTGCCATGATCTTTGCATCCACCGATTTTGCAATTTCTGCAAATTTTCCAAAATCAATTTCACGTGGATAAGCAGAAGCACCCACAACAATTAGTTTGGGCTTATGCTCCTTAGCCAGTCGAGCGACTTCATCATAATCAATTCGATTCGTATCTTTTGTAACTCCGTAAGGAACTACATGGTAATTTCTTCCACTAAAATTTACGGCAGAACCGTGAGTCAAATGTCCACCGTGTGCTAGATTCATTCCCATAAATGTATCACCTGCGCTGAGTGCAGCAAGAAATACCGCCATGTTAGCCTGTGCGCCTGAGTGTGGTTGCACGTTTACATACTCTGCATTGAACATTTTTTTTGCTCGCTCAATCGCTAACTCTTCAATGCGATCTGCATTTTCGCAACCGTTATAATATCTTTTTTTGGGATAGCCTTCTGCGTATTTATTAGTTAATGTTGAATGATAAGCCTCAAGAACTGCTTGGGATACAAAGTTTTCAGAAGCAATCATTTCAAGAGATTCTTCCTGTCTTTTGTCTTCGTGTTTGAGTGCTGCAAATACATCCGGGTCTTGGTTTTCTAAATACATTTTTGTTTCCTTTAAGGTTTGCTAAAAATAAATTCTATATTTGCATATTTTTCCAACATAAGCCTTTTTGCATCTCTAAAAACCTGTCGCAAAAACTTTCTATCATGACTTGGAGCATCTTTTATTTCTAAAAACTCCAGAAAAATTTTTTGTAAATCTAGCTTAAATTTAGAAATAGAAAAGTCCCCCGGAAGGGAGGTCAAGAAATCAGAATGCTTACGATTCTTTCGATAGTCAGGCTCTTCCGGCGGATGAGAAAGATTTTGCAAAACACCATCAATGATTTTCATATCTAAAATTAATGTCCCGTGTTGAACAATACAATCTCGCTTTCGAAATTGCGCGTTACCGGAAATTTTTTTTAGAACACCATCACTCTCTACGGCTATATCTGATTTGCCAGCCGAGTCAGCTATAATATTTTGTTTAGCAAGGGCTTTGGTGAGAAGTCCGAGTAAGATTACATAAGAATCCTTTACAGGGTACAATTCTTTTTTTTCTTTTGTCGAGGCAAAGAGAGAATAATTGAGATTAAACGCTTCATCATGAAAAACAGTTCCACCACCGGATGCACGACGAGTTATATAAATAGAATTTTCCTTGAACTTTCGTGATGTTTGTAGTATGGGAAATTCTTTATTAAAAGATAGTAGCGTTTCAGGTGAAATATTTTTAGATACACTATCGGAAATTCCAAGCACAATAGTATTATGATTTGTCCAAAATCTTAATGCCCCAGTATAACCGTAGTCCAATAGGTTAATTGCGATAGCCTCCTCCAATGCAAGATTGAAATAGGGGCTATAGCGTGTTAGCTGGTCAAAATAAAAGAATTTAGAATTCACTCAGCGTAGTATTTTGTAGAAGCATCTTTTAGGAATTGTTTTTCTTTTCTAGAAAGAGACTTCATTCCTTTCTTGGAAATCTTATCTAGAATTTCATCTACGGTTTCTTTTGCATTTTGTCTCCGATACATTTCTTCCTGGTAACGTTTCATTTTTTGTTTTTGTAAATAGCGGTTAATGGAAAAGTTAAAATCAAATTTATATTTAGTCTTTGTGAAGAAAAAAACGACTCCACCGATTAGTCCTCCGATATGCGCCATATGGGCAATATGCGCTCCACCATAAAAAATAGACATGATCATAAGAATCAAAATAATATATTTCATTTTAATCGGAAAGATTCCCATGAATAAGGCTTCCCTGTTAGGCCAGAGAAGTGCAAATGTCACCATTACTCCAAACACACCACCCGATGCGCCAAGAACTACTCCCTGGCTGCTACCTAAATTATGAACTATCCAGGTTAAAAATCCGCCCATGAAAACAGAGAAGAAATAAAGAATATAAAAGTTCTTTCTTCCCCATAGAGATTCAATTTCACAGCCAAAGAACCAGAGATTGAGCATATTAAATAGAATATGCCCAAAATCACCATGCAAAAAACTGTAAGAAATTAACTGAAAGACATAGAAATGGTTGACCATATTTGGATTAAGTGCAAATATACCTTCCAAGATTTTTGCATTTAAGAAAAGGTGAGTAATAGTCTGTAAGATAAATATTACAGAATTGCTTATGATAAGAAATTTGACGGCAGGTGTCCAGGTAGGTCCCAGTCTCATTTCGTAATTGCGAGAATTTCCCATAGATACCATAGGT
>JANYCR010000100.1 GCA_025360185.1 Leptospiraceae bacterium | reverse complement strand
CTTTAAGAATCTTACCATTTTGCAAGATATCAGAGATAATGCGGAATTCGTTCTCATGTAAATAATTTTCAAGTTCGGAAATGTCTTGCTTCGTTAGATAAAAGTTAATTTGACTATTTTTCATTTCCTTCCTCTTTGTTTAGTTTAAGTTATTAGCCTTTTTTTATAAAATTACGAAAATCCTCGATTACTATATTAGCCAATCTCTCTTTAGTAATTTTCTCATTAATTCCATTCGATGAGAGTGTAAATTCGTTTTCTATTTTATTATATTCTCGCGATAGAAATCCTAAAGAACTTCCATCAGAATTCACTACTTCGAATACTATAATATTATCCGATTCCGATGTTACTATCGTATACTCTTTATTACCCACTGTAAAATTGTGACTCATTATTGACCTCTTAAATATTTTGAGTTCTATATTCTAAATTAAAAAGTTTTTTCTTTTTAATTTAGAATATGCTGCCATGATAAATCCTTACTTAATAATTTTTGTAAATAGTTCCATTACTCACAAGGATTTTATTTGAGTAGCGTTTGGTATAAAGAATAGCATCAAAATGACTCTTGCCTATTATTCAGATTTCCTCTACAGGTTTATTTTATTTTTTTACTCACCGAAATTCCAGCAGAACTGCTTTTAATTATATGTGTTTTATAGTTTCCTAATTTCTCTAAATAACGAAAGAATCTTCCATCGTCCCCATATCCATCTGTTACATTATGCATTGTATAGGATGCTCCGACAATTAGCTTACTCTCCACTGATTTTAAAAAATCGGTATAACCTTCATTAGCCGATCTAGCAGATGTAGCATCCGAAAAGACAAAATCAAAATTACTTTTGAGAGTGGGAATAATTTTAAAGGCATCTCCGAGTCTTGCATCTATTAAATGAGAAACGCCGGCTTCTGCAAAATTCCTCAATGCTTGTTTATGCCTACTCTCATCAATTTCAAGTGTAATTACTTTACCCCCGGTCTTCGCCATGGCAAGCGCAAGCCAAATAGTAGAGTGTCCAGTTGAAGTCCCAATTTCTAATGCAGACTTATAATCATTAGCCACAATTAAATTATAAAGCTCCTGTCCATCTTCATAAGGAACATTCCAGTCTGTCCATTTGCTTCGATTTTTATTCAAGAAAGCGAATGCTTTTTCTTCTAGCGGAGAAAGCAAATTCTCTGAATGATCTATGGCGTATGTTTTCATGCTATTATCCTTTGTGTATATATTTTCAGAAAAACAAAATAGTAAATTTCCTACGAGAATCGCAATGATTATTACTTTCATCTTTGATTAAACCACTGGATTATATGAGAAATAGAAGTATCTATTGTAATAGGATCTTCGTAAAATTGAAATTGTACTTTATCACCGAGCCATATTAACTTTTTATCCTTGGCAGGTATTAGGTCATATATCTTTCTGGGAATGTCTTTTCCTGTTGCTGCATTGTCAGCGTGAATAACAAGAGTTGGCGTATATAGATTTTTAACTGTTTGGTCTACTCGATAACTCCAAAGTTCTTCTTCGCTCATTTGCGTAATTCGATTTTCCCAAAGCCCATGAAAATTCCAAAATAATCCTCTATCTGCCCAACGAATATACCATTGATAAATAGGCTTTGGTAAAAGTAGCGAGGTCGGATCGCTTTCTGACACAATAGGTATATACACAACTTCACCACTCTCTTTAAATTTCTGTAAAGAATGATTAGCTCTATTAATCCTGTCTTGTGTTTTATCCGAACCTCCATTGTACATATCTACAGTTTCTTTTGTAAGATAGTGTGCTGCAACAACAGCGAGAGCTTTAATTTTTGAGTTTTTGGTCGTCTCTTCAATCATCCAATTGGAACCTTGACATACTCCAAGCGCATAAATATGATTTGCTTCCACCATATCATGCTTTGATAAAAATTCTATCGCCGAGGATATATCTTCTACCTTTGCCTTTCCACTTTCGAAACGCCTTGGCTCACCACCACTTTCTCCATGATAACGCGGATCGAAGATGAGAGCAACAAAGCCTGCCTTTGCAAGTCTAGTTGCATATTGTAAAGGAGATTGTTCTTTTACATAAGCAACAGGACCAATGATTACAACGGCAGGTAACCTTCTATTTGCATTTTCAGGAATAAATAAATTTCCTACAACAGTTATTCCTTTACTATTAAACTTTACTTTTTCTATTCGATAATTAATTTCCATATTGGAAGCACTGCCTTTATTGAGTTCCTGAAAATTAATTGAATTTTGTTGTGCTTGAATTAAGCCATTCGCAAAAAATAGGAACATAAGTAATTTCTTCATAACTTTTTTTCCAATAAAGCGATTACATGTTCTGCTGTTAGTGCCCCAGAATTTCCCTGTTGACCTGTAACCAGATTTCCATCTGTAATTGCATGCGGCTTAAATGGATTACCCGCAATGAATGTTGTTTTAAGAATTTTTTTAGCTTCATCTTCAATTCGATATGGCTCCACTTTTTTACCTGCCCCTTTATCTATTGCATCTTCTTCCGCATTAGAAAACCCGGTCCATCGCTTCTCTTCGGATAACAATTTTCCATTTGAAAGTTTAGTTTTTAAGAGCAAGTTTGTTCCATGACAAATGGCAGCAGTTACCTTTCCATTCTCATAGAACGAAGCAAATAATGTCTGTAAGCCAATATTATCAATGAAGGTGTACATTGGAGAAAGACCTCCAACAACAAAAATTGCATCATAGTCTGAGACTGAAGCTTTGCTTATTGGAATAGTTTTTTGCATTAGTGAAACTGTCACTGGACTTGTTTTAAACCCTAAGCTTACAAAATCATTGGGATTTCCTTTTGGATTATCAGGCTCACTCATTGGATCGGGTTTAATTACTCCACCGTCTGGAGATGCGATTGTTATATTATACCCACGCTTGCTAAATTCATAATACGGATGTGCAAGTTCAGCAAGCCAAAACCCTATTGACCAGCCAGTTAATTCCGACTTAGTAGGATTAGCCACTACAAATAAAATTTTCTTCGTGTCCATTTTTTTTTCCTTAAATCTGTTCTCCTGACAAGCAATGCTAGCGCTCAAAAAGAAAACGATTGTTATTAAAATTAAGTTTATTTTTTTCATAACCAAATCTAGAATAACCAAAAATCATTTGTAAATCTAAAAATGGTTTTTTGAAGCCTTTTGATTAGGACAAAGTAAAAATAGTTTAGGACTTTTTAATATCTTCTCGAAACTCTGAGGGAGAAATTCCAATACGTTTTTTAAATAGTCTTGTAAAATAAGACTGATCTTCAAATCCAATGGAATTCGCAATTTCATGTATGGATTCGCTAGTATAGAGCAACCTTCGTTTTGCTTCTATAATCTGAGTATCTATAATGAGTTGTTTTAAACTAAAATGTTTCCTTAAAATCTTTTGTAAATGCGTTACGGATACACCTAATTTATCGGCAGATACTCGCAACGTTGGAAATTTTGGTATGCTTTCGTATAACAATGCCTTCAATTGTAAAAGAATTGTATTCTCTTCATTAGAATAATTCTTCTTATCCGCATTATACTTTCTGTTAAAAAAAGAAAGATATAAATCTATTCCTGAGTGAACGGATAAATCAGCAGCTTTGTCCTTCTTTTCTTGTTCTTCATCTAAGTATGCAAGGAGTGAATCTAGAAAATTAATATCTTTTTCTTTTAAGATAATCATTCTATTCTTAGCGTTTGAGAAAAAACTATTTTGAAAAAGCAAGGTTCTATTTTTCGCGAAGGAGGAATAAAATTCTTCGGTAAACATTAAAGCAATTCCGCTAACTTGATTCAATACACTCCAATGATGGATTTCACCCGGAGCAATAAAATAAATTTGATTTGGAGAAATTATATATTCCTGAAAGTCAATTGCCTGTAATCCGCTGCCTGATTTGATCCATAGTATCTCGTAAAAACTATGCCTATGGGAAGAATTTACGTCCGTTATTGTAAAATCTTTAAATATATCAATTGCATACTTGTATTTATTTTTTGATTTTTCTAAGATATCCGCAATTTCGTATATTGGTAACATAAAATAAATACATTACTTAGACAAAGTTATATGATAAATTAGTATTATCATACTTCCGCGACTCACCACACCGCAACCTTCGGAAACGATTTCAAAATACGACGATCTCTTGTTAGAAGTTTCAGCTTATATGCAATAGCCGTTGCAACAATAATTCGATCGAAAGGATCTCGATGCGAATCTAGTTTGACACTTTCAATAAGAGCAGGTCGATCAAAAGAAAGAATTTTAAAATTAGGCGTACTATCAATATAAAAAAAAATATCTCCCATATTCATTTCTAATCGCCCTATCTCAACCAGGTATTGAATTTCCAAAATAGAAAGAGAAGATATAAAAAAATTATTTTCTAGCTTCTCAAGAATTTTCAAAACTTTTCTAGAAAGTGATTTCTCGTCTAAATGCCAGTAGATAAAAGTATGAGTATCGAGTAAAAAATCTCTTTCCATTGATTTACTCACCTAACGGTGGGTTTGCTGCCGCAGGCTATTGGCTTTACTAATTCATTAGAATCATCTAATATTCTCAGTTTTTTAAGAATAAGCATCATTCCCATTCCCTTTGCGTAATGTGAGTTATTCAGGTAATACGAGATATTCTTTGAGTTCTTTATCAGCATCTTCGAGATTGCCTAGAATCTTTCCACCAATCTTATTAGAAGCGGCGATTGTTTTAGAAGAATGCGTTAGTCGGTCTAACTGCTTTTGAGAAATGATATAAAGGTTTTCCGTGCGGGTTTTTATACAAACCATCTCTCCCTTTCTTACAGTCTCAAGGGTATTAAAAAGATTATTTCTAAGCTCTGTTGGCGCGAGGAGTATCATGCGTACATAATAAATAGTACGTAATATTTGTCAAATAAGAAATGAAAATTTGAAATGCTAGACCTTTTCAGTTCGAGCTTGTCGAGAACTAAAAATAAAATAGAGGCTTTTAATACTTGCCTTCAAAAATATAAACAAAAGAATACAAACATAATCATAATAGGCTATTACAATGAAACATTTTCTTTTATTATTTCTAATAACAACCCGACTCCTCCCGCAAAGCCTCTTCGATAAAATCGGCGGGGCATCTTCTAAGAATCCAGAAGATTTTTACAAAAAAGCAAGTTCGGAGGCAATCGAATTAGTAAGGAAAAGCTACGAAGGATTAGACGCTACAAAGATACGAGACTATCACACTCATATCGTAGGAATCGAAGAAAGTAAAACGGGAGCCTTTATACATCCAAATATGCGCTCCATCCTGCATCCTAAAGAATACATCCGATTTAAAATTTATGCTAGTGCTCTGAAGATCAAGAATTTAAACAATGCGGATGCGGAAGCAGTCGAAAGGCTAACAAATCTTATTCACAATATAGAAAATCATGGGCTACATTATATACTCGCACTGGATAAATACTATGATCCCGATGGAAAAGTTAATCTACAAAAAACAGAATTTCATCTTCCCAATGAATATATTTACAAAGTTGCCAAAGAGAATCCGGATATATTCATACCTACCATTTCAATTCACCCCTATAGAAAAGATGCGCTTGAAGAGTTAGATAAATGGAGGAAACTAGGCATTAGACTCATGAAATGGCTTCCAAATTCACAGGGTATAGATCCATCTAATCCAGCACTCGAACCTTTTTACAAAAAGCTAATTCAATATAAAATTACCTTACTCACTCACGCCGGCGAAGAAAAGGCAGTCGATGCAGAAGAAGACCAGAAATTTGGTAATCCGCTCCTACTCCGCTACCCACTTAGTCTTGGTGTAAAAATCATTATCGCACATTGTGGGAGTTTAGGAACTAATATTGATCTTGAAAGCCCTGACAAAAAAACAGTGGATAATTTTGATTTGTTTATGCGACTCATGGATGACCCAAAATACAAAACAAATCTTTTTGCTGACATATCTGCTGTAATTCAATTCAACCGTGATAAAAAAGTTCTCGAGACTCTACTAACAAGACAAGACTTACACTCAAGATTAGTTCATGGAAGCGATTATCCATTACCCGCAGTAAATCTAGTAATACGTTTAGGAAGACTAGTTGATATGGGATTTATTACCAAAGAGGAACAAAAAGCTTTAAAAGAGATTTACGACTATAATCCACTACTGTTTGAATTTACTCTCAAGCGCACCATTCGATGGAAGGGAAATAAATTCTCTGACTCTATTTTTCTAATGAATCCCAATTTGTGAGTTTTTTAATATGTATACAAAAAAAAGCATGACAAATTTCTGATACGGGGTAAAATACTCATACCATGATAGATTCTAGATATTTAGAGGATGCAATCAATTTAGACCTCGAAAAAAAGATGGTCTTAGTTGCAGGTCCAAGGCAAGTAGGAAAAACTTCGCTTTCTTTGCGTATTGGAGGAAAATCTGGGTATCTAAACTGGGATATTCCAGAACATAGAGAGAAGATTTTAACAAGACAGTTTCCTCCAGCAAAGAATATACTTATTCTCGACGAAATCCATAAAAATCGAGATTGGCGCTCCTTTCTAAAATCTCTGACAGACGACATCAGCACAAAAAGAAAAATTCTAGTGACTGGCTCGGCAAAATTAGATGCCTATCGGCGAGGCGGGGATTCTTTACAGGGAAGATATTTTTTTCATAGACTTCATCCTTTTACTGGAGACGAATTAAAATTATCCTCTCAGTCAGATTGGAAGCAACTTCTTCATTTAGGAGGATTTCCAGAGCCATTTTTGAGTGGAGATAAAAATTTTTCAAGTAGATGGTGCAGATCATACAGAGTTCGATTATTAGAAGAAGAAATTCGAAGCCTAGAAAATATAATAGAACTAACAAAATTAGAATTACTCGGAATTCGTTTACCAAATTTAGTAGGAAATCCCCTTTCGCTTAACGCATTAAGAGAAGATTTGAATGTATCTCATCAGACCGTAGATAGATGGTTACAGGTTTTGGATAATGTATATTATACTTACCGTATTCCTCCGCTAGGAGTGAATCAACTTCGCGCAGTTAAAAAGGAGCAAAAACTCTACCTATGGAATTGGTCACTTCCGCAAGAAGATTCGATTCGATTTGAAAATATGGTCGCGGGACATTTACAGAAATGGATTCACAGAAGACAAGATGGCTTTGGGGAAGAATGGGATTTGCGCTACTTTCGAGATACTGCAGGTAGAGAGGTAGACTTTATATTAACGTTAGATGAAATACCAAAACTACTTTTAGAGTGTAAACTATCGGATACAGAGCTTCATCCCCCTTTACGTTATCTAAAGAAACGACTTTCTGAAACTCCATCCTGGCAAGTTTATTTTCAGGGTAAAAAGGATTATGAAACGCCCGATGGAATTCGAGTAAGCTCCTTCCCCACTTTTTGGAAAGAATGGCTTTCGAAATATCCAATGTAGATGAAATAGAATTTGCTTAATAAATAGAAAGATGTATAATAGAAAAAAGAGTCCTTAATCTTAGTTTGGGGACAAGTTCTAAATCAGATTACGAGGCAAAAAACTTTGGAAGAAAATCATTCTAACTTAGCCAGAAGAATTCAAAACTATCTCAAAGAGTTAAGAAATAAATCTGAATCAGAGAGAGAAATTTTTTCTGTCAATGAGCCTGTATGCACTGAAATTAGAAAAGCACAATACAAAGGCAGTCTAGTTCAAAAGCTAATCATCTTTTTGCGCGGAACCGGTTGCTCCTCCATCGATCTAAATGGTGGATGCACATTCTGCGGATTTTATTCAGCAACTAATCACGGAATAAAATTAGAGCGGAAGAATTTTTTAAACCAATTACAATTTGCATTTGACTTACACAAAAAAGAACTAGACCGGTTTCTCATCATTAGCCTCTACAATGATGGAAGTATGTTATCAGAGCATGAAATTAGTTTAGATGTTACACTTGATATGATTCGAACTCTTTCAACTTTTCAAAATCTACAATTAATCACGACCGAATCCAAACTCCAAGATATTACAGAAGAAAAAATCTTAAAAATAAGAAATGCTACTACTAAAGAATTAGAATTATCTTTCGGATTCGAATCCTCTGACCCATTGGTGAGAAAACTCTGTATTAATAAGAATTTTACAAACAACAAAGTCATTGAAATATCTAAATTATTGAAAGCGCATAACTTCGGTTACACCGCACTCGTCATGCTAAAGCCTCCTTTTTTAAGTGAGCAAGAGTCAATTTACGATGCAGTAAAAAGTTTAGAATTTTTAGAAAAAACAGAGATCAACCGGATTGACATTGAACTCCCAACCGTAGAAGCATTTACACTAACGCACGAATTATGGAAAATGAACTTGTATAAACCAATCATGCTCTGGTCAGTAGTGGAAATTCTAAAACGAAAACATGAATTAAATCTAAAGAAGAAAATCTACGTTAGCCCCGCAAATTATACAGTAAAAGCAATCGCAACCTCATCGAATTGCAATCTATGTAATGAAAACTTTTCTCATCTATTCATGGAATACAATAAGACAAACGACATTTCTGTTTTTGACAATCTCACTTGCGAGTGCAAACACGATTGGAGTCGAAGGTTAATTCCTTCTAGCTTGGAACAACTACCATTAGCCGACAGAGTTGGAAATATGATGGATATAATCGAAAAATTACCTCAAATTGTAGGATTTTTAAGATAAATTTTTGTTGACAGAATAATCTGCCATACCATACTACTGGTATGGCTACTATGACTTTAAAATCTACTTTCACTTTAGACAGGGACACAAATGAAGCTATTCGAAACCTAGCTTTAAACTGGAAGGTTTCGCAGGCAGAAGTTGTC
Organism: Leptospiraceae bacterium; assembly: GCA_025360185.1. GTDB lineage: Bacteria > Spirochaetota > Leptospiria > Leptospirales > Leptospiraceae > UBA2033. The sequence continues at coordinate 5,626 of JANYCR010000100.1, read as the reverse complement.
CGTAAGTCCATTCAGATCGCAATGAATGAAGTTTCCGCAAATAAAGCTCGGTCTCCACTTGCTATTCTTGCGTCCTTAGAAAAAAAGAAAAAAGCTTCGCCTAAAGAAATAGCGGCATTCAAGAAAATCGTAGAGGAAAATAAAAAGGGTTGGGATTTTTGAGTAGTAAGTCTTTACACCTAGACATCAACTGCCTCATAGACCTACTACTCGGAAATAATAAAACCCGCAGTGTTTTAAAAACCAAATTGCTTGCAGGTTGGAGTTGCTCTACAAGTGCAATCGCCTGGCATGAATTCGTATGCGGACCTTTGACTTCTGAACAACGACAAGACATCTGGGATTTTTTAGAAGGAAGAGTTCTTCCCCTTGACTTCGCAATCGCCGAATTAGCCGCTGAAATTTTTAATAAAACAGGTCGCAAAAAAGGCTCCAAGCCGGATTGTATCATTGCCGCAACGGCTATTCACCATAAGGCGAAGCTACTCACCTGGAACAAAGTTGATTTTAAGAATATAAAGAAGTTGGGTTTTGCGCTTGAGTTGGAGTAGCAGTCACCTCGATACTAAATTTTTTTCATTCGAAAAAAATTTCACTCGGTGACCAAACTTTTTAGGAGCAGCTAGTTTTTTTTAGTTTTTGTGAAGAAAAATATTCGGTCGCGGAGTGATTACGACTTATCCATTTGAGAATCTATTTATCTGATATTAAATGTAATTAGGAGAAAAAAACATTTTAAAAATTTTTCGAACATTGTGCTGGCATTACCACATTCTCTGAATCTAAAATAATTTTAGTAAAAATATCTGCGATCTCTATTTGAATACCATGTCCTTGCGGCGTAAAATCACATACGGTAGACGTGTACCCGAGTTTCAAAACTTTATTATGAATATAAATTCCAGTATTCATAAAATTAAAATCTCCTCGTTTATCGGTTACACCGCCATGGGTAATAACAGACCAAAATTTTTGCCGGGTTACAAATTGAGGTAAATGAAAAATTCCTCCAGAATACAAAATAATACCAATTATATCTTTATTTTGAAATGACCATAAAGCGGATTGCATTGCCCCCGCACTAAAACCAGACGTAATAACTTTAAAATTTGTTTTGAATTTTACGTTGAAACACTGAACAATTAAATCACCGAAAAATATATCGTGATTCAGCCGACTACCATTTGCAATATACCAAGAATAATTTAGAGTACCACTGCCATCTGCGTTACGAAGGTGATCAGGGGATACTACAATGTATCCACGACTAACAAGTTCTTGGACTCCCTTTTTGCCGAATGCAATATTGATTTCATCGGTAGTACCATTTGTGCCATGCCAGTAAAAAACAATTGTTTTCGTGTCAGAAATTTTTTTATCGGAGTCGTACCAGATATTAGCATACCGATTATCTAAAATTACTTTTTGTAGATGCTGTAATTTATAGCTAAACATTTGCCCTACAGCATTTTCTGGTAATGTCGGACATGCTTCTACGCGATTCTGACTAGATTTATTTGAAGTTGAATCGCAGAACATTGGCAATACAAATATGCAAAATAATATTAGTAAAATATACTTCCCAAGTTGCTCAATAAAATTCATGACAAAGTTTTAAACTTTAGTTGCTTAGCAACTTTGTTAAAATCCTTATCATAAGAGAAAATAACTAAACTATCACCGAACTCTTTTTGAAATTCCATAGCGGTCGCTAGATGAATTGCATCTAAAGTTCGACAGCCTGAAAGTATATCCTGATTAGCCACAATACTAATAGTAGAAGAATCAATATTTTTAAAATGAATTTCTTCGAGTAATTTATCTAGCTCTTCTAGTTTTTTATTTTTCCATGTTGAGGTTAATTTCTTTTTATTATGAAAATAATACCGCTTAATGCTGATTTTACATTCGGCTTCCAGTAATATAGAACTAACGCGCATTTCAGAAGATTTCCAGATTTCAATTGATTTATCCAAATTAGGCTCTCGAAAAATAATTGATAGAATAACACTGGGATCCAAATAAACAGTCATTTTTAGAAACGATCTGCCCTGGTATCGTTATGTATTGTTTTCCAGTCCGCTTTAGTTGGTTTAGCTGAATATTTTTTTACGATGGAGTCAATCTGCGAATTATTCCTTTTGGCAAGTTTGACTTTCCCGATTTTACTTTGTTCTTCTAGGTAAAGAATGGCGCGTTTCTTTGAATCTTGTAAATTTTCAGAGGGGCGTTTAATCTCTGCAATCACTAGTTCATGCTCAGTGATAACTACTGTCTCACCTGCTTTCACCAAGTGCAGATACCTACTTAAATTATTCTTGAGATTTCGAACGCCTACGGATGTCATACTCAAATTATAGCTACTGTAGCTATTTTGTCAAATTAATAAATATTCCATTTGTAAAATTCCCATGAGTCTAAATACTGGAATCAATTCCGGGAGGGAAAAAATGCCAATCTTTGAATACAAATGTGAAACTTGTAACAAGAAATTTGAAGTATTACAATCCAATTCTACGCCCTTTACAGACTGTGACAAAATAAACGAAGGCTGCAAGCAAAACGGTATTATCCACAAGATGATTTCGTCATTCGCATTCTCTGGCTTTGGAGAAACTGACCTTAGTTCCTACCAAGATTATTCACCCTATACCAGACATACTTCCTCTACTAGCCCAAGTGCAAGCGCTGGATGCGGTTGTCATGGAACAGCAAGTTGCCCGGGCTCCTCTATGCGAGATAAATACGGACTGGAGTAATATTGTTAGCCCCTACACGGGTAGAGATTTCCCGTAAAGCAGTTTCAAATAATATAAAAGCATTTCGTTCTATTCTATCGCCAAATACTCGTTTGGCGGTAGCGATTAAGTCAAACGCCTACGGGCATGGAATCGAGCTAATGGCAAAGCTCGCCATTGAAAATGGAGTGGATGTGCTCGCAGTCAACTCACTTGAGGAAGCGCTATTACTAAGGAAATTTTCCCCTACTCCCATAATGATAATGGGTGAAGTTCCCAATTTAGAAGAGCGGATATCTGATCTTAATCACAGCAACTTCTGGATTGTCGCTTCTAGACTAAAAGAAATTTTACTTCTATCTAAACTTTCCAATGAACCAAAGATTCATCTCAAGACAGACACTGGAATGGCAAGGCTCGGACAATCAGGAAAAGACTTATTCAAACTCTTAGAAGAATTAAAATCAAATAAAGTAAATCTCTCAGGTCTACTTATGCACTTTGCCAGCACGGAAGATTTTACTGAGCATTCGTATTCAATGCAACAACTAAAAACATTCCAGGAATATATCAAAGACGCAGAAAAACAGGGATATATTGATATTATCCGACATGCTGCGTCATCTGCATCCACTATGCTTTTTAAAGAAGCGCATTTTGATATGGTACGAGTAGGAATTTCTCTTTATGGACTCTGGCCTAGTCTTGAGACAAGGCTTTCTCTTTCTCTCATGGGAAAAAATACTTTTGATCTAACACCGGTCCTCTCGTGGAAAACAACGATTGTCCACACAAAAAAAGTTCCAACAGGATCTTATATTGGATACGGCTCAACGTTTAAGACCAATTATCCGACAACTCTTGCTGTAATTCCTGTCGGTTACAACGAAGGATTTGACCGAAGACTTTCCAACCAGGGCTATGTTTTAGTCAATGGAGAGCGTGCTCATATCATCGGTCGAGTTTGTATGAACATGAGCATGATTGATATTACCCACATATGTAATGTAAACGTAGGAACAGAAGTAGTTTTAATCGGTCGATCGGATAAAGAAACTATTTCTGCGGATACGATTGCACAACTCACAGGCACAATCAACTACGATGTGGTTACTCGCATTCATCCTGAGATACCGAGGGTTTTGATGGAGTAGGACAAGAATTTAAAGATTACCACGGATGAATGGTTCGACAAACTCACCACAGCGCACTGATGGACACAGATAAAATACGAATGAATATCAAACTATCTGTGTTCGTCCGTAATAAAAAAATGTTTAGCTATTTCTACTATCGTATTTCAAATAGAAATTAGAATTAGGTTGACTTTCCTCTGTTAGCAATTCTTTCTTAATTCCTTTTACCAAATACATATCGACATGTCCTTTATTTTTGGCTGCAATTTTTCCTCTATATTCGCAATCAAAAAAATCTTGCACAAAAAAATAAGTATCCCCACTGATATTTATTTTTTCTGCAAGTCCGCTTGATTCCATACGGCTCGCCAAATTAACAGTATCCCCCCACACATCGTATGCAAATTTCTTTTGACCAATGACTCCTGCAATTAGTTGTCCTGTATGAATCCCAATTCGAATGGTCCAAAATTTTTCGGAATTCTGAATTTTCATCTCTCGCCAATCGTTCATTATAGCTTGCATTCCCAAAGCAGCCAAAACACAGTCTATGGCATGAGTTTTATTTGGTTTAGGAATCCCACCCACACACATATAAGAATCTCCAATGGTTTTCAATTTTTCTAAATTGTATTTTTCCATTAGAGAATCAAATTTTGAAAAACAATAATCTAACTCACTTATCAATTTAGATGGCTCAAGCGTTTCTGCCATTTCGGTGAAACCTTGAAAGTCTGTAAATAATACAGTGGCGGAAGAATAAAAAATCGGTTTGGAATTTCCTGAATTTTTTAACTCATCGGCAATCTCCTCCGGCAAAATATTTAGCAATAAACTTTCTGATTTTATTTTTTCGTTTTCCGTTTCTCTTTGTGCAATAAGAGCAATCCCTTCTTCAATTTCAGATTGTTGTTTTTCTGACTCGAGAGAATCTAAAAGTTTTTTCTTTTGATTCATCACTTCCTGAATTGAAAGATGCATCATCGCATTTGAATACATAAAAAAGACAGCAACGCCTATATAAAAAATCCAATGATGATTTTTTTGATAATCAAGTATATTCGTATATTCTAATATTCCAAAATAGATACTAAATGAAATTGTCACATAAAAAATGGAAGAAACAATCATAGCATTAAAACCAAGTCTAGAATCAGAATAAATTGTATCGGATATTACCATCATTAAATACATAAATAAAAATGGTGAACTTATTCCTCCTGATATGTAACAAAGAACGCTGATAACTGTCATATCAAACGTAAATGGAAAATAAACTAATAGCGGATACTTCTTATAATCCAAGAATACTATTAATTCTAAAACAAGCCAAAAAAAAGCGAACATCATGGACGCAAGCGATAAATAATGCATCCAATTCCCTACTTCGGATGGAAATAAATAGAAGACTAATACGTTCAGCAAAAAACGACTTATGTTTGGTATAAAAAACTTTCGACGTTGTAATCTTCCAATCTCGTTCATAGATTGTTCCATACTAAAAGACTTCTCTAAAAAATCGAGATTTTTCTATCCGTAACTTTTTCAACTATAACCCATCTATCTTCGTTTGTATCCTTAAAAAATTTTTCTCGTCTTTAAGCCCAGCATAACATTTAGAAAGATTTTGCAAATTCTGAAGATGATCGGGCTGTCTAAGTAAAATTCTTTCACCCATAGCTATCGAATCCTTATACCTACCGGACTTTTTATAGCAAAAGGAAGTGTAATAGAGATACTGAATGCTACTAG
>JANYCR010000085.1 GCA_025360185.1 Leptospiraceae bacterium | reverse complement strand
TTTTAATTTCCTCAAGGATGATAAATCCGCTGAGTGGAGGTACATATATATCTGCAAATACTAAATCAATTTTCTCTTTCTTGATTCGTTCAATTGCTTCCTGCGAATTAGCCACTGTATGAATTGCATAGCCTAGCCATATATTGTTGGCAATACGAACACCACCGAATCATAGATATTCACCTTTCATTAGCTTTTTTTATTTCGCAAGCTGTCATCCTGAGCTTGTCGAAGGATACTATTTCTATTAGTCATGGATTCGACAGGCTCACCATGACAACCTAAATTAAATTTACGTATGAAAGATACAAAATAAAACTTCATTAAAAAAGCGAATTAAATTATTCCAGAAAACAAACATTGCAAAATGAAGTAAGATAGGTATTGAAAATTGCAAAATGGAATGTCCTGAGGCAAATAATAAATCACCCCTTCTCCATAAATAAAAACTATTTTGCAATATTTCTTTTTTAACATACTTCATTTTGCAATATCATTTACTATTCAGAAATTTTTATTAAAAATTCTTTTTTTAATTTTTTTTTGTTTATTTTATTCAGTAAATATAATTTAGCTAATTTAATTAATTTTACTTTAGTTTTACGGTTCCAAAAGAAAATTAAATCAGAGGAAGCAAGACTGCTATGAGTATAATTTTGATTTACCGTATATCCCTTTTATAAAGAGAAATCTCAGATGAAAAATATAAAAATTAAAGAAACCACTGTATATCAAAAAAATTCTATCCCTGAATTGATAGTCGAATTAGATGATAAAGATTGTATTCTCTTTACCAGTAAAAGCTTTGAGGACACTCTTGGTTACACCCAAAAATATTTACTAGGTAAAAACATCAAAGATATTATTCATCCACAAGATTTGAAATTATCACAAGACGAAAAAATACCGACAGAAAAAAATCCTTATAGTCATATTTCTAGCTTTCGACATAAGAATGGAAATTCTTTGTATTTTGAATGGAAAATTAATTCGTATACGGATGCAGATGGAAATAGAAAATCAGTTCTAATTCTTAATCCAATTCCAGATTTTGAAAAAAAAAGATTAGTAATCTCAAGTGAATCTCAGGCAAAGAAATATAATATTTTTGCAGTTACAGACCCGAATGGAAAAATCATCTACGCAAATAATGCATTTTGCGCAATTAGCAATTTTACAAGCGAAGAATTAATAGGAGAGGATCATAGAATTGTAAACTCAGGCTACCATTCAAGAGAATTTTTCAAGGAAATGTATCGCAATATCCAAAATGGAAATACATGGAAAGGAGAAATCAGAAATCGCTCTAAGGATGGGCGTATTTACTGGCTGGAAACCATTTTAGTTCCAGTTACAGATAGAGACGGAAGAATCATTCATTACTTAGGAATTCGCACAGACATTACCGAAAAAAAGCAAAAACAAGAAATGGAAGCTAATTTTCTAGAAGATAAGAATAGGAATTTAGAAAAGAGAATTCTAGAATTACAAGAAAAAGCAAAGAATAAAAGAGAGGCTAATCAACTTTTAACCACAATCTTAGATAATAGTTTTGAATCTATTGTATTCATAGACACAAACAAAAAAATACAGTTCTTCAATCAAATCGCATCAACTAGAAGTTTAGAGCTATTCGGGAAATCCCTACAAATTGGTTCGTCTATTTATGATTTAACGCTACCCGAAGACAAAAAAAATTTTGATAGGCATTTTTATTCAGCCTTGCAGGGAAAAAGAATTTTCGTAGATAAATCCGTTCCAGTAAATAATACAAGCTATTGGTTTGAATTACAATACGCACCTGTTAAAAATGAGAACGATGAAATATTTGGAGTCTTATTCATTGCAAGAGACATCAACGAAAAAAAACAAGCAGAGGCAGAATTAAAAAAAAGCGAGAACCGGTTTCATGCTGTATTCGATCAGGCTCCACTCGGAATTGCACTCGCTGAATCTCCGACTGGTGAGTTTGTGCAAATCAATCCAAAGTTTTGTGAAATTCTAGGTTACAACGAAGAAGAAATTATAGGTAAGCGGTTTCTCGATGTTACCCACTCGGAAGATGTAAAATTAAGTTTAGAACAGTGGCAAATTCTCTTAGAGGGAAAAAAGAAACCTATTTCCTTTGAAAAGAGATATATTGCAAAAGATGGAAATACTGTCTGGACAAATATTCGTCTTGTACCACTACTTGAAACCGGAACAGAATCTAACTACCATCTTCTCATCTTACTTGATATTACCGAATCTAAAACAGCAAGTGAAACTTTAAAAAAATATATGTTAGAGCTTGAAAATCTAAATAAGACCAAGGATAAATTTTTTGGAATCATTGCGCATGATCTTCGTAATCCGTTCGGGGGAATTTTGGGTATCACAGCAATTCTAGATAGTAAAATGAAAGAAGAACAAATGAATGAATCCATGACGTTGTATCGCAAATACATTCAAATTGTTCATACAGCTGCTCAATCAGCCTATAGACTCTTGGAAAATCTTTTGCAATGGGCAAGAGCGCAAACAGGAGAGATAAGCGTTAGGCAAAAAAATCTATCCCTGATTGATTTAGTGAACCTTACAATTCCTCTCGTGAGTGGAAATGCATTTAAGAAAAACATTACAATCGAAAAAGATTTAGTGGGTAACGAAATAGTCTATGCAGATGAATCTTTAGTGGCTACTATCCTTCGAAATCTCTTGACCAATGCGATTAAATTTACACCGAATAACGGAAAAGTAATATTATCCACAGTAAGAAAAGAAAATTTTTTAGAAATTTCCATCTCTGATACAGGAAGTGGAATGGATACTAATGATTTAGGAAATATATTTAGAATCGACTCTCATTTTAGTCAACCGGGAACTGAAAATGAAATCGGATCGGGACTCGGATTAATTCTCTGCAAAGAATTCGCCGAAAAGAACGGGGGAGAAATTTGGGTAAAAAGTCAACCGGGTATTGGTAGCACGTTTACATTTAGTTTGCCGCTCGCGCCCTGGCAGGGAGAATAATCACGTGCTACTTGAGGCTAATTTAATTTATTCACTACTGGCTATGTTTCTCGCGGGATTAATTGCCTCCATTGCAATTTCAGTTTTCGTTTTTTTCAAATTGGAAAAGTTAAAAGGCTCTAACAAAGAACTCCATCACTTTCTTTATAAACTAGATAGCACCTTACATATTTCTAACAAACAAATTCAAGACTCTATCAAAATGATTGGGCAGGGCACAAATGGCGCGATTGAAAAGTTTATCGAAGTTTTAAATCTTACAGACAATATATCAGATGAACTAAAAGAAATTCGAGAAGATCTAAATTCAAAATCTGGAAATAATGACTCAAGGGAAAAGATCGAAAAAATTTTAGAAAATAGCAAATTCCAAACCCAACATATTCACGAAATTATTAGCCGACTCCAATTTGAAGATATAACAAGGCAAATCAATTCCCACTTAAGCGAATTGCTCGATTCAGTAACTCAAGAACTAAAAAAACAAAACAACCTAAATTACCCAAACGATCCAAAAGTCGAAGAGGAGATTCGTAAGAAATTAGCCGAAGACGTTATACGCCTCTCCACCATGCAATCAGAGCGCATAATAGCAGAAAGCCTCAATTCTAAAAATGACGATACCACCAAGAAAAATGATAAACCAGAAGACGTAACTTTTTTTTAATTGTCAGTTCGAGCAAGGTCGAGAACTACTTGTGGAAATAATCCTTTGTTCTTGTAGTTCTCGACTACGCACGATGAAGCTGTGCTTTGCTCGAACTGACACTCTACCCTCCTCAAAACAAAAACCGTTAGCCGCCTTTACATGCAAATGACATTCAGACTCATTATACGCATAATATTAATTTTCCGCAAGTTCACACTTCATTTTGCAATCTTCTTGTAATTTTATATTTCATTTTGCATTTTTTTATTTTTTTTCTTTTCTTTTTAATTTTTACTTTAAATTTTATTAAGTTTTTTTATGTATGGTTTTAGTTTTAAGAATAAAAATTCTCTAAAAACTAAGAGGATAATTATGGAAAAAAGAAAAGGACTTTCGGGAAGAGGTTTAGTAAAACCTAGTGAAGGCAAACCAGTATTAGTCGAATACTCTACGAATGGAAGTAATGGAAACCATGGAAGTTACGGAAGTAATGGTAGCAATGGAACTAATGGAAGAGATCAGGGTGTTGAATTCCAACACAAGCGAGACGAAGCAAAACGAATCGCCACTGAAAAAACAAAAGCCAGAACGATGGCAAAGCAACAACAAATTAGTGAAAGAATTGCTTCCGCCGCCGAACAATTGTCGAGTGGAATCCAAGAAGGAAGTAGTGCCTCAGAAGAGCTAATGCGATCTATGCAACAAATTGCATCTGGTGCAGAAGAAGCGGGTAGTGCCTCAGAAGAAGCAAAGACAACCGTCATGCAAATCGAAAAAAATGCACAGACCAACTCCAACCTCGCAGTGGATACATTAAATAGAATCAACTTAATCAAAGAACTTGCGGTTAACACTGGAAAAGATATTTCTATGTTAGTCGAGGGGGTCGATCAAGCCGCAACTACTGCTATTAAAACAGCCGAGATGATGCAAGACTTAGAAAAACAATCAGACGAAATAGGAAATATCGTACAGTCCGTAGTTCGAATCGCTGACCAGACCAACTTACTCGCGTTAAACGCTGCCATCGAAGCGGCACGCGCCGGAGAACACGGTAGAGGCTTCGCAATAGTAGCCGATGAAGTTCGAAATCTTTCCGAAACCTCTGAGAAATCCGCCAATAAAATCAAAGACGTAGTAGCAGAAATCCAGGGCGAAGTTCGCAAAGTCGTATTAGAAGTTGGTACTATTGGTAGAGTTGCAAAAGAGGAAGCTGAAAAAGGTAAAAGCATAGCCGAAGCCCTTTTAGCAATAGGAACCACGATGGGGGATTTTCAAATTATCGGAAAACAAACCGAAAAGGGAGTTGCGGATATTTTGGTGTATTCGAAAGATTTTTTAAAGATGTCAGAGAATGTTGCAACTGCTGCCGAGGAACTAACGGCTAATACAGAGCAGTCTCGTAAGGGAATGGAGCAACAAACAAAGGCGTTTTCTGAAATGTCATCCGCAGCAGAAGAACTAGCCCAAACCGCAGAAGAACTAAAAAACTCTACTAATCTACAAAAATCAGCAGAAGAACTTGCTTCCATGTCAGAACAACTTTCCGCTAACGTAGAAGAGGCATTATCCGCAAGTCAGGAATTAGCAAAAGCAATTGAACAAATCCAAAAGGCTTCGGAAATCCAGGGAAAAGAAACGGTTCGAGGAACGGAAATTGGAGACAACCTTGCGATTACAAATGCACAAGTTGAGACTAATTCCATTACTATGCAAAAACAAGCACAAGAGATGCTTTTAAAATTAAGCAATAGCAAAATAGAAGTTGATAAAATGATTACGAATATCACAAACGCTGCTGCAAAAAACTTGGATGCCGCAAAGTTAGTTCGTGATCTAGGTGAGAAGTCCCTAGCTATCGACAAAATCGTAGAGTCCATCATTAACGTGACGATTAAGACTGATATGCTCGCAGTCAGTGGTTCAATTGAAGCTGCGCGTGCAGGAGAGCATGGAAAGGGTTTCTCGGTAGTATCCGGTGATATACGAAACTTGGCTACAGAGTCTTCTGTCAGCGCAGATAAAATTAAAAACCTAGTGCGCTCTCTTTCCCAGTTGATTGATATATCTGCGCAAAATGTAGAGTTTGCGGGAACGACTGCACAAAACGAAGTAACAAAAGCAAAAGCCTCTACAGAAAATTTAGGCAAGATGGAAAAAGACATGGCTTCGATTGATAAAGCAATGGCTGAAATGCTAAACAATTCAATAGAGGCAAAAAAAGCAAATGAAGAAGCAAAAAAAGCAGTGGATAATATAAGTGTAGCCGCAGAACAATCCATGAAATCTGTCTCACAGGCTTCCGCAGCATCGGAAGAACAATCTAAAGGTTTACAAGAATTAGCTTCAGCTATCGAGGAAATCGCTGCACTTGCAGATGAATTACAATCAAACTAATGGAAACATCTACAGAAATAGTACTCGAAAAAAAAACTGAGAATGATACCCAAATCGCGACATTCCATATCAGCAAGGAATTGTTCGGAATCGGGATTCATCGAATCAAGGAAATCGTTCGTTACCCGGACATCACACATGTCCCACGGTCAACCGACTATCTAAAAGGTCTTACAAACCTGAGAGGTAGCGTATTACCAGTATTAGACGCAAGGATTCGCCTAAACCTTCCTATTGCAGAAATTACGGATAGAACAAGGGTGCTTGTGTTAGATGTAAACGACTCTCTAGTGGGTGTGATTGTAGACGATGTAAAAGGTGTTACTAGCTTAGAAAATGTGAGAGTAGAAACCCCTCCTCCAATCCTATCCTCCGGTGTAGACAGTAAATTCATTCGAAATGTAATTCATTCCAAGCAGGATAATAGTATTACCCTCGAACTAAATGTAGAATCGTTATGCGATATAGATTCCAAGCAAGAAAAAAAAGAAAGAGTGCAAATCCAATCTCATGATATAGCACAGGCTGATAAAAAAAATGTAGTAGCAGAAAGACAGCTAGTAACTTTTTTAATCGGGCAAGAGGAATATGCATTTGCAATTCTATCTGTTCAGGAAATTCTGCGTGTAAGTAAAATTACAGAAGTCCCGGAGGTTCCAACTTATGTGTTAGGAGCTTTGGCTCTTCGCAATGAGCTTCTTCCCATTATTGACATTCGCAGACTTTTTAACATGCCGTCTCTAGTAGAAAACAAGCTCCAAGAAATCGAAAGATTGGAAAACAATTACAAGAATTGGTTTGTTGCTTTTAAATATTCTATAGAATCAGAAGCGTCTATCTTTCGCGGATTAGAAACAGTAGAGACCATGCACTGGATTGAATCTTTTAGAACTTCGAGTGAAGCGATTGGCAAAATTTTGCAGAAAATCAGGTTTATCCACCAGAGTTTAAATACTCATTCTCAAAATCTATTTAAAACAAAAGATTCAAAAACTCCTGTGGAGGTAAAAGACTACTTAGAAAAAAATATCCTCCCTGCCTTTGAACAATTGAATTCCTCTTTGATAGAATGCAAAGAATGTCTACAGGTTGAAATAAAAGAAGACCAGAGAATTCTTGTAGCGGATATTCACAAATGCCCCGTTGGAATTATGGTAGACAGGATGCAGCAAGTAATTCGAGTTCCAGAAAGTTCCATTGACCCGCCCCCTAAAATCATTCACGGGGATAAGGAAGATAACCTACAGGGAATTGTAAAACTCGAAGGAGGAAAACGACTCATTCTTCTTTTGGATGAAAAAAAACTATTCACTGAGAAGCTAATCAGTCGTATCCAGGATGTGAAACCAGATGATAGTTTGGCAAAAGAATTGATGCATGGAGGAGAAAGTTTGCAAGACAATGAAGTGCAACTAGTTACATTTAGACTGGGTAAAGAAGAATTTGGTCTTTATATAGAAGATGTAAGAGAGATCAACCGGCTAACAGAGGTTACCGCAGTTCCAAATTCTCCTTCCTTCGTAGAAGGAATTATCAACCTGAGAGGAAACGTAATTCCTGCTGTAGACTTGCGAAAGAGATTTAACCTGGAGACAGTAAAACATGGAGATTCGACACGTGTGATTATTGTGGATATTCAAGATAAGACTACCGGACTCATTGTTGACAGTGTATCCGAGGTTATCCGCATTTCTAAAAAATGGATTGAATCACCACCTGAAATCATTGGCTCTAAAGTGGAAACAGAATTCATTGACGGAATCGGGAATCTAAGTAAGCAAAACCGGTTTATCATTATCCTCAATGTAAATAAAATTTTGAGTGGAGAAGAACAGCGACAACTCAAGAATGCCGCTAGAACTTAGATGAACAGAAAGATAAAAGTTCTAGTCGTAGAAGATTCTGCTTTTATGAGAAAGGAATTGAAAAAGATTCTGGAATCAGATAGTGAAATTGAAACAGTTCTTGCTAGGGACGGAGAAGAGGGTGTTGCAAAAGCGAGGGAAATTCGTCCAGACGTAGTGACTATGGATATCAATCTTCCTAAAATGGACGGGATTACAGCAATGCAATACATCCTGAATGAAAATATATGTCCTGTACTCATCCTGAGTTCGATTGCGCAAGACGGGGCTTTGATTACATTTGAAGCGTTGGAGTTGGGTGCATTTGATTATGTGCCCAAACCGGGTGGCACTGTTTCTTTGAATATAAAAACAGTTTCAGAAGAAATTATTATAAAAGTAAAACAAGCCGCCAAATCAGGAGTAACCAATCGAATCCACAAGCGATTAAAAAAAGTAAGAGAATCGAATCATCATTCTAAAACGTCAGTCGCTATAGTGAATAAAAGAGAGTTTACAAATCCAAATACAATAGTAAAAAAAGCAGTCGCAATCGGAATTTCTACTGGAGGTCCTAAAACATTGTCCGAAATCATTCCTGAAATTCCTAAAAATTTAGGAGCAGCCATATTCATTGTGCAACATATGCCAGCTAATTTTACAAAGTCATTTGCAAATAGATTGAATGAATATTCTGAAATTCCTATTAAGGAAGTAGAAGCAGGCGAGGTAATAGAGGTAAATCATGGTTATCTGGGTAAGGGAGGTTATCAGATGAGACTCAGACAAAAGTTGAATGGGGAAATTCAAGTTCGCCTCTCGAATCAAGTAGAGCATTATTTTATGCCGTCTGTTGGAATCATGATGGAATCTGTACTAAGTGTTTTTGGAAAAAATACGATAGGCGTTCTAATGACTGGAATGGGAGATGATGGTGCGGATGCAATGGTAAAAATTAAAAAGGCGGGTGGTATTACAATTGCCGAAAGCGAAGAGACCGCTATCGTTTTTGGAATGCCTAGAGAAGCAATCAACAGGGGTGGAGCAGATATAGTGGTTCCTAGCTATCGGATAATAGAAGAAATTCAGAAAGCAGTGAAACGATTAGATGGAGAATAAAATTATGAGTAAAACAAAAGAGCAATTGATTTTATCGCTAAATGATAAGGATGAATCAGAAAGATTATATAGCACGGAAGATATTTCGGATTCGGGAGAGGCAGAATTATCTGTGGAACTTATCAATAGGCTAAAAATTGAAACATCGGAAGTTGTGAAGAATAGCATATTATCCGCTCTGCAAAAAATGGAGCACCGATCTGCTTATTTACAATTATTCAAGTTATTCTCAGACGAAGATGCATTCCTTCGAAATTCTGCCGTGAGTATATATGGCTCTTACGACGAAGAGGCGGTTACTTTTTTAAGTTCCTATCTAGATCACTCCAACAAAGAAGTTCGAAAATTAATTTTAGATTCACTCGTAGGAATTGCGAATAATCGTCCGAATGCGTTGCAATCCGTTTTAGAAATTCTAAGAGCGTATCTACATGACCCGGAAATCAATGTAGTGATTACTGCTGTAGAATACATAGGAGAATTGGGAGACGTTAGTAGCCTGAGTGATCTCTCAGAGCTTTTCTTGCGAAATACGGAGCCTATGCTGGCGTTCACGATTCTAGATGTAATTCTAAAACTAGGAACTAAGGAAGACTTAGAAAATGCACTTACGGATTTGTTTCAAAATGATTTTTCAAATACGGATACTTTTGATATGCCGCAAATGCTACGACTTCTAGCCCAGAGTGGGAGAAAAGAAGACTTTTTAACTTTAGTAAATGATCTAAGTGATATTTCTTATTACAGTGAAGTTCTAGTAATTTCAATAGATTGGTTAGTGAAAATGGAAGACTTTCAAATATCTTCTGTCCTGGATATTCTATTTAAAATTTTGGAAGAAGAAAATCTAAGAGAAGATTTGCGGTATATATGCGTTAGACTCCTACTTGCCTCTAGAGAAGAGCGGGCAATGGATTTTGTTCGAGAGATAGGTCTTAAAGGAAACGAGGCTTTTCATCATTTTTGTAGAGAATCTTCAAGGGCGGTATTACATGAGTGACAAAATAGCAACAACAAAATGGAGAGAGGATATTGATTATCTTTCACCGGAAGAATTCGAAATTCTTGCTCAATTCATCTACCATAAGAGTGGAATCAAGCTAGAAGCAAATAAGACTTATCTCCTAAACAATCGGATCCAAAAAAGAATTAGAGAACTCAAAATAAATAATGCAGGAGAATATATTCGTATCCTAAAATACTCCGATAAAGAAGGAGTGGAGTTGCAAGAGCTTCTAAACCTGGTAACAGTCAACGAAACTTTTTTCTTCAGAGACTTCCCTCAATTGGAAGCATTTGCTGAATGCCTGAAAGCAGTGGTAGATAGGAAGATGCAAAAGAATGATTTTACGATGAGAATCTGGTGTGCTGGCTGCTCTACCGGCGAAGAGCCGTATACCCTTTCCATTATTTTAAACGAGATACTAGACAATGTAGCTGATTGGAAATTGCATATCCTGGCGAGTGATATAGACAAATCAGTATTAGCCAAAGCAGAAATAGGTGTCTATGAAGAAAGAAGTGTGAAAGATGTTCCGAGTGAATACATGAAAAAATATTTCAAACAGGATTTACATAAAAAAACAGCTAGAGTAAGTGACGGGATAAGATCCATTATCCAGTTTGAGCATCTAAATCTAAGTGATCGAGATAAAATGAGAACCAAACGAAATTACGATTTTATATTTTGTAGAAATGTATTGATTTATTTTGACGATAACTCAAGGCAAAGAGTAGTGAATAACTTCTATTCTACTCTAAACGAAAAGGGTTATATATTTCTTGGCTCAAGTGAGTCTATGGGCAGGATTACCTCTGCATTCAAATTGATTCGACTGAACAAACATCTTGTTTACTGTAAGGAGTAATGCATGAAAAAAATACTTGTAGTGGATGATTCTCCGGTAGTTAGAAATTTTCATATCAATCTTCTCAAAAAAGAAGGCTTTGTCGCTGAAGGTGCGTTAGACGGTGTGATGGCTCTCGAAAAAGCTTTAACGGCTAATTTTGATTTGATTCTATGTGATATTAACATGCCTACGATGGATGGACTCACATTTGTAAAAAAGTTTAGGGAACAAGAAAAAGAAACTCCCGTGATTATGATAACGACTGTAGAAGAGCATAGCCAAAAAATCCAGAGTTTTGATGCCGGTGCAAACTTATACCTTGTGAAACCAATCAATAAACAAAACCTTATAGAGCATATAAAACTTATGCTAGGCTAATAATGCGAATACTATTGAATAGACAATGCTTAATCGGACAAATGGAAGATAGGAAAGAAAAGTTAGTTTACGCTTACAGTGGAAAGAGAGGATACTTAGTATTAGACGTATCCAATTTAGATAAGATTGACACTGCTGTTTTGCAAGTTCTTATTTCAATCGTTCATACCTGTCAAAAAACAGGAAGGAAATATGAAATTCGTGGCAAGTCAGAAACCTTAGATTTAATTTTAGAATGCTATGGAATAAACCTTTAGGAGTAGGAAGATGAAAAAAATACTAGTTTTAGATGATACCCAATCTATGAGATCACTACTGAGTATGACTTTAAAACAAAGTGGTCATACAGTAATTGAGGCGATAGACGGGATAGATGGTTTGAGTAAACTAAAATTAAATCCAGATGTGGATTTAATTTTTACTGACTTGAATATGCCAAACAGAAATGGAATCGAGTTCATTAAAGATGTAAAGGCGATTGCAAGTCTTAAGAGTATACCCATTGTTATGCTCACGACAGAAAGTGAAGAGCAGAGAAAATTAGAAGGAAAGGCTGCCGGTGCTATGGCTTGGATTGTAAAGCCTTTTAAAGTAGACACGATTCAATCAGTCCTAGAAAAAATCATAAGCTAAGCTGTGGAAATAAATCTAGAACATTACAGAAAGCAATTTTACTTGGAGGCAAAAGAAATGCTCGAAAGGGCAAGTTCTTGTGTGCTTAAGGCTGAAACCGATATTGAAAATGATGAAATCTTAAACTCTTTATTTCGAGAAGTACATACAATTAAAGGAAGCGCGGGCAGTTTCGAGTTATGGAAAGTATCGGAGTATACGCATTATCTCGAGAGCCTGTTAGCCTCTATCCGCGATAAGGAAATAAAGCTAAATTCCGAAATTGTAGATATAATTTTAGATTCGCTCGATTATATAGCTAGTCTTTTAGAATTTTCTAAGGAGGGAGTTGAATTCGAGATTGATCAAATAAGAATTGACCAAATACAAAAATTTAGAATTCCAATTAAAAAAGTTACTATCACTCCGTTAGCCGCTGTATCAGAAAAGATAGACGAGTCCAAACTTCCAAGCGAAGTCTTAGAAAAAATGCTGAAGTATGTGCAGCCAGGAGACTTTATGTACTTCATCGAAATTTTATATTCCGATATAGAATTTCAAAATGGATACGATCCATTCGCACTATTAAAAAATATCCGTAAATATTCTTCTTTCTATTACGCAAGAACGGATACTTCCGATATTCCTCCCTATCAATTGTACGATAACAACCGGCTTTATCTAAGAGCAAGTGTTTACTCTGTAAGCGTTATGCGCCCGGAAGAAATTGCTGATCTTGCGTTTGACTCCTCACTTTTAAAAATTTATTCTATCACCTCTAATTCCCGTGCAAAGTTAGAAGTTGCTAACGAAGCACAAACTTCGAATGGAATAGATTTGGATATGCTAAATGAATTTTTGATTAGCGTAGAAGATATGTATCCCTCAATCGAAGAGGCGATGCTTGAATACGAAAAAGATCTTTCTGACTCTGCTCTGAACCGGCTATTTAGGTATATCCACACAATCAAAGGAGATTCAGACTATATAGGTTTAAAAGAAATAGTCGGGCTTGCACATGAACTTGAATCTTTTTTAGATAGTCTAAGAAAAAGAATAGAAAATCCAACCAAAGAAAATATTGAAAAGATTTTCAAATCCGTTGATAAGATCAATGCCGAGCTTATCTTGTTAAATAAACAAGCAGAGCGAAATACAAAAATCAATCCATCCCTCCAAAGAAAGCAAACGAGTTCCACAGAAGAACAGCGCCAAAGTTATATTAACCACTCAGAGAAAACAAAGGAAGTATTCCAGGAGCAAATTGCACAAATCCATGAAGTACTATGTATTCAGGCAAGAAATTTAACAAACTCTACTGTAGCTAAAAAAAATATAACTAGAATGATCGTAACTCTCTCAAAGGCTTTCATCAATATGGGAGTAAATAGCATTTCCGATTTTTCCAATATAGCCTTACTGAAAATGGAAGATGCAGTAACGTCACAAGATGCCGAGATTGCTTTACAGGATTTACTTTTTTTTATGGAAGGTTTTATTACCGAGAAGCAAAAGAAGATCGGAGAGATTTTAGTAGAAGGAAAAATTATTTCTGACAGTGATTTGCAAGAAGCACTCGGACAGCAAAAACCAATTGGCGAAATCTTAATTGAATCCGGCAAAGCAACTGAAGCCGATATCCAAAAAGCACTTCATAAACAAGAAATTTATACACTGGCAAAACAAGTAAAGCCAAGTAGTACCGAAACTGCAACTGAATCCGCGACGATGCGAATTGATGAATCGAAGGTGGAAGTTTTTTATAATCTTATCGGTGAGCTAATCATTGCTAGAAATAGTTATGATTTTTGTGTAGAGCAACTCGGTAAAGTTGCACAGGATAATATAGAATTAACCAAGGCATTTAAGGATAACTTACATGTAGTCACTAGAGTTACAAAAGAAATGCAGCGTGCCGTGATGTCTATGCGAATGGTTCCCGTCAAAACAGTGTTTCAAAAATTCCATCGTGTGGTAAGAGATATTGCAAGAAAACAAAAGAAAGAAATTGATCTGAGTGTTTTTGGAGAAGAAGTAGAAATTGACAAGCGAGTAGCGGATACTCTTTCTGATCCGCTGATGCACCTAATTCGAAATGCCTGCGATCATGGAATTGAATCATCAGAACAACGAATTGCATCCGGCAAATCTCCCACAGGAAATATTTTACTCAAAGCATCTTATGAAGGAAGTCACGTCGCCATTCGCATTATAGATGATGGGAAAGGTCTTGACAGCGAAAAAATCGCAAAGCAAGCGCGGCTAATGGGTTACAACACGGAGACTATGACCGAGGAAGATATATACAACCTGATTTTTCTACCTGGTCTTTCGACTGCTGCCCGGATTACTGATGTTTCGGGGCGGGGTGTTGGTATGGATGTTGTGCAGTCCGTCGTCAAGTCACTCGGTGGGTATGTAAATATTAAATCCAAACTCCAAAAAGGAACGGAGACGATGATTGGAATTCCAGTTTCTATGGGAGTAAGTAAGGCTTTGATCATTGAATCAAACGGAAATGATTACGCCCTTCCCTTAGAAAATGTAATTGAAGCGATAAAAGTTTCAAGAGAAGCAATCCATCTATTGCAAGAGAGGCTAATACTGAATTTTCGCGGAGATGTTTTAGTGTTACATCATCTTGCGAATACTTTAGAGAATAAAAAATCTAGTTTTATAGAAAATTATGAGTTCTTTCAAAAAATAAATAAAAGTGAAATGAGTAGTGATAACAGCGTAAGAGAAATACCTATAGTAATTCTTCGTACGAATGACGGGAATAAATTTGCAATCCTTGTAGATAAATTAAAAAAGAATATGGAAATAGCAATCAAACCTATTCCCAAGCAACTAGGTTATGTAGCTGTTCTAAGTGGAGTTACTATAATGGGTGATGGAAAAATTGTACAGGTATTAAATGTTAATGGGTTATATATATGATGATTTTTATTTCAATCGTTCTAAATTTTATACTAATTCTTATTTGTGGCTTTCTTTATATTAAGAATAAAAAGCAAAATCAAAAGCTAATAGATTGTAAGGCTAATTATGATTTGCTCAAGAAGTCTCATGAGCATCATTTGACCCAGGAAGAAAAATTATCCGTCACATTAGAAAATGTAGTCGGTGTATTCGATAAAATCATTCCATCTATATTCGAAATAAAAAAAACAGTCCTAAGCACAAATATGGATGTTG
>JANYCR010000079.1 GCA_025360185.1 Leptospiraceae bacterium | reverse complement strand
GCATGAGTTTACAAGAAAGGGTGCGCCCCAGATTGAACTTCCAGAATACAAACACGATTGCCCATTCTGCCCGGGTAATGAGCATTTGGCGACGCAGGAATTTTTCAGAATTGAAGAAGAAAACAAATGGAAAGTGCGAGTCATTTCTAACAAATACCCTGCATTATCCCCCGAAGGAGAAAGATTTCGGTGGAAAGTTGGAATCAATTCTACTATCACCGGCGTTGGAATTCATGACGTGATAGTGGAAACTCCCAAGCATAATTCCATTACGGCTCTTCTCCCGGAACAGGATATTTACTATTTGCTGCTGGCATTTAAAATGCGTTATGAAGAAATTGCTAAAGACACTCGAATGGAAACAATTGTGATTTTTAAAAATCATGGGGAATCAGCGGGAACTTCCATCGAGCATCCTCATTGTCAAATAGCGGCTACTCCCGTTGTGCCGTATAATTTTCGTGCACGGATACAAGAAGTTATGCGCTACTTTGATGATTATGGAGATTGCATTTTTTGTAGGACTGCACTCGACGAAATTGCAGCCGGCACTCGTATCATTGCAGAGAATGTAAATTTTATTGCCTTCGTTCCTTATGCTGCGTTAAGTCCATTTCATATCTGGATTTTTCCGCGTGAACACACATCTTCTTACGAAGATGCTACTAAGGAAGAACTAAAAGACCTTGCGAAGATTCTAAAGAAAGTGCTTTCGATGTTGTATTTTGGTCTTGGAAATCCAGATTATAATTTTACTATCCGGTCTACTCCTCTTGCCGAGCGGCGTACAAAGTATTACCACTGGTATCTTTCTATTGTTCCTCGAATTACAAAGCAAGCAGGATTTGAAATGGGAAGTGGAATGTACATTAATCCATCTCTTCCCGAAGAAAGCGCTGAATATTTACGAAATATAGAGCTTCCAATTCAACCTAAATGGTAAAGGACAGTTATGCGCTATCAAATTTTAAATTGAACTATATCTGCTTGTAAAGATTTATTCTGCGCATTCAAAGCAATGATTTGCTCGTTAATTTTGTCAAGGGCAGTAATCTTTGATTTCATTGCGACGCTCACTTCTTCTCCGGAAGCTGCGAGATGTTGATTGATTCCGAATATTTGAGTGGTAATACCGTTTACTTCAAGAATATTCTTTTCGATGCTAGAAAGTTCGTTAGAAATAAGCAAGGTTTCATTTTGAGAAACCTTAACTATAGAAACGTTATTAGAAATTACTTTCTCGATTTTACTTATGATTTGAAATAAATTCTTACTACTTTCATTTGTGAGACGAATCTTGTTTACCGAATTATTAATTTCTAATGTAATATCGTTTACTACCTGGCTAATTCTTGCCGTTGCCTGCTGAGTTTGTGATGCTAGGTTTCCTACTTCATCGGCTACTATCGCGAAACCTTTCCCATGCTCTCCTGCTCTCGCTGATTCAATGGCTGCGTTGAGTGCGAGTAGTCCGGTCTGTTTAGAAATTTCTCTTACAGAAATTAATACAGAGTGAATTTCTCTTGAACGTTCCGACAAAGACTCCGTTGCCTTCGCCGTTTCATCTAACTGGGAACTGATAATTTTTAGTTCTTTATTGGCAAGGTTTAATTCGGAGTAGGCGGAGGTAATTTCGGATAATAATGATTGTGCGCTATTTGAATTATTTTTGGAGAGATTTGAACCGACGGCAATTTTTTGTTTTGATTCATTCATCATATCTGTAATTGTTTCTGTAAAGTGCATAAGCTGACCTGTTTCATTTGCGACACTATCCGTTGCGAGAGAGACTTCTTCGAAAGATTCCTTTGTTTCTTTGATTGCGATCTCGAGTGAATTTGCAAGTTCATTTACATTTTTAGAATTAGATTGAAAACCTAAGAATAATGTGTGGATACTCTTGGTAAACTGGTTAAACTTTGTGGCTAGATCACTAATTTCGTTGTGACTATCATTGATTAGCTGCTTGGTTAGATCTTTACTAGTTGTCAGTTCTTGGATTTCTTGGGTAAAGTTTAGGATGGGTCTAGTCACCTCTCGATGAATATAGTAGAAAGAAAATAGAGATGCTAATACAAGAGAGATTAAAATGAAAATCGTAGCCTGTAATAGAAATGTTTGTTTTTCTTTTGAATCTAAAACTTCTTGATTAGTCCTTGCTTCTAACATTACATAAAAATCATCGATTGGTTTCATAATATTAAATTTATCCGAATGGTATTTTTCATTATGTAGAATTCTTCGTGCAAATTCCTTTAGATTCTCATTGGGCAAGATGAGAGATTTAGCGTCCTCTTCTAATTTTCCCTGCATAGCACTCATTGCAATTTCTTCGGTTCTTACAAGTCCATCTGAATTTTTACGAGCTTCTTCTAACTTTGCAAATTCTGATTCAGTAAAGCCTGTTTGTTTCATTATATCTGCAAGTGTAATTGTTTTTTCGTCAGGTCGAGGCTTATTTCCAGTAACCGGATAAAAGTCCCAATAGATGCGATTGTATTTTTCCGGTCGTGGTTTTTTCCCATTTCGAATATCTAGAACAGTAAAAAAATAATCTTTATATTTATTCTCACCGGTCGTTGCATATGTTCTCATAAGCCTGGTTAAATCATCTGAGCTTTGTCTGAGTTCATCTGCCAAAAGATAGGATTCAAATTTTCGATTTTGATTTTCATAAAGTTGATTTTGGTTTAAATAGAGTGCTATAACTAGAAAAGATAGAATTAGTATAATACTCGTTAGCCCAATGAAATTTATTGTTATAATTTGCTTAATAGATAATTTCATTTTTATTCCTTTAAATTTGAGACTTCCACTCGATTTCGACCTTTAAATTTAGCGGTATACAATGCTTTGTCTACACGGGAAATTAGCTCTTGTGGATTTTCATGACCCCAGGATGCTACTCCTAAGCTAAGGGTGACGACGTTAGCCGCACGAGCTGTAGGATGTGGAACTGCTAATTTTTGCACAGCGCTACGAATATTTTCTGCAACAATCAAAGCTTCCGTAAGGGTTGTTTCAGGAAGGAGAACAATAAATTCTTCTCCGCCCCAACGTGCAGCTAGATCCGACGCACGCCTTGCTAGCCCTGCAATTTTTTTTGCGACAATTTTCAAGCATTCATCGCCAGCTAAGTGACCAAAGTTGTCATTATAACTTTTGAAATCATCTATATCTATTAATAAAATTGACAAGGCACTATTACTGCGTTTGGAGCGAAAGCATTCTTTCTCAAATATTTTTTCAAAGTAGCGTCGATTTCCTATTCCTGTTAACGCATCCGTATTAGATAATTTTTCAAGTTCTATGTTTGCATTTTCGAGTGCTATTTTTGTTCGCTCTAATTGCTCCTCAATTGTCTTTCGTTCTGTGATGTCACGGCTAATGCCGAAAATTCCGACTACATTTCGGTTTTGGTCAAAAAGAGGCCATTTATTAGTTGACACATAACCAATATTACCCTCCGCATCGTAATAGGGGTCTATTTTTCCTACAAGCGATTCCCCTTTTTCAAAGATAGGAAGTTCCTCTTCATAGTATATTTTTGCAGTATCAGCAGGAAAGACTTCTAAATCATTTTTTCCTATCATATCCCGCCAGTTAGCATGTCCCGTTATATTTGCAAGGCTCTGGCTACAAAACCGAAACCTGCTTTGGCGATCTTTGAAATAAATAAAGTCAGTTGTTTCCTTTAAAAAATTTTCAAAGTCTCGATTGAATTCGGCAAGTGCGGTTTCTGCGTTTTTCCGCTCAGTAATATCCAAAAAAGTAGTTACGAATTTCCCATCTGTAAAGGGAGATGTTGCCACAAAATAGAACTTATGACTTATAGGACTCCACATTTCAGTAAACACGGTTGACCGCATGCCTTGATGTCCTCTCCAAAACGATTTGATGAATTCAGTGGATAGACCGTACAATTTAGTTGCGAAGTTTCCTATTACTTCAACGTTGCGATAATCCGCAGTCGAGTAAAATGCTTGGTTGACGTTTAAGATTTTATAGTCAATCATTTCACCTTCATCATTGTATATAATTTCATTTAGTGCAACACCTTCGGTCATTGTATCGAGGAGAATCTTTGTATTCCGCTCATTTTCTATAAGTGCCGCCTCTGCTTTTTTTCTATCAGTAATATCATGGACAATAGAATGAATTAGAGAACGACCTTGCACGGAAAGCGGACTGGAGTAAACTTCTACATCTCGAATACTTCCATTTGCTAAACGGTGACGAAAGTTAAGGTAAGATCTCTTTTCTAATGAAGCATTTTTCATTTCATTTTGTATTTTTTCTAAAGATAATAAACTAATTTTAGTAATATTTAATTCTCTAAAATTTGCAAGCGGATAACCATAGAACTCCACTGCTGCTTCGTTTGCATCTACTATTTTTCCATTTAAAGGATCGATTAGTAACTTTATAGCCCGACTCTTAGCGAATAGAGCATGATATAATTGCTCGCGTTCACGCAGAGATTCTTCATGATTCTTTTTTTCTGTAATATCTAATGTAATTGCTAGAAGAGTTAGTTCCTTGGAGTCTTGCGATGGAAATGGCACTGCATGGGACTCTAACCAACGGCGAGTGCCTTTCGCACCGACGATTTGAAATTGAATGGAACCCTTGTATCCATTGCAAACGCGTTCATTGAAATTTTTAAAGGCTTCTCTAAATTCGGAGGCTATTACAGGGTAAACGCTTTTGCCAATAGCATTTTCTGGACGGTCAACTTCTATCATAGAAAGACCGGCTGAATTCATTGCAAGTAAAGTCCCATCCTTTGCAATTACTTTTACACAACTGGGTGTTGCCTCTACAATTGTTCTAAAGTTTAATTCACTTGATTCAATCCTTTTTTGAATTTCGTATTCTTGCGTGACATCTCTAAAAACCAGAACTACACCGGAAATATTTCCCTCTGAATCTTTTATTGGAGAGCCGGAATCAGATATTTTGTATTCTTTTCCATCTTTAGATATTAATACAGTATGATTTGACAGTTCGACAGTTTTTCCAGAGGCTAATACTAATTCAACGGGACTAGTTATTGAATTACGGGTATTAGCATTTATTATTCTGAAAACCTTTTGGAGTTGCATTCCATTTGCCTCTTCGAAAGTCCAGCCAGTAAGATTTTCAGCGACAGGATTCATTTGAACAATATTTCCACTTGTATCTGTGGAAATGACAGCATCACCAATTGAGTGGAGAATCGTTCTTAACCGCTCTCTTTGTTTTTCTGTTTTTTTATTCGCTTCGTAAAGCTTGAACGCCATTTTGATCGAGGCATCAATTACAATTATGCCTGAATTTTTTATAGCATAGCCGTAAGAAGTAATTTTTTCTGTTCTTTGAACTACTTCTTTTTCGACTCTCGCGGTGAGAAATACAATTGGAATGTCATGGTGAATTAAAATTTCTTTCGCAGCTTGTGTGCCGTCCATGCCCGAACCCAAATCAATATCCATTAAAATTAAATCAATCTGATCTCTTTTTTCATGCACAGCCTCGATTGCTTGTTTGCCATCCACTACATGGATAACATGATAGCCCTCTTTTTCTAACTGCTTTATTTCCATTAAAGCAATAATCACTTCGTCTTCAACTAGAAGAATAGTTTTAGTTGCTCGATTGGTCATTAATAGTTATTTGCTCCATTGTAAACAAAGTATTTTATTTCACTCGAAGTTAGAAAAATATCAATCAATGAATTTCTTTGATTTTGAAAATCATTTCCATGGGTCTTTATATTATCGTAAAAAAAAAATGACAATAAAGCAAGTAAAAAACCATAGAAACCTAGCATGAAAAGATAAAAAGAGTTAACTGATTTACTGGTTTGTTGTCGGTAATTCTTAAATTGGTTAGTAGAAACTGAAATAGTTCTTCCTTTCAAAGGGTTACGCATATGTAACCTCTAGACATTTCGCCGTAATTAAAGTTCTTAGAACTTTAATTTTTATTCGTATAAATATCATTCGCTAAATTATTAAGACTGTTTTAAATTGTTTGCATAGCATATAAAAAGAAGGTAATCATGCAGACTAGCAAAGTTTTCCTTTCACTCCTAAGTTTTCTTTTAGTCGTTACTTGTAAATCAAAAACATCTAATGACTGGTTTCCGTTAAAAGTCGGAAACAAATGGATTTACAAACAAGCTTCTATTCAAAGTAAAATTCCAGGTGATACTAAACCGCAAAATATTTTGCAAGAATCCAAAGTGGAATTTGAAATCATGGGAACAGCAAGCATCGAAGAGAAAGAGTATTTTACATATGAAAGTAAAGATGGCTATCGAAAGAAAATTATTCGTTATGAAAATGGAAATTATTTTCTCAATGATGCGATTACCTCTCATATGCCGGAAAGAGAGCTTCTAATTCTAAAGGATAAACTTTTGTTCGGTGAAACATGGGAGCAGATAAATAAGACTCTCGATTATAAAATTGTTTTTAAAGTAACTAAATCAGAAAAAGAAACGAATGTTAAAGGGGTAACTTACAAGGATACGATTG
>JANYCR010000010.1 GCA_025360185.1 Leptospiraceae bacterium | reverse complement strand
CAAGTTTAAGATTTAAATAGGGTAGGGTATGAAATAGATTCATACTCTGAAAAGAGGTTTTCTCATCCTTTAAATAAAAATTTCCACTGGAGATGTCCGCTTTAAGCTTCACTAATGAGTCAGCGTCTAATGGTAATTTATCTCCAGGTTGAAAAGGACTGCTAATATTAAAAATAACAAATCCTTCCTTATCAATGGCAAGAATATAATCGTCTCGGATTACAGATAAATCCATGAGCTCATTTTGCAATGGCTGTAATGAAATAAGATATTCTTTTTGATCTTGCGAAATTAATAGCTGAGTAGCTCCGGTATCTTCTGAATAATAAAAATTTGTTTTATCAATTTTTACTAATTTCTCTTTTCTAATTTTATCACTTAAATTTGTAGGTATTATAAATAATGGATCACAAATTGCATTCTTTATAATGCAAAGGCTAATCTTATCTTCGTATTCCTTCAGAACCGGTTCTAAATTTCTAACAATTGATTCCGAATCGCGTAAATATTTACTAAAAATCTCATCTTCAATTACTTCTTTAGTATAGGCTTTAAACAAAGAGATTGTAACAAAACTTGAGCATACAGAAAAAATAATTATTAATAATGAAAGTTGTAGAAATACCGGTAATCTAAATTTCACTTTGTTCTATTGTTTCAAAGTCCCGTTTTTGCTACTCGGGTCAGAAATAAATATTCTTTCATATTGAAATGCAGTTTTATTACCTACATTATCAATGGCTTGAAACCTTAGTTCGTATTCCCCGGGATCTGAAATTACAATAGAATCGAAATAAGGTTGAGTAGGACCATTATTCAATGAATACAGAATGATTTTTAAGCCCGAAGAAGAATCGTATGCATTAACACGGCTAATCGATATTAGCTTTTTTTTGCCTTCGAACGTTTTAGAACTCTCAATATTTAATGTCGGCGGACTTAAATCGTGTTTGAAAAATTTACTGTATGATTTTATATTTCCGAGTCGATCTGTTGCAATAACCATAAGCTCTATGATTTTTTCGGAAAAATTTTCAGGAATAACTATATTTTCATTCAAAGAAAATTCCTTAAATTCAGTCGCTGTTCTTAGATAAGTTTTTACGGAAAGTATGCCACTATACAAATCAGTTACTTTTAATGAGATGGTAGACTTTTTACCAGTATAAAGAAATTTTTCGTTATCTTCAAATATGTCTGTGAATAACATTTCTACTGTAGGAGCTTCGGAATCAAAAATGTATTCCTTTGCTTTTATTTGCTCTTTATTGCCTAGCAAGTCCACCGAGTAGTATTGTACTAAATTAATCCCTTGCTGGGACAGTTGAATACCATCGTGGTATAATAGCCATTTGCCCTCATTGATTTTATAGTAAGTCTTCCAATTTTTAATCTTGTCTTCATTTAAATCCAAGGAAATTGAGTGATTTAAACCCAAATAATTTGAAGGAATTGGAACGATAGGTGGAAGAACTTTTTTTTCTACAATTCTTTGTTCGATTTGAAAGACCTCCGAGTATTCCCCTCGAACTCCGTATTGATCTACGGCGGCAATGCGACCGTATCTGTAAATTGGATTGGGATCTAATCGAACGATTGAGTCTTTAGTCTTTTTTTGATAGACAATATTTAGAAATTTAACTGAATCAGAAATTTGTAAATGGTATTCAGTGGCTAACGTATTTTTTTCCCATTCGATAAGAATGAATTTATTTGAACTATCTTGTCCGAAAACGGATAGACAAAAAAATAGCGAAATCAATAATTTTATTTTGGTATTAATGATAGAAAGGTTTTTCATTCTTGTATCCTATAATAAATTTTAAATGTCTTCCTTTACAATGGGCTTAATTTTCACTTTTTCTAACAACTTAAATGGCTTCATTGGGGGTTGTCCTTTGATGACGATAGTGCCATAGCCCGCTGGAACTTTGACTGTCTGTTTTTCCGCGCTAACTTCTATAGTTCCTTCATAGCAACCATACCTTGTAACATTATTATCCGAAGAAACTTGAAACTCTGTTCCTTTTACTTCGCCAGTTGATGCATTTGTTTTTAATTTAAATTTGACTGCGCCCGAATCTTTGTTTTCTGTCTTAATAAATATTTCACCTAATTTAAGTTCAATACCTTTTACATCTTCTAGTTTTATTTTCATAATAGATTGCTCTCTCATTAAAATAATCGTTTTAGGAGATTCAAAAAAATCAATTTCCGCCGAGGAGTTTTCTGCTGTTCGAATGATATCGTTAATGATTAACTCTTTGTCTTTTTCTATATCATTCCATTCTTCCATTCCATTCTTTTTTAATTTAAGTAGACCAACTTTTGACAGCACTCTAGCAAGCGTTGTCTGTTTTACGTCAGAAGCTTTTTGTTTTTTTGCGAGAAAGTCGGGAATCTTAAGCATCAATCCGGGTCGAATTAAATTAGGGCTTTCTATGCTGTTGTATTGCAAAAGATCTCGCCATTTTCGCGGGTCACTTAAATATTCTTTTGCTATTTTGGAAAGTGTATCTCCTTTCTCTACCTTGTAATTGGTAAAGTCATCACCATATAAGTGGAAGGTTAAAAGAAAAAGAAAAAGAATTTTTTTATGAAACATAGTAGCCTGTAAGTAAATGCCAAATAGACAGAATGTATTTGCAATCTTTTTTTCCAAAAACGCAAGTTTATGAAGAATCTATAACTTGCAAAAATTCCTAATTTTCGAAGTTGTCTGTAAAGAAGGGATTTTTATACTACCAAAGAATAAATCAAAATGCTACTCAGATTTACTCTTTGGTAGTATAAAAAGAAAGTTTAGAGCAAATTATGCTCAATTGCAATTTTAGTTATTTCTGCATTTGAGCTAACATTCATTTTAGTTTTGATATTTTTTTTGTGAAAATCAATTGTAAATTCTTGTACATTTAGTTCTCTAGCAATTTCTTTATTTTTAAAACCCCTAGCAACAAAAGACATTACTTTTTTTTCCTGCGGAGTTAAAACATCTATTAGTTTATTTGGGCTCAGTGACTGAACATACTCGCTATTAATTATATCCTGTATTACATAAGAGAAAAAACGCTTCCCAATTTCTACAGCATTGATAGCATCATTAATGACTTGCGCTGGTTCGCTTTTAGAAACGATTGCATCAATATCTTCTTTTATAATCTTCTTTATAGAAAAATGATCATCCATAGAAGTTAGAACAAGAATTTTCATTTTCTTATTTAGCTTCTTGTAAATGGGTATTGCTGAAAAAAAATTAAAAGAAGGCATGTACACGTCTAAGCAAAGTAAATCACATGGTGTCTCTTTTAGAAGACTAAATAGCTCTTCGCCATTACCTGCTTCGCCTACAATTTTTATATTTGGCAGTTTTTGAAATATAACCGTCATTGCTTTGCGAATTAATTCATGATCATCCGCTATTATCACTCTCATTGTTTTGTTGTCCAAAGTTTTTCCACTCATATTTATTTAATACGGATAATGTAAATTATACTTTTCTCCTGTAAAGAAAAAATAAATTAAAATCAAGTTTTTATGATTATCTGTAGGTATCATACTTTTCGCTTAAGTTTAATTTCTGGTTTTAAAAGAAGCATATTTTACTTACCTAAAAATGGTTTTATCTTACAATCACTCAAAGAAAATTGATTTTATAAAAAACAGAAAATCAAAACAAAAAAAAGAAAGTCGAGAAAACTATAGCTACTTTTTTTTAAGAAATAATACCAAATTATTCAAAGATTCCTTTTAGTAATCTCCTTAGAATAAATAAAATCCGTATCTTTTTTTTATACTTTTTTCGAATCCTATTGACTTAGGTTTATATGATTAATGTATAGTAAATTTTAAAATTGTTTAAGGAACCTAACAATGAGTGATAACCACAACCCGCAAGGATACTGGACTTTTCTGGCTATCTTAGTCTTTAATCTACTTTTCTTTGTTTACATATCGTTTTTTCATCCTGGTGTTGTCGGGATTGATAAGCCCAAGGCAACAAGCAAGCAGGAACAAAGTAAATAATTTTATAAAAATGCGTTCAAAATTCAAAAAGCTTTTTCCTATTCTTTTGGCTTTTATCTATGCAGCATCTTTGTATGCATATGACCCGGCTTATACAGAAAGCAATAATGAACTTCCAAATGAAATTGTGGATTTGAAAGTTGAAGAAAAATATGGTAATCGAATAAATTTGGATTTGCTTTTTAAAAACGAAAAATCCCAAACAGTAAGTCTTAAAGATTTTTTTAAATCGAATGATAAGCCAGTTTTCCTTACTATTATATACTATCGCTGTCCAACACTTTGTAATTTTCATTTGAACGGAATTTCTAAAGTTTTTAAATCTTTGGATTGGAATGTTGGTCAAGAATTTGAGTTCGTTGCAGTGAGTATGGATCCGAATGAGACTCCAGATTTGGCTTCTAAGAAAAAAGAAGCATACGTAATGGATTATGTTAAAGATAATTCTAAAAGATCAGGTGATGGTTGGCACTTCTTGACAGGACAAGAGCCTGAGATCAAAGAGCTGGCTGCGTCCGTTGGCTTCAAGTATAAATGGAACGCACCTATAAAGCAATGGATTCATCCAGCAGTGGCATATATTATTACTCCAGATGGAAAAGTTTCCCGATACTTACATGGAATTGAATTTGGAGATAGAGAATTAAAACTTTCTTTAATAGACGCATCGAATGGAAAAATCGGAAGTTTTATTGATAAGTTTGCTTTATTTTGTTTTCAATTTGACCCTAATAAAAACAAGTATACTTTATATGCTTACAATATAATGAGATTAGGCGGAGTTATTACCGTGATTATAATAGCAGTTTTCTTATTTATGTTTTGGAGATTACAAATGAAAAATACAACTACTAAGGGAGAATTCTAAATGTATTCTTGGTTGAATATTAATCTGGCAAATACTTTTATGCCGGTTCAGGGCGCAGATATTGCGGGAGATGTGGATAATTTATATATATTCCTTCTCATATCAAGTCTCATTTCTTTCATCATTCTGATTGGTGGGATGACTGCTTTTATTGTAAAATACAAACGCAAAACTGCAAATGATAAAACAGCATACATCACCCATAATAATCTATTAGAGTTTTTGTGGAGTTTTATTCCATTCGTTATCATGATGGTAATTTTTTATTGGGGACTGATTGTTTATGAAGACTACCGAACAGTGCCTGAAGATGCAGAAGAAATTCATGTTACTGGTAGGCAGTGGGTATGGAGGTTTACTTATAAAAATGGGTATGCTTTTAGTACTAAGCCAGCTAGTGACGCAATGGTAAATGTTCCACTTGGAAGACCAATCAAATTAGTCATGACTTCAGGTGATGTTTTACATAGCTTTTTTATCCCGGGATTTAGAAATAAACAGGACGTTGTTCCCGGAAGATATACTTATATTTGGTTCAAAGCTACAAAGCTTGGTCAATTTCAGGTATTTTGTACAGAGTATTGTGGATTAGAGCATTCGAACATGCCAGCCATGATTAATGTTATGCCGCAAGCTGAATACGATGCTTGGTTTAAAGCATATGTTCCAGAAGCAAGCGGTGGCGGTTTAGCGGATAAGGGCAAAGAGTTGTTTACTGAGCGTGGATGCACTGCATGTCATTCTGTAAATGGAACAAGAATTGTAGGACCGACTATGAAAGGATTAGCTGGCGCGAAACGAGAATTTGCCGATGGAAGTTCTGCTGTTGCAGACGATGCTTATTTGAGGGAATCTATTCTGAATTCAGGTGCTAAAATCGTTAAGGATTACCCAGCAGCGATGCCTATATTCAAAGGTCAGATCGAAGAAGAAGACGTTTCAGCATTAATTGATTATATCAAGAGTTTAAAGTAGGAGTTAACATGGCGCATACAGAAACACATACAAGTCATGATTATTTGAATCACCAGAAGGGCTTATGGTCTTGGTTAACAACAATTGACCACAAGAGAATTGGAATCATGTATTTGATTGTAATTCTTTTCTTCTTTTTAATTGGGGGCATTTTTGCTCTCTTAATCCGTATGGAATTATTTACAGCAGGTCCAACACTTGGAATAGATGCTGGGACATATAATCGACTCATGACATTTCATGGGGCTATTATGGTGTTCATGGTGATTGTTCCAGGCATTCCTTCTATTTTTGGGAATTTTTTACTCCCGATTATGTTGGGAGCAAAAGACGTAGCATTTCCTCGTCTGAATTTAGCAACTTGGTATATTTTTATGGCGGGTGCAATCATTGCCTTTACGTCTTTGTTTTTTGGCGGCGCTGATACAGGTTGGACTTTTTACACTCCGTACAGTATTAGACAACCAAACGGTGTAATTTTTGTTGTTCTCGGGGCGTTTACAATGGGAATGGCTTCGATTTTAACAGGCTTAAATTTCATTGTAACTGTTCATAAACTCCGAGCTCCAGGTCAGACAATGACACGTATCCCACTTTTTGTTTGGGCAACGTATGCAACCGCTATCATTCAAGTTTTAGCAACGCCAGTT
>JANYCR010000619.1 GCA_025360185.1 Leptospiraceae bacterium | reverse complement strand
TTGTATCCGGATCAAGGTAAAATATTTGAACTGCCTTTTCCGAAAGATTTTTACTCTTTAGATAATCAGGATTGTAGCATACTTTTAATGTGGCTGGCTCTGAGAAATTCAGATTTTCAGGACCGAACTCATAAGCGGTTTGAATTGGAACAAGCGCTAAATCGGTAGTAACCGCAGTCACCTTTTTTACAGTAAACGTTGTATCGGAATCGATTGATTCTGCTGATACAGTAAGGCTTAGTTCAGAGCCTAAATTTAATGTTCCGCCTGTAACTGATTTTATATCTGCCGATACAGAATTAGAAGTTCCATTTCCTGTTCCTGAAGTTGGATTTCCGTTTTGAGAAGGACTCGCACTCGAAGAAATTGTTCCACCTGTTAGAAATGCGAGAATTCCTAGATTGCTTGCGTTATTTTTGTTTTTGACTCCTAGACACTGAACGGCTAGGAACATCATTCCAATTACTAAACTTTTTTTCATATGAATCACCTTTTAATTTTTAACTTATTGCATTCTACAAATCTTAATTTGACCTCTCATGTCAAATTAAAATACTGATATTACCTAGAAAAATTGATTGTATTCAATATTAAAAATTTATTCAGTAAAGTCTTGTCTTGCATTTATTTGGCAAGACTCTATTATCATTCCCAAATGACTCTTACCAATCTTTGCCTACTTCTTTTCTCTGCCTGCATTCATGTTGTTGCCCACGTATCGATTAAAAAAACTAAGAAACGAAATGGGTTTGTATGATGGATGCTTTTCTGGGGGGTAATATTATTTTTCCCTGTTTTATTTTTTCAACTAGATAGAGTCCAACCTAGTGCATGGCTCTATATAATTCCAAGTGCTCTCTTTGAAGCAATGTATTTTTTCTCCATTACCAAAGCGTATCACACGAGTGATCTTTCCATTGTATACCCACTTGCGCGTGGCACTGCACCCGTTTTTCTTCTCTCCTGGACAATGCTTTTCATGGGAGAAAAACCCAGCACAGGTGGAGTAAGCGGCATACTTATAATAGCCTTAGGGCTATATGTGATTAACCTCCCGAGGCTAGGCGACTGGAAAGCTCCTATCCTTGCACTTACTCATTCATGACCTCGCTGGGCAATTCTCTCCGGGTTTTGTATTTCCATTTATACTGCAATTGACAAAATAGGAATTGGCTTTGCACCTCCTTTGATTTTTACATACATAACCTTGTGGATTACATGGATTATGCTCACTCCTCATAAACTCTATTCACTCGGTTGGACTGAATTAAAAACAGAGCTTAAGGAATCAAAATTAAATAGCGTTCTAGCAGGTTTTACAACTACCTTTGCCTTTGTGATAATTCTATACGTGATGCAAATGGGAGAGCTTACAAGTTATGTTGGTGCAGTACGTGAAATTAGCGTAGTCCTTGGAGCAGCAGTTGGAATCTTTTTCTTAAAAGAAAAAGGAAGCCCTATGCGCATCCTCGGAGCCGGTTTCGTAGCGTTAGGTGTAATCACAATTAAATTTATGGGGTAATAAATAACCTGCGGAGGATGCGCGCCGCTAGGCGAAAATCACTCAGTGACCGAACTTTATAGAAATAGTCTAGTAAAAAGTCTGGTCACTGAGTGCGTGTATACGAAAAAGATTGTGTAAATAAAGAAGCCGTGTATCGAAGTGCCGACTACTTCTAAACAACGCATACTCACTATTACTCCTTCAAACTCTGGTGGCCCGGATATGCTTTTATTTCTTTAAACTTCTTTGCACACCAATTTTTGAAATTGAATTTTTCCTTTCGGATTCGAATAATTTTTTATATCGAATACCGCTGGGTTTCCTTTTTGAATAGACCTAGCGGGTAATGACGTTACTCTGCAATCAAACTGAATTAGAAAGCAGAGTAAAAATAAAGCCTTTATTATACTCTGTGACTCAGTGCCTCGGTGGCAAATCTTGTTAAACATCAAATCAATGCGTCATGAGGAATACTTGCATTTCCCCCACAAGAAAACCTAAAATTGCCCCAACGGTAATAAGTATCCATTCATCTTGTTGGAATGCCGGTCTAAGTACTCCTTCAAATTCTTCTTCTGTGAGTTGTCCCATTTTACTTACAATTGTATTTTTAATATCTAGCGCATTACCGACGTAAGTCTCAATATTTTTTAGCGTATCAGGAAGACGTTCGATGATTTTCACGGATGCGCTATGTTTTAACTCTTGGTATTTTTCACCACCTAAAGTTAGAATCACAAGAGGCTTCGCAAGTCCTACTTGTCCATCAATGGTTTTCTTAATCGTTTGATTTACCATTTCATAAAGTCTATCCGAAAGAGGACCGGTTAGAACAAATTCTAAAATATTTTTTGGAGTTAAAATCTCAGTTGCGATTAATGCCCCGTATTCGGCGGCTACTTGTTGTCGTCTCTTAATAAAAAGTCCCTGCCAACTAATCATTCCTAAATACAGAGTAGGTTTTTTAGGATAGAAAATCATTTTGAGAGCAAGCCAATCTGTAAACCATCCAGTGAACAAACCAAACATAGGCATGATGATTGGAGAATGTGTGAGCATCCAGGTGCTCGCTTGTATGAGACCAATGATAAATCCGAAATAAATTCCAGAGTGCGCAATGAATTTAAACTCGGGCTCCCCTACTTCTTGGAAAATACGATTGAGTAGAGCTTTGTCTTTACTCATAATTGAGACTACCATTGCTTTTATATCAAAGATAGAATCCAAATCTCGTTCCATATCAGCCATAAAAGTCTTAATGACCTTAGGAATTTCTTTTCTCATATTTCCCAGGAGTTGATCTTTCACGACAGTCGGAAGTGCTTCCCATAATTCAGGTTGTAATTTTCCAATCACTTCATCGGCAATGATATTAATGTCACGAACCAAAGGCTCTTCTAAGGCTTTGATAACTTCCTTCGGGTCCAGCTTATTGTACAATTCCTTCGTAGTTATAAGTCTAGCGGTGAGAGTATCCGCAGCAATCGCCGCCATCTTTTCTGCCCTGCGAGGAATAATTCCCTGCCAACCTAAAAAAGGTTTTATCCCGAGAAATTTGATTGGCTGAAACATCATTCGTATCGCAACCAATTTTGTAACATAACCAATCAACGCCGCGACTAATGGCATTGAAAGATATAACCAGAAATGTTGTTGGAAATCTTCCCACATAGTATAATCCTTTCGTTCTATTTCTATATATTTTCTGATTCAACTCGGAGGAAATTGAACCCTGCAAAGCACATTCGAAATTCAACCTAAGAAGTAGTAAATCAATGTCAAACGATTAAAGTAAATTTTTTCCCAAATTAATCGGGGCTCTCGCTTTGTGCATTTAAAAAGGCAGATAAAGTACTTGACGGACTTTTTTTTTTTTGTATAAAAGCAGTATGCAGGTATTAATTCCCTCAGAAATTATAAACCAAACTGGAATGTCCGAAGAGGAAGTCCTGACCGAAATTTCAGTTTTATTTTTTCAGATGAATAAATTGACCCTAGGTAAAGCTGCAAAACTATGTAGGCTACATCAATTCCAATTCCAAAAAGTTTTAGCTAGCCGAAAAATTCCTTTGCACTATGACAAAGAAGACTTAGAACAAGACCTAATTAGCTTACAAAGATTATGATTATTGTTTCTGATACTTCACCTGTTAGCAACTTGCTAATAATCGGAGAATTAAATATTCTTTCACAACTTTTCGGCGAAATTATTATTCCTCCCAAGGTATTCGAAGAAATTCAAAGACTAGAAAACTTTGAAATTAATACTGCGGAAATAAAAAATTCAAATTGGATAAAAGTAATAATCCCTTCCGACACTAAACTTGTTCAAGAATTGAATAAAGATTTAGACGAAGGAGAATCCGAAGCTATTGCACTTGCGAAAGAACTTAATGCAGAGTTTATTTTAATTGATGAAAAAAAAGGACGTAAAGTAGCGGAGCGACTCGGTATCACTGCTATCGGGCTACTCGGAATTCTATTGGAAGGCAGGT
>JANYCR010000576.1 GCA_025360185.1 Leptospiraceae bacterium | reverse complement strand
CTTCAAAGCTTGCCTTGGATTGATTGTAAATTCTAGTTCCAACAATATCTGCTGGGAGCAAATCAGGAGTAAACTGCAAGCGTTTAAAAGCAACATTACAAATATTTGCAAGCAGGTTTACTGCCCTTGTCTTAGCAAGCCCGGGAACACCTTCTATTAGTATATGTCCATCTGCTAATAGACCAAGAATGAGTCCATCGACGAGCGCCTCCTGTCCTACAATTCCATTGTGTATTTCTTCTTTGATTTTTTTTATCTGAGCAACTGCTTCGGTATTTTTTGACAAGGCAAACTCCTTTAGAGAACTTTTATCTAAACGGATTTAGAACGCAAGTATAATTTATTCAATTGCTAAAGGGAGTTTTAACACCTAACGGTGGGTTCGCTGCCGCGGGCTAATTTACTAACGCTTCCAATAACCACGGCGTTATATCCAACTCGCTTAAGTTCAGCTAAACATTTCTCAGCGTGATTCGGTGGCAAAGTAAATAACAATCCACCAGATGTCTGCGGATCAAATAGAACTCGATACATTGGATGTGTTTTTTCCCCAGTGAAATAAGAATCAAACGATTTCCAGTTCGATGGGAAAAGACTACTTTGTATTTCAGGATTTTTTTCTAGAATAGAATTCAATTCAAAAAGTAAAGGAATTTTATCTAAATGAATTTTTGCGCTGAGCCTAGATGCTTTTAGTATTTCAAGCAAATGACCCGCAAGCCCAAAGCCAGTTATATCTGTGCAGGCACGGACTTTCATTTTCTTTAGAATGTCTATCGCGTTAAAATTTGATAGCAGCATAGACTGAATAGCCGCATCTACACAAAGTGGACTCACCCGATTTCGCATATCGGCTGCAAATGCAAGCCCAACTCCAATTGGCTTTGTGATAATAATTAACTCATCCTGCCTTGCATTTTGTTTGGAGAAAAAATGATCCTCTTCTTGAAATCCATTGCATACAAATCCGAGTCCAAATTCTTTTCCTGCATTTGTATGTCCCCCGAGTAATTCAACTCCTTCTATTACGAATACGGAGCAAGCGCCAGCAAGAATTTGAAATAAATCTTCGCCCGATTGACTAGACTCCTCGGTTAAATTTACAATCGCCTGCGCAGAATGAGCTCTTACCCCTTTGGCATAGAGGTCATTCAAACAATGATTTGCAGCAATCTGCCCCGCAATAAATAAGTCAGCAACGATTGGTTTAAAATAATCCACCGATTGAACCAATTGCAGTTTCTGGGAAATAGAAATCATCGCAGAGTCTTCGCGGTCTTTTAAACCAATTCGTATTTTCGCATACTTACTATTAGTCGAATTAGGCAAATTTGCTTTTTTTATACTTGGTAAATAGTTTTCTAATCTATCAAGTGCTGTCTTTAAAATTTCTGAACTTACTTTTGAACCACATCCTCTACATTGCATTTCATCGGTTGCATCAGGTTTCATAGGCTTATTCATTTTTGCAGGAAGATTTTGAAATTTTTGCATGAACTCGGTGTCTATTTTATTTTTCCACTTCCAAATCCATTTAGCTGCGCCTAATGAATACTTACCCCGAGAAGCAATTGCTCTTCCATCACCTAGGTTGAGAAGAGTTAAAAAATTTTCTTGTGGTTTGAATTTTTCTAGCGGTTTATCTTCAGCCAGGTGAATTAAGTTATTATAGAGAGGAATACTTTGCCTTACCGCAAAAACTCCCGCCTTAGGTCGTGGATGGTTTTTCATACTAGCTATATCGCCTACCGCAAATACATTCGGATGAGACACTGATTCAAGAAAGTCATTTACAAGCACAAACCCATTTTCATCCTTTGTTAAGTCACTTTCTTCTATCCAATCTAGAGTTTTTGCTTTTACAGCACCAATAATATAGTCTAGTTGAAAATCACTTCCCTGCAAAGTTTCACAATCGAACGAGTTTTTATTTGGAACTACTTTGCGAATTTCTTCATTCAAATGGAGATGAATTTTTCTTTCCTTAAGTATCTTTAAAACTTTCTCTCTAGTTCCATCATTTAGGCTTTGTAAAATTTCTTTTCTTCTTTGAAAAATATGAATTTCTACTTCAGGAATAATATCTCTTAGCCTCTGTTCAGTAGTAAATGCTGTTTCAATTCCACCCGCACCTGCGCCCAGTATGCCAACACGAAAGCGTTTTCCATATTCTCCCCTTTTTATTTTTGCAAGAGTAGATATCCATTTTTGAAAAAAGGCAATAGCAGGCTTTATCGGGGCAATATGCTCTTTGCCGACAATGCCTTCTAAATTAGGAACAATTCCAACATTAAGCGAAAGAATATCATACGGAATAGGAGGTCTATCCTCTAAAAGCACTAATTTATTTTTGAAATCCAAACCAGTTACATTTGCTTGCACAAACCTTGCACCAGCAAAATTACAAATATGCCTGAGATCAATTAGACATTCTTCCTTAGTGTAGCTACCAGCAATATACCCAGGTAGCATTCCTGAATAAGGGACAATGGAATTAGCTGAAATAAGAGCTATATCAAGATTAACCGCTGACTGCATTCCCAACTTTTTCAATACGGGGGCATGGGTCTGCCCTCCGCCTACGAGAACCAGTCTTTTTTGATTCGAGTTCATTGAAATTTACTTTTAAATTCTATTCGATAAAATTTGTTTTGGAAAGGATTTTTTTTCTTAGGTCAAATTTTTTTAAGTAAAGGTTTACCATTCCCATCTCTATATGACCCTGTAGCAATTGTAATAAGATCTATCGTAGACCAGAGTCCACAGCCGCCAAAGGTTAAGAGTTGAAAAACTCCAATCATTGTATTGCCTGTATAAAATCTATGCACACCCAAAAATCCGACAAAGAAACAGAGTAGCAAAGTAGTAAGCCAATCATATCCACCTTTTGATACTATCGCATTGTCTACAATAACGTTAAGCAAATCACTGGCTGTATTTTTCACAACCGGTTTATTACTGTTATCCTTTGCATCACACTTTGGACAAATTCCTTCTGGTTGTATTAGTTTTTCCCCGCACCATTTGCATAGCCCTTCGTATGATGGATTCACTGCCTGTTCACTCATATTATTCTCCCTAAATACATTTTTTATTCAGAATCTGGAAATTCATAGTCCAAAAATATTTTACTTAAAATTTCTCGCACCGTCAACTTAGCGGCAACGACTGTTAAATGAATATCATCGTCAGCACGCATGAGCGTTCGACGCCCTCGATAGAGAAGATATTTTTCATATTCTCCTTTTTCATTTCCTAAAATATTTGTCATTGGTATGTAGGTAAATCGGTGTAATTCAGAAGCTTCTTTAAAGCAAGCGTTGATATAACGCGTATCGCTTTGATATTTCCCCGGACCCATTGGTGGAAGCTCAACCCAGTAGAGGTTCATCTTTGCCTTTTGAAATCTTTCAGCAATTAATTTAATTCGCTCCAAGTATTCTTTTTTCCATTCCTGAGTTTTAAAGTATACGCTTCCAGTATCCGTTGTCATCATCTGTGGATCATTTGCACCAATTAAAACAACACCCAAATCATATTTCTTTCCATTCAGCAAGTCATCGAGCTTATCATGCCAATTATAAAACTTTGGATAACTTAAACCGGTAGATACTTTAGCAAAATTATCCATCGTCAAATG
Source organism: Leptospiraceae bacterium (assembly GCA_025360185.1). GTDB lineage: Bacteria > Spirochaetota > Leptospiria > Leptospirales > Leptospiraceae > UBA2033. Next base: position 5,251 of record JANYCR010000576.1, on the reverse strand, counting down.
GTAATTAGCCTGTACAAACTCATTGATTCCCCAGGAAATAGAAATTCCAATTGAATCTCCAATGACTAGAATTTTCAAAGGATCTGACTTCGTATGTTTTGGCTTTTTATTCTTGGATTCTTTTTCTTTGAATTTTTTATTTCTTTGCTCTAACATCCAATTGATAACATTTTCATTGTGATAGGTTTCTGTCCAGGCATCGTGCTTGGCATTAGGATAAATTGTAAACCAAGTAGTAGAATTACAATACTGCAATCTCTCTACAATCTCAAGTGTTCTTTCCGGCAAAATGAGAGTATCCTTTCCTCCATGAAATGCCCAAACGTTTGCGTTTAGTAGCCTACAAATTTTAGAAGCATCTCCCCAACCGGAAATCGGAATCAATGCTGCAAATTTATCAGGGAATTCAGTCGCCACTTTCCAAACCCCGCTTCCTCCGAGGCTAATACCTGTTAGGTATATCCTATCTTCATCAATAGAATATTCAGATTCAATCTCTTCTATCAAAGTCATTAAGTCCTTTGTATACCATTCTTCTTCTGACTCAGGTAATTGCGGCGCGATCATGATAAATGGAAACTCGGTATTTTCCTCTGCAATCATCTTCGGAAGTGCCTGCCGTTTTAGCATTTCAAGATTGTTTCCTCTTTCTCCGCGTCCATGTAAAAATACAACAAGCGGAAGCTCTTCTCTCTGGTTTGTAAAATAAGACTTTGGCTGGTATAATAAATACGGAATTTGTTTTTGCGAGAGTTTCTTACTCGTTAAGACTTTTGGCATTAGCCGTTCGGTAGGAATTGGAATCTGACGAGAGATGCAATTGGTGAATGAGAGAATTAAGAAGATTACTAGGCGAAGGCGAAGGGCACCATTCGGTGCAGGGTGGAATGAACACTGATGAACACCGATGGGATTTAATTTAAAACTCATTTTATAACGCTTATGCTGACTTATTATTTTGTTTTTTTAATCAGAATTTTACTGTTCAAACTCTACTTTATCGTATACGTCAGAAAGAGCCAAAGTCAGATCGATTGTAGGTATAATAATCGTATCCTCCACTCCGTTCTCAGAGAGAAACCATTTCCCTTCATTATTTTTTGTAAATAATTCAATTTTCTTATCTTCAGAGGATACTAGCATGTATTCCTTAAGGGACGCTATATTTCGATAAGCCTCGAATTTTTTACCTCTATCATACTTTTCTGTTGATTCAGATAAGACTTCCACAATTACATTTGGATTTAAAAGACAATCATTTTTATTATCTAAAAATTTTCGTTCTCCACAAACTAAAGTTACATCTGGATAGGTGTAATGTCGGTATTCATCAATCACAACCCGCATGTCTGATGGATACACTACACAAGGTTTATTTTTAAATTCAGTTCCAATGCTTATAATCAAGTTGCTGACAATGAGATTATGCCTTTCTTTCGCACCTGCCATTGCATACATTTCCCCATTGTAGAATTCATGCTTCTCAAAAGAATTTCTTTCGAACTCTAAATACTCTGTGGCTGTCATTAATTTCTTTGCCGCGTTACCCATAAGAGCATAGTTCATCCTTTCTTTATGGCTTGCAATCTTTTTCTTTGATTAGAATCCTTTACTAAATTCAAATTCTGATTAATTCTAAAATTGTATCTTATTATAAATTTCTTCAAATGAAATAGAGCAATGAATTGACTCAAAATGAATCAGCTCATTTTCTATGATGTCAGAGAGTAACCATTGGTTACTTTGAGTTCGTTTAAAAATTTCGACTTTTTTATAATCGGAAGATATTAAAACGTATTCTCGTAAAGATTCCAATTCGCGGTATAGAACAAACTTTTTTCCTCTATCATAATTCTCAGTAGATTCCGAAAGAACTTCAATAATCAAACTTGGATTCAATAAGACATCCTCATTTTCATCTAAGTATTTTTCATCACCGCATAACGCTGATATATCCGGGTAAGTAAAAAGTCCATCTGGCTTCACTCGGACTTTCATATCCGAACCAAAAGCAATGCAAGGCTTATCCTTTAATTGATTGTATAACTGTCCAATAATATTGAAAACGATTTGGTTATGCCTTTTCTTGGCACCTGCCATAGCAAACATCTCGCCCTTATAGAATTCATGCTTTTCCTTTGAATTTCTTTCTAATGCAAGATATTCTGTAACGGTAATCATTTTTTTTGCGAGATTAGTCATACATCTATTGTCATTTTACAATATTTAAAATGCAAGTAAAATTAAAACTGAAAGTAGAAAAATTCCTTGCTTTCAAAAACTGAAAATAAACAAAACTGAATAGCGGATAAGGTTAATATACCGTAAGCAATTACTGGATGAATTTTAGAAGAACTGAAATATTCTAAATCTTTATGCCAGACTTGCAGACTATCTAAAATTAAAATTGGGGAAATATAAAATAGAAATTTACAAATCAAAACCCAATTCAAATAAATTCCAGCCATATTATCTATTAGCCGCATTAGGTGAGTTGGATTCTCTACTCTAAATAAAAGTAGCCCTAAACCAAAGAGCATGAAGGTGATGAAGATGCTGATAATTTTAATAAATCCTTTTAAAGAATAATTAATGAATGTCAGTTCGAGTTTGTCGAGAACTACAAATAAAGGAAGTCTTTTTTTTGTAAGTATTTCTCGACTTCCGCTCGAAATGACATTTTTGATATCTACTTCGTTATAAATAGTTTTTCGAAAATACTTAGCCTTCATCTCTGCATATATATTGTAGATCACAACTTGTAAGCCGCAATAGATTCCCCAGATGAGATAACCATACGTAGCCCCATGCCAGAGACCACCTAAAATCCATACTATCATTAGATTCATATTCTGGTAGAAAATTCCATTTCGATTTCCACCAAGCGGTATATATACATAATCCCGTAGCCAAGTAGAAAGAGATATATGCCATCTCTTCCAGAACTCGGATGGGTTTGTGGCTTTAAATAGAGGCAAATTAAAATTAAGCGATAGCTCAAACCCAATCATTCTAGCCATACCGCGTGCTGCATCAGTATACCCGCTAAAATCAGCATAAACTTGAAAAGCAAAGGCAGCAGCAACGAAATATACAAGTCCCTTAGGAATAGTCTCATCAGGATACAAAGCCATATTTACGAATGGAGCCAGGTTATCTGAGACAAAGACTTTCTTAAAGATTCCCCAGAGAACAAGAATTAACCCAGACTGAAATTTTTCTTTTGTAATTTCTCTTTCTTTTTCAATCTGCGGAATGAGTCTTTCTGCCCGCTCAATTGGTCCTGACAAAAGTAGCGGAAAGAACAAATCATAGACTGCATAAGTAAGTAAGTTATACGTCGGTTGAATTTTTCCCTTATACACATCATAGATATAACTAATATTGTGAAATGTATAAAATGAAATTCCTATCGGTAAGATAATATCTATTACACTTAGCTTTAAACTTCCATCGGCTAATCTAGATATATCGTTAAAAGATTGAATTACAAAAACTGTATACTTAAAAATAAAAAGGATTCCGAGGTTTAAAGCAATCGTAAAAAGTAAAATTCTCTTACGCCTGATTAAATCCTGATTCTTTGCTAGTCGAATTCCTGCGATAAAATTAAAATAAATACAAAACAACAAAAGAAATGTCATCTTGTAATTCCAGAAAGAATAAAAGATAATTCCACCGATTAATAAAAGCCAGTTTTGGATTTTTAAATTTACTTTTGTATAGATTAAATAAAAGACCGAGAAGAAAACAAGAAAGTTAATTGAGTTAAAGAGCATAACTCTTAGTAGCCTTAGGTTTCTTCCATCATCTCGATAAATTTTCTTTTATCTTTGGCTTGCTCCGGGTAAGTGAGCGAATAAATTTGAATAGAAAGTTTAAAATCACGAGAAGGATTATGAAATAATACAATCTCGGATTTAATCTTTGAAATAAAAGTTTCTGAATCTAATTTGCTATTTTCTTTTAATAGTATCGCAAACTTACCCTGACCTATTCTTGAAACATAATCAGACGATTTTGTATTTTCAAATATTTTCTTAGATATAAAATCAGAATACTCGGAAAAGAAATTTATTCCTAAGATATTTAAAATTCTAGTTACATTTAGAATTTTTAAAACAATAAGAGTAAATTGTTTGTTCTTAGCCTCACAGTATTTAATTTCTCTATCAATTGTTTCCTGCAAAGGGTTAAATGGATTTCTGAATAGACTTTCTTTTTCATTTTGCATTACTAGATTTGCAATAATAGGAGCGACAATATTAGAAAGTGATAGTATCGTTCTCTTAAATCCGGGACTCCAATCAGTAGACACTTTATGGATAATAAATAAACCTACCATGCGTCCAATATTAATTAAAGGAATAACAGTAAATTCACTCATTGCAGCAAGCTCCTGCTCGGTAATATAAGAATTTAGCTCTGCATTGGATTGGAAATTTTCCAAGCGGTAAACATCACTTACCTGCGAAATCATGGTAATTATCTTTGAATCCTTGCTCAATCGTAATTTACCCAAAGTCTCAGGCAATAAAAAGTTTGAACCAAAGACTTTATAATCCATTGTTTTTACATCCAATATCATAAATGTAAAACCAGAAACCTTAAAGTCATTGATTAAATTTTCAGATAAAACATCATATAATTCGTCTAGCGTTTTACGCGTGTACACCTTATCTGTAAAATCCGTAATACTGCTACTAGAGTGAATAATCTTATTTAATTCAGATACTTCATTGCTTAAATTCTCTGAATCAAATAATTTGCTTAGGAAATTTCCTGAAACTTCTACTAGAATCTGTAAAAATTCAAAATCTTTTTCTGTGTATTCTTCTCCACTAATCATCTTACCCGCAACTATAAAGCCGGAAAACTGATCCATAACTCGAATCGGAATTAGAATTTCCGTCAAAGGATTTTCTAATAAAACACGTTCTCGATCCTTGAGGTCTTTGGCTAATAAGTCTTTTGCGTAAACAACATCTTTCTCTGATTCAAGAAGCGAATAAAGAGTATCCCCCTTCTTAATAACATATTCAGGCTCAATATCAATCCCCTCATGGGCAACTATTTTCATTTGGCTAAAGTTACCATCGCGAGAGGAGAATATGATCATTATCTCTGGTCCGACTTGACCAATAATAGAATACATTAAGTTCTCAAAGAAGTCATCAAATGACTTTGATTTTAAAAGTTCTTTTGTGATCTCGAACAATACTAAATAACTTTCTAATTTTTCTTCGTAGGA
>JANYCR010000559.1 GCA_025360185.1 Leptospiraceae bacterium | reverse complement strand
ATTTCAGGAAATCATGTCATTGAAATCATACATCTATTAGCCACTACAGGGCACAAAGAGTCACAGAGTGCACTCGTTAGTATCCTCACAAACCGCAAATGCTCGAATGCAAGCACTTGCAGGATTTCAAGAAGTAAGGAGTCCCTCAGAAGATTCAGCAAACGCTCTATGGAAAATTTATGAATCCAGGAAAACCGAACAAGATAGAGATTATTCAAATACTGCCATTCTTGCTCTTGGCACTGTTGCACTTCATACAAAAAACCAAGAGGTAGCGGGTAAGGAGTCTTTGCCCGCAAAAATAAAAACTCGAATTTTTTCTGAACTTTCTACAAGTAGTAAAGACCCGATTAAATTAGCCGTCTTATTAGATGCAACTGGAAACACAGGAGACAGTTCCCTTTTTCCTAAAATTAAAGATTATGCTAAATCAGAAGATAAAATTGCTCGCTCCTCACTTTACAGCGCTCTAGGAAATTTTAAAGATAAAGATTCACTTGGCTTTTTAAAGAGCCATGTTACCAAAGAAGAATCCTCAGAGGGGCGAATCAAGATTATGCAGAGCCTTCTTCAAAGAAAAGGCGACCGAGAAGTAGCAAAGACCGTGCAAGATTCAGTGCAAATAGAATCAGATATCAACGTAAGACAATATATGCTTGAATACTTAATCCAAAATAAAAACGATGTGAGTGACTATAAAAAAACATTAGAAAAACTTCTCGAAACAGAAACCAATGAATCAAACCGTGAATTGATATATACAGGAATCCATTCCAACTAAAACTCTACCGCTTCCAATCTTCAAACAACAAAAATCGGACTGAACGAATCCTACGTTACAAGAATTATTCCCTTAACTTAATCACCACAGGCTGAACTCTCTCAGCTTACATTCTTTTGCATTATCAACTTGAATTTAAAAGTTTTTTTAAAATTTAGCTTGCCAATTTTTTAAAATCAATATGATAAGCCAAGTTTATAAAAAACAAAAATTCAAGGAGATTAGAATGAATAAAAAGTTATTAGTAGTCGCTGCATTTGTAGCAGTTATCTTTGCGGGAAGTGTTTCAGCAAATGATAAAATATTAGGGAAATGGGCAACTGAAGGTGGAAAGTCTCATGTGGAGCTTAAAAAATGCGGTGATGCAGTGTGTGGAACAATCGTATGGTTAAAACTTCCTACTTATGCTGCAACAGATGATGCAGTCAAAGACGGTAAAGCCGCTGCCGGTGCGAACAAAGTTGATACAGAAAATCCAGATGCTTCTAAAAGAACACAACCAATCGTTGGATTGACTTTCCTTAAAGGCTTCAAATACGATGCTGGCGATGATGAATGGACAAATGGAGAAATCTACGATCCAGAATCAGGAAAGCTATACGTTGGCGAATTGAAAATGAATGGCGATAACAGCTTAAAGCTCAACGGTCATTTAAAAATCAGCCGATTCTTAGGTAAAAAACAAACTTGGACTCGTGTTCAGTAAATCGTTTAGAGCCTAAAATAAACTAGGTAGAAAAATTGCTCTACTTCGACTGTGCTTAATCCAGGCACAGTCACTATGAGAGGGCTTTACAACACTTTACCTCAAATATTTTATTATTTTTGCATAGTCCTGATATCATATTTCTTGACAAAACCGTTTAATTACGATTAGCCCAAAACTAAAACCCATCTATACTGGAGAAAAAATTGATTCACCATGTTGCTATCGCAACGCCTAACCTATTACGAATGTCAGAATTTTATAAAACTCTACCAGGACTTAAATGGAGAGAAGATAAATTTTCTGAAGAAGGAAAAATTAGATCTGTCTGGTTCGAGACAAGCGAAGACTCTATCCTCATGCTAGAAGATTTTCCTTATTCCAAAGCACCGGAGGCACTCATTTTCAAAATGGATGCTTCTTTTCATTTAGAAATTAATTCCCTTCCAATTACAAAGAGAACGGATTATACTATTTATTTTCTCGACCCCGACAAAAATCAATTAGGCTATAGCTCTTATCCAACCCAATTTCAGTACTACACAAAATAGGGTAGTGATAAATATTTTTTTGAATTTATCTTTAATAATTTTTTTATTTACAAAAAATATTCTATGTATTAAATGAGTACAGGATTTAAGTTCATCATTAGCAATAAGTAATTTTAAGTTTTGTAGAAAAGTATTTTAGTAACAATTCTCCTCCAAGAAGTTTTACTGTAACTCTCTCACCTTATTTTTGAGCTTAGGCTAACGAATGCATAAACCCAGATAAGGAGATATAGCAGTGGCACAAGGTACAGTAAAATGGTTTAACAAAGTAAAAGGATATGGTTTCATATCTATTGATGGTGGAGAAGATATTTTTGTTCATTATTCAGAAATTCTGACTGATGGATTCAAACAGTTAAAAGATGGAGAGAGAGTTGAATTTGAAATCGTAAACGGAAAGAAAGGTCCGGCAGCAGCACAAGTCAAAGCGATTTAATTTCTAAAGATATTTCTGGATTGCTTTGCAATCCAGAAATAATATTTCATATCTTAGCTAAACTTCTTAGCACAGTTTTATAAAGAGCATCTTCACAGGAAATAGAGTTTGGCTATCAAAAAAAAACTCACTAAACCAAATAAAAATCTTTTCAACTACAAAGTAATCATCTCAGAGCCTCATCTTAATTACTTTTATATTGAGCTCACAGTTAAATTAAAACAAAGTAGCGTCAAATTTCATTTACCCACTTGGTCCCCCGGATCTTATTTAATTCGAGACTACGCTGGACATCTACATAATTTTTCTGTATCCACATTAAACGATCAACCGATCAAGTGGAATCAAACAGGACTATCTACTTGGGAAATATTCTCGGAAAATAAACCTTTTACGATCAAATACAAAGTATACTCTTTCGAAAATTCTGTTCGAACCAATTTTTTAGATACCGAATACGGATTCATAAACCCCCCTTCTATCTTTCTTTACCCGGAAGGTTATCTACAAAGCAAAGTAGAAATTTCATACGAAACAAATTCTCATTTTAAATTTGTATATTCCGCTTTAGAAAAAAAAGAAATTTTCCTTATAGCGGATAACTTTGATGAGCTGTATGATTCTCCTATCCAATTTTCCAATCGTGAATCAGCAAGTTTTGAAAGTGGGGATTGCCAGCACGAAATTTTACTCGAAGGAGAAATTCCAAAACAAATTCGAGCAAACTTACTTTCCGATCTAAAAAAAATTACTGATTACGAAACAAAACTTTTTGGATTCAATCCCAATAAGTATTACCTATTCATCATTAACCTCACAGATAATAATTATGGTGGATTAGAACATGCTGCATCTAGCGTAAATGCTTTCGATCCGATAAAACTACATGACAAAAGTGAATATGCAAGGCTACTAGGATTACTTGCACATGAATACTTTCATCTCTGGAACGTTAAGCGAATTCGCCCTATTGAACTTTTACCTTATAATTATCAAGAGCCAAATCTTACAAAAGAGCTTTGGATTGCAGAAGGGATCACAAGTTTTTATGATAATTATATTTTACACCAATGTAATTTCTATTCTAATGAAGATTATCTTGCAGAACTTATCACGGACATCAACCGACTAGAAGACTCTGCCGGCGATGAAAATATGAGCTTAGAAGATTCTTCTTTTACAACCTGGACAAAATTTTATAAACAGCACGCTAACTCGCATAATACTGGGATTTCTTATTATGTAAAAGGATCTATCCTAGTACTCTGTATGAATATTTATATTTTGAAAAACACTGATTGTAAATTTTCATTCATTGATATTTTAAAAGCACTCTACCAAAAATACTTTGTTAAAAAGAATAGAGGCTTCACGAAAGAAGAATTTTTTAGCACTGCAGAAGAACTCACAGGATTAAACCTACTCGATAGATTTGAAAAATATATTTCGGATATTGTTCGCATTCCAGTCTTTGACTTTCTAGAAGAAGTGGGAATTAAAAAAGAAGAAGTCAGCTCTAAAATAAGCTTCGGATTTGATACAAAAGAGCGCGACGGAAAAGTTCTAATCACAAAAATATACCAACATAAAAGTTCGGGGAAAATAGACATTAACCTCCATGATGAATTAATCGCAATTAATAGTCTTCGAGCAAGTCGTGAAACTCTTGAGTCCGTAAAATCTTCCTTAGAAAATGGAGATGAAATATTGCTATTATTGTCGAGGAAAAACAAAATTATCCAGCGAACTCTAAAATGTGAAACTATTAAAACATATAGGCTAGTTATTGATAATGTTCCATCGGAAAAAATACTTAAACTAAGAAAAGCCTTCTTAGGAAGTAAATAGTTTGTAGGATTGACTATGTTCTTAAGTAACTGGGTATTAACTACAAAAGAAAAAAAAGAAATAAAAGATACTAACATACCATTAGCTGTTCCGCGCTCTAAAACATGGATTCATCTCACTCCCAAAAACGAGGAAGAGCTTACCAGGCTACTAGAAAAATTTGATATTCACTC
>JANYCR010000553.1 GCA_025360185.1 Leptospiraceae bacterium | reverse complement strand
AGTGGGGATAACCATGTTTTATTCCCATTATTACACCACTCTATATATAAATCTTCGATCAGTAACGCATTTTCGTGCTTACGACGAATGTCTAGTTCTACACCTGCCAGAAAAGGTTTACTCTGAGTAATCGAAACTTTTGCTTTCTTCCTGATATCCCTGAGTTTTTGGACTCGAGGAGAAACCTTGTCTGCATATTTATTTTCTTCTCTTGAAAGATTAATTTCATCTATCTCGCTTTCTAATTCAGAAAGCATTTCGAAATTATCGTTTTCTCCCTCTGCAAATATTACTGGCGGACTGCTAGGTTTTGATTCCATTTTTTAATTACAGCTAATCCAATAATTATTCGCTAAGCTGTCTGTAGAATTTTATTCTTATCATAGTTTATATGCATAAATATTTAATAAACCTCTGCATTGTATTTTCTCATTTCTTTATCTTTGACTTTTGCGTCTTTGCAAACTTTGCATAGCAAATCCCAAAATTTTTTACTGTGATTTTTATGAATAGTATGACAGAGTTCATGTAACATTACATAATCAGAAAGCTCTTCAGGAATACGCATAAGATGTAGACTTAAATTGATATTATCCTCTACAGTGCAACTACCCCAGCGTGATTTCATATTTTTTATAGATACGTCCCCGTATTCAAAATTATTTTTTTTTGCAAGGTAGCTAAGTCTAGTTGTTAAATATTGCTTTGCCTCTTTTCTATACGTTTCTTCAATTAGGTAGCGAATATTTTCTTGAATATCAAATTCTAATACATCGCGATTTTTCGGATAATAAATACTTAATACATGCTCTCGCATTGTATAAGTCACATCCCTTCCTATCCAGGGAAGAATTTTGACTTCATGGTATTTGGTCTTAAAATTACTTTCTTCTGTAAAGGGAGCAGATATTTTTTCTGTAGCGGATAATTTTTGTATGCTTCTATTAACCCAATCTCGATTTTCCTTTAGCACCTCCTCTGCACCTTTGTAAGACCAGTTATGAGGAATGGAAACACATACTCCCCTGATTGGATGAATCTTAAGACTCATTCCCCGAGTCCTACGGGTCTTCACTATTTCAATTTCTCCAACTCCTTTATATTGAATGATCTTAGCCTTCAAAGTAATGTCTCCTTAAATGTTTCGGTTTTTAAAAACGGTAATAGCGCGCAATTTTATATTCTTGAATTTTAAAATTATCAATGAATCCAAATAAATTCTCCGCTGACCCGAGAGCTAGGACTCCATCGGTTTTTAAAGAATTTTTTAGTTTCATATAAATTTTTTTTCTGTCTTCTTTATGAAAATAAATGGCAACATTTCTACAAAATACGATATCTATTTCTCGTGGATACGAATCTAAATGTAGATTTAAAATAGAAAATCTAACTGGATTTTTAATTTCGGATACTAACTCGTAGCCGTAAGAAGTTTTTTTGAAATACTTTTCCTTAATTCGTTCTTCCACTCCTCGGTCGACTTCAATTTCGAGATAGTTGGCTCTCTTCGCTTTATCAAGGGCTACTGATGATATGTCGCTTGCGTGAATATCTATGATATCAAAAAGTCTTGGAAAAAATTCACGTATTGTTATCGCAATTGAATAAGGTTCTTGTCCCGTTGCACAGCCAGCCGACCAAATTTTTAACCGTATACCTCTAGCACGGATGGATTCTTCGCCACCATTTTTTAGAAGCCATTCTGGAATTATTCTATGAACTAGTGCTTCATAAATACTTTGATCTCTAAAAAAATAAGTTTCCTGGGTTGTGATTGAATTTATAAATTCTTTCAGCAAATCAGGATTATCCCGATTTTGAATTTTTTCTGCCACTTCATCAAAACTGGCAAGAGAATATTTTTTCATTAAATCAGGGAGTCTACTTTCAAGCAAATAGATCTTATCCTCTTGCAAATGTATTCCGGTTAACTCATAAATAGCCTTAAATAGGTTTTGATAATTCATATAGTGCCCACTAGACGCACGATAGAATCACTGAGCCCTCGGATATTATGAATTTCGGAAACTAATTTTTCTTTTATCGGAAGCATTGGCATACCGAACACGAGACAACTATCCTCATTCTGAGCAAGTAAATAAGCGCCTGATTTTTTAAGTTCAATAAAGCCTTTGTATCCGTCTTGCCCCATTCCAGTCATAATAATTGCGACTGCACTTTGACCATATACCGTTGCAATAGAACGAAATAGAATATTTGCTGAGGGCTTGCAACTTTCCTCGGGCTCTATGTCGATTATTCCTATGCTACACTCTAAGTTCGCATCCCTCTTTACAATCATATGTTTTCCGCCGGGAGCAATGTAAATGAAACCTTTTTCTACTTTCATTTTATCGGCTCCTTCGACAACGCGAAGTTGTGAGATTGAATTCAAACTTTCTGCTAATTGCTTTGTGAAATAAGGAGGCATATGCTGGACTATAAAAATACTACCATCGAGATTTTGAGGAAGAGATGGAAGTAAGGCACGAAGTGCATCAGGACCTCCTGTAGAAATACCTATTGCGCATACATCATATTTACCCTTCTGGGATACTCTAGAAACCGGCTTCTCTATATTAGCCTCTTTAGACTCATCCAATTTTTCGACTTTATGCCTACCAATTGCTTTTATTTTTGTAATTAATTTTTGTAGAATGTAGTCTTCTACGGAAATATTAGAATTAGCCTCAGGCTTAGTAACAAAATCCTTAGCTCCAAGCTCAAGTGCTTTAATAGTCTGCTTAGCACTTTCTGGAGTCTTAGAGCAAAACATGATTACCCGTGAATCCGGAGATTCTTTCCTTATAATCTCTAGCGTCTTTAACCCATCTAGGTCGGGCATTTCCATATCTAAAATTACGATATCCGGTTTATAATGCCTAACTCTGGGTAATGCCAATTGCCCACTCCGAGCTAAAGAAATAACTTCAATGTCTTTTTCCTGGGACAGGAGTTTGAAGAGCAGGATTCTATAGATATCCGAATCATCTACTATGATGACTGTAATTTTATTTATTTCACTCATATTTCACTCAATCTCTGTAAGACCCTTTAAATTTACAATCAGAATCACTCCCTTCTCCGAGTTAGCAACAGAAGAAATACATTTCATTTCCTGCTCACTTAAGTTTGACGGGGGTAATTCCAATAAGTCGGAAGAAATTTCTAAAATATCATAAATTTTATCAGCCATAATAGAAACTTTAGATTTTTCTTTTAAGCGTATAACAGATTTTTCATTTTTTAGTTGCTCTTGTGGGTAACCAAGTTTTACCGCTACATCAATTACAGTAATTATTTCACCACGTAAATTATAAATACCGGCAATATACTTTTTAGAGTGTGGGACTGGCAAAATATTAATATTCTTAATAACTTCTTTGCAGTCATCTAAAAACAGACCGTATAACTGCTCTTTCACATACCAGGTGAGTATCTCTACCATCTGTTTTTTTTGCTTTACTGAAATTTCTGCGCTTGACATTAGATTTTAAAACTCTTTACAATTTTTTCTAAGCCAGCGGTTAATTCGTTTAATTCTCTTGCCAATTCAGAAGTTTGAATTGCTCTTTGTGCTCCTGAACGAGCCGCCATATTGATTCCAAGAATATTTTTTGTTACCTCGCGGGCACCTATAGAAGTTTGACTGATATTAGAAGCTATTTCTTTCGAGGTGATCGATTGCTCTTCGACTGCTGAAGCAATGGTGGAGCTAATATCATTTACCTTCGAAATAGTTGTTACAATTCGATTGATTGCAGTTATCGTATTTTCTGTATTCTTCTGAATAGATTGAATTTTTTCTTTAATTTCCTGTGAAGATATTGCTGACTGTTTTGCAAGTTCTTTTACTTCAGAGGCAACTACTGCGAAGCCTTTCCCTGCCTCCCCTGCACTTGCTGCTTCAATTGCAGCATTTAAGGAAAGTAGATGTGTTTGCGACGCGATATCCGCAATACTTTCAATTACTTTACCAATATCTTTTGCATCTTCTCCGAGTTTATTTACAATAGCATTTGTTTCTATTGCTGTTTTATTTGCATCTCTTGAAATAGCTGCATAGTCACTCGCTCTTCTTGCGACTTCTTCAATAGATATAGACATTTCTTCTACTGAAGATGCAATTACTTGCACGCTCTGGCTCATTTCCGTGCTTGCCGATGCGATTAATTCCGATTGTGCGGAGGTTTGTTCTGTCGAGGTAGAAAGGGAAAGACTCGTTTCAGAAAGTCTATTAGAACTTGCTAATATGATTTGACTTGTACTTGAAATTTCTAAAACGATTGAATGAATCTTAACTAAAAATTTATTGAACCAATCTGCAAGTTCTCCTAACTCATCAGTAGAGTCTATGGATAGACGCTTGGTCAAATCCCCCTCTCCATTTGCAATATCTTCGACCCGCTCTACAATTGCAATGATCGGTTTAATGATAATTTTAGAAAGAAGAAATGTAATAAATCCAATTAAGACAAATACAACAAGAGAAATAATAAATAGGTTAGTTTTTAATTTTGAAACTGAAATAAAAGCTTCTTCTTCATCTATTTTACTAATTATTCCCCATTTTACATCTTCAATTTTAAGAGGTTTATAACTTGAAATCACTCTTACCTTGCGGTAGTCTTCATAGGTGTCTTGCCCGCTAATTCCTCTTGCGATGTCAAGTCCAGCTTTTGTTTTGTTTTCCTGTAACCCCACATTTGTCTTCAGGGTTTTAATCTTTTGAATTATATCTAGTGGCATATCTGAATTATCCAGAGATTTAAAATACTCTTCCGGCGTTTCGACAAGAAATCTGGAATTAGATTTCATCTTGAGATCTTGCCCGATTAAAAAAGTTTCTCCTGTTTTTCCCATTCCCGCCCCTTCCCAATCTTGATGGAAGTTCATAACGTCCATTATTTTATCAAGCGGCAATTGAAAAATCAGAACGCCTGTCATTTTATTTCCTTCGTAGATTGGCGAAGCAATAAAAGCTGCTGCCGCCCCATAGGAAGGAATATAAGGCTCGAAATCAATTAATTTTATAAAACCTTTTTGATTAGAATTTTTTACCTCTTTAAAAACCCTACCAATATTTGTATTGCTATAAGGTCCATCCAAAAGAGAAGTGCTAAAATCAACTTCTTTAAATACGGTATACACTATATTACCCTTATCAGCATCAACTAAAAACATATCATAGAATCCAAATTTCTGTTGATAATTCATGAAAGTGCTATGGTATTTCGAATGAATAGCATTATAAGAATAATTCTCTTTTGCCGCACTTAGCAAATTTTTCTTGCCTACTTCATTGGAATTGGAACTAATATAGATATCCTGTAAAATGTATTCAGTATTAGAACGAGGAAAAATGGAATTGGCGCTAATTTCAATGACTGATTTTTTTAATCTTGAAATAACTTCTTTTTCATAATAATTTATCAAATTGTCTTTAGCTAAATCCAATCGAAAATTTCCAAAGGATTCCCTTTCCACTGAATTAAAAGCTTGTTTGAACTCCCTCATTGCATCGACTACAGATTTATTTTCCGAATAGGTCTGCGTCTGGTGACGAATAATTTGAAAGTAATCCTCAATTTGCGATGCCTTTACTTCTCGTACGAGGGTAACTCTTCTAATTGTCTCGTCTTTCAAAGTATCACGGGCAATTACAAAACTTGTAACTCCAACAATTAAGAGTGAAATCGATCCTACAAAATAAAAAGCACTCGCAATTTTAAAATTCAATTTCCATTTTTTGTAATTCATTAAGTTCAAATTATTCACTTTATTCTCCTAATAGTAAATCTTTATTATCTTCTATTTTTAATTTTATATTTCTTAATTTTTGCTTATAGAATTCTTCTAGTAGATAGTTGACATCTAAAAGAAGCACGTTATTCCCATCTCTGTAGGCAGTGCCAATGATTCCTTCTCCTGTAATCTGATCTAAACGAATATTTTCCAGATCACTAAAGACTCCATCCACACTCGTTGCGGCTATTCCGACTAATCCGTTACTAGTTTTATAAAGAATAATACTAAGTGAAGGATTTTCCGATTCTTCCGAATCCAAGCGCAAAATATCATTTAGGCGGAGTATTGGTATAGATTCTTTATTATAAATAAATGTATCTAATCCCAGGTAACGATTAACTTCCTGTTTCGAAATCTGAACTATATAGGGATTTGATACAATAGACATGCAAACCTTTACTTTGCCGACCGAAAAAAGTAGATAACTTTCTTTTTGCAAAGAGGATCCTTTTGCAGAATTTGTTTCAATCAAAGCCTGTGAGTTTTGCATTCCCGAAAGCCTGGCAAGTCCAGAAATATCTAAAATGAGTGCAATATCTCCATCCCCTAGAATTGTTGCGCCAGAAAGAAATCCCAATTCCTCAAAGTATTCCCCAAGCGGCTTAACAACAATATCCTCAGTGTCTAAAACTTCGTCAATACCAACACCGTAATAAAATTTTTCAGACTTAAGAGCTACTATAAACTTTTCTTTTCGCTCTTTTGATAGAGGAGAGTCAAAATTAAATGTACTACTGATATTTATAAATGGAAGTAATTGTTTTCGCAAATCATACACCTGCTTACTTTCAATCCAATGAATCTTAGAGGGATTCAGTCGAATGAGTTCACTCAAATACTGCTGTGGAATCGCAAACTTACGATTAGCCGATTTTATAATAAGACAGGTGACAATCGAAAGAGTCTGTGGAATAGAGAGGATAAAGATGGTTCCCCGGTCTTCTTCATATTCAATCGAAACAGTCCCGCCAATTTTTTTGAGATTCGATCTTACAACATCTAATCCTACCCCTCTTCCCGATACCTCTGTAACAACACCGGCAGTACTAAATCCAGGAAGAAAGAGATATTCGATTAATTCTTCTTTGGAAGATCGGGCAACGACTTCAAAACTTGCCAAGTTTTTTTGAACTACTTTTTCTCGAATTTTTTCTGTATCTAACCCTTTTCCATCATCACTAATTAAAATTTCTACATTTCCACCGCGCAGTCTTGCGGATATTCGTAAGTTGCCGAATGCTGATTTGCCTTTTCGAATACGGTCATCTGAGTTTTCAATGCCATGATCTATTGCATTGCGGATAATATGAGTTACAGGATCACCAAGTTGATCAATTAAAGACTTATCTAATTCAACATCACTTCCTTCAATATAGACTTCGATTTGTTTGCCCGTAGCCTTTGCAATGTCGCGGACAAGCCTCGGAATTTTTTGAAAGAAGGTATTCATACTCTGAAGTCTCGTTTTTAAAATCCCGGACTCTAATTCGGAGAGTAATTTTTCAAATCGTTTGGATATAGACTGTAGCTCCGGATTTCCACTTTGCAAAACTTTTAAGGCAAGTACGTTACGAGCAAGTACAATCTCTCCAGTCAGATTAATCAAATGATTTAAAAGATTCAAATTCACATTTATGCTTGTGTCTGCTACTTGACTCAGATTTTCTTTTGCAGGCGAAACGGTATTCGTTGCTTTTTTTTCTTTCTCCGACGATTTTTCTTTTTCAGGATGAATATGGACAGATTCCATATCATCGGGAACAAAAACAGTTTGAATGAATTCTGACTCGATATCCGCCTCATTTAGGATTGGCTCGACTTTTGAATCCGAAAGAAGAATTAAATAATAAGGGATAGGAGGATTACCTTCATTATCCAGTGATCTCAACTTTTTTATGACTAAACCTTTTCTTAAAATGCGTGATTTTTTTAAAACAATCTGTATTTTTTCTAGAAATAGACCAAGGGAATTAAATTTTTGTTTAGAAAGATTAAAAGCTACGACTGAAAGATATTTTCTCTTTGATTTAGCAAATGCAATTATTTTTTCCGAGACTTGTATATCTTGAATCCAGGGAGGATTTTTATCATTTGCCGCTGCTATTTCTATAATTTCTGCATCCTTAGTATTTGTCTGTTCTGCCGGTTGTAAGTAAGCGTTGAATTTTTCAACTAGATCTTTTACTTCAATTAGCTCCGATACATCTAAGGAAGATATCATTTCCTTGAGTCTATCAATGCCTAAAAGCATTAGGTCAATCAAATCTGGATTAGGCATTAGCCGCGACATGCGAAGAAGATTTAAGACATTTTCAAATGCATGTGATAGTTCAGGAATTTTTTGCAATTCAAATATTCCAGAATTTCCTTTGATAGTATGGATTCCCCGAAATAATTCATCAATCGCATTTTTATCTACCGACGATTCAAGAATAAGAACACAGGACTCGGATTTGCTTAGAATCGCAAGAGAAGAGTTTACGAAACTTTGTTTGAGTTCTTTGTAATCAATTCCTGACAAGGTTAATTTTCTCCTAGGAAGAGACCAGTTTTGAGACGATAGGACTAACGTTCGCTTCTTTGAGCTTTTTAATTAACTCGGGCTCCGCTTGAATTGAAATTGCAATCGAATGATTTTTTTCGACTAACAACAAAAAGGAAATCACGACACTCAATACACTAAGGGATACATCTTGTAATTCGAAAAATTTTATAATTAGCTGCTCTTCATTTTCTATTTCAGAATTTAACTCACGAAAAAATCCAATCAGATCTTCGGGGCTACTCTTCATATCACCCACGTCAATTGAAATAAAGAATTTGGTTTTTTTCTTAAAAAAATTCATATTACAAGCTATCCGACACATAGGAAGCCTATCTAGTTTCCATTTTTCTGTCGAATGTTTTTTTATTTCGTCTGGAAATTTGAAAGAAGCAAGGAAATACTAAGATTTTAGATAATTTAAAGTATATTAATTAGGAAATAGAATGCGCCCTTCAGTAAATCGAGTTCGAAGCTCTAATTTCTCCATGTCCCCAATGTTTCCAAATTCTACGGCATCTTGTCTTGATTCAATGATGATAGATTCATCTTTTTCTAAATCACCTATTTTAAAATCAGGGAGTCCACTCTGTCTTAGCCCCAATAACTCACCCGGTCCGCGGAGTTTTAAATCTACCTCGGCAAGTTCAAATCCATCGTTAGTCCTGACCATTGCCTCGATGCGGATAACAGCGTCTTCACTCACTTTATCAGGAGTAAGTAAAATACAAAAGCTCTCATGCTCTCCTCTTCCAACGCGCCCACGTAACTGATGGAGCTGCGAAATTCCAAAACGATCTGCATGCTCAATGACAAGAACAGTTGCATTGGGAACGTCAATCCCCACTTCTACAACAGTCGTAGTAACAAGGAGTTGAATCTCGTTAGCCTTGAAGGCGTGCATGACCGAATCTTTTTCTGCACTTGTCATTCGTCCATGCAGGAGTCCAATTTTATAATCTTTGAATTCAAACATCCTGAGTCTTTCATAAGACTCTATGCAGGATTCCAAATCAACTTTTTCAGATTCTTCAATCAAAGGATAAATAATAAAACACTGCCTGCCCTGGGATAAGTATTTTTTAATCGAGTTATAGACCGCCGGGCGTTTATCCTCTGTTATCCACTTGGTGACGATTGGCTTTCTGCCGAGTGGCTTTGTTTTAATTGTGATCAGTTGTAAATCCCCATAGAGGGTAAGACAGAGTGTGCGTGGAATAGGAGTCGCTGTCATGGCTAGTATATCTGGATTTTTTCCTTTAGCGCGGATACTTTCTCTTTGCTCTACTCCAAACTTATGCTGCTCGTCAATGATAACTAATCCCAGGTCACTAAATTTTACATCTTCTTGAAATAGGCTATGCGTTCCGATGACAAGAAGTGTTTCGCCTTCTTTCAAGCGAGCAAGTTTTTCACGCCTGGGTTTTTCTTTTTCTTTTCCGATGAGTAAATCAATTCGAGCAAAAGGGGTAAATTGGAGTAAGCCTTGAATCGTCTGAAAATGCTGCCGAGCTAAAACCTCTGTCGGAGCAAGCATACAAACCTGAATATTATTGTCCATATAGTGCATAGCGGTTAATAGGGCAGTAACCGTTTTACCCGATCCCACATCTCCCTGCAATAAAACCGCCATAGGAATATCTTTTCCGTTTAATTCTTTCATTTTTTCCAGGCTAGTCTTCTGGTCGTCGGTTAGTTCAAAGGGAAGTCGCTCTAGGATTTTACCAGCACCCTCCGACTTTCTAAGAGGCCAGAGTTTTCGTTTGATTTTTTGTCTTTCAGTTCGCTTGTATTCCATGAGCAAGTTAAAGTAGTAAAATTCTTCGTAGGCAAATCTACGTTTTGCGTCAGCTAAAGACTCGTCTGTGGTAGGAAAATGAATTTCTTGGAATGCATCCTGTCTTTTTAAAAGTTTACGCTTCTTTACCGCTTTAGCTGGAAGCACTTCTTCGATAGAAAATTTCTTCCCATCTATTTTATCCAGTACCTGCTTGACGAGCCTTCTAAATCCGCGGGAGTCAAGCCCATCTTTCTTCAAAGCCTCTGTTGTGGGGTAAAGAGGAATTATCCGTCCTACATGTGTCAAATCAGCTTCTTCGTCTGCATCCCCGGAAATAATTTCATAATCAGGATGAGAAATCTGTAACCCACGGAAATATTCTAATTTACCGCTCACTACAAGACTCATCCCCGGTTTAAATACATGATTGAAATAATTGACACCACTAAAGAACACGAGAGAAATTCTTTCATTATTAGAAGTCTTTACCCCTACGATGAGCCTACTTTTTTTCCCATGCGCGAGATACGAGTCAATCACTGTCGCAAGAAGAGTTACATTCTCTCCATGCTTTAGAAGTATCGTAGAAGAAAAATTTCTATCTAAATACCTTCTCGGAAAATAATACAATAGATCGAATAATGTCTGTATGCCGATACTTTTTAGTACAGCAATTTTTTTAGGTCCAACACCTTTTAGTATTTCAATAGAGTCTTTTAGGTTCAAGCTTTATTACTCACATGCGCATAATACTCATTTATCCAATTTTCTTGGACTTCCGTATCTGGCACTTTTATTCTTCGACTCTGAGAAATAAGATTTAAAGCATCCTTTGAATTAAAACCTAGATGAGCCATAATACTTGAGGCTAATATAGATGATCTGCCAATGCCAGCCCGACAATGAATTCCTATCGAAGAGCCTTCTTGCACTTTCAAAGCCAAATTCCTGCATAATGTTTCAATATCAGATAAGGAAGTAGGAGTTCCTCTATCCTGCATTGGGAATTTTAAAAATTCTATATTGTATTTATTACAAAACTCCGCTTCTTTCGTTAATCCCAATTCTTCCTCTTCTTCTCTTGTTAATGCAGAAAGGACAATCTGAATTTTCTCTTGATTCAAATATTCAATCGACTCTTCTAAAAATTCGTTACCTTTAGGGCGAGAAATAATTGCTATTTTCCCTGTAGAATTATTAATTGGAATGAAAAATATATTTAATAGGCTAATCATAATTATTCGAATTCTAAGTCCACTTTATTTCTAAATACATTTAAAGAGTCTATATCAATTCCTCTTTCTTGCAAAATATACATTCTAGTATTTCCGTTCATAAAGTTTCAGCGTCTACACGTAGGCAGGAAGGTTGCACCTAGCGGTGGGCTTGCTGCCGCAGGCTATTAATTTATTAGATTATTCTAATATATACAATCGTCCCCTATCGGTGTTCATCCGTGTTCATTCCACCCTTCGCTCCAAGTATTCGCGACCTTCGCCTTCGCCGGTAATCTTTAAAAAATCCCTAAGTCCCTTCTCGATAAATGGAATCAACTCGGGTGCGTTTAGAATTTGAAAATGCGTGCGACCGAGTATTTTTAGAGTTCGAGTTTCGGGATTTGGTTTTTTATTAAATACTTTGTCGGTTAATGACTCTATGCTCCACTTCTCGATAATTCCATCACCGAAGAAAGATTGAAACAAATTGTCGTTAGACCCGGCAAGACTATAAATCTGGTAGGCGTCAAAATCATCAAGCTCACCGAAATAATGCTCTGTTCTATAGCGAAAGAGTTGGCTACCGAGTTTCCAATCTTCTTCGCGGATAATGCCGTGCGATAGATCTTTGATTGCATCACTTCTTAAATTTCCAACAAAGCCGACTATTTTTAAAATAAAGAAAGGAGAAGCCTGCATTGCCATGCCTGCCCAAAATCCAATCTTCTCGATATAAGATCCACCGTTCGGGGAGCTAATGATGAATACCTTCTCTATCTTAGAAAGAAACTCTTGTGAATTTAACTTTGCATAATAAAGAGCACTTCTTAGAACTAGCCCACCTTGACTATAAGTGATAATACTCAGCGGCAAATTCGGCTCTAACTCAAATAATTTTTCTAGCAAGTCTTCTAAATCTTTTCCATTCACAGAAATATGCGCGCCCTGATTGTAGCGAATATAAATTGGAAAGTATCCCTGGTTTAAAAAATGATCTCCGAGTCCTGTGTCTTCCTCTGCCGACTTCATCCAGAGGGTCTCATCACAAAAAAGACCTGGCACGTAGAGGATAGCTTTATTTAGCCCCGACTCGCGGTATAAATCAATAATTGTCTCTGCGTTTACATCTTCGTGGTTGTGGCGAAATAGCATTCTGATTTTTGAAAAACTAATTAGGTCATCGTGAGAGCTTCCTAGTATACTGCTTATTACTTTATTTTCATACAGAGTCTTAATCATATAATCCTCTGCAATATCTAGAGAGTGACTTGCAATTCCAAATGCATTCTCAGTAGAATCAATTGCGATGCTCATTCCCTTAGAAGTAATGTCAGCTGATTTTTTTAAATTCGTTCCCGCCACATGCAAATATACAGGAAGATCATCTACTTGTAAAAATTTTTCATCCGATAAATTCTCAAGTGTATCAGCAGTCCAAGTCATTGACTTATCTAAAATATCTTTTACTCCACCAAGAATATTAGCTGTAATATTACCAGTTACGTTTAATACTTGTTTGCCGAATATGGTTAGGTCTGTGTTCGGATGCTTCATTGTTTATTCTCCTTGAATGATCGTACCTTTTTTTGTTACAACATCATAGGTATATATAGCAGGTTTTGATTCGTCCTCTTTTTTTGATTTTGGATCAGGTTGTTTTTTTATAATACTAACTAAAAGGTTTTTGCGCGTATTTAAGAGTAACCGTTCAAAGAAATATCCTTCCGGCAATACTTCGTCTAATTTTTCATCTTGTGGATGATATAAAAATACTTGTATTAAGTCTTTATTGTTCAAAAATCCATCTTTATTCGTGTCAATCTTCATTGCAAAAATAACCATCCGGTTACCTATGTCTAAAGTTTCTTTTATGACTTCGTCGTTCTTCTTTATTTTTTTTGTAAACTCGCCCGAAAAATAGTCTAGAATATAAACCTTCTTATCAAAAAGTTTTTTTACCTTTCCATTATTTAGATTTACGAACGTAATATTTTTAGCATGATTCATTACCTCTTCCGGTCCAAATCCACCGGCTTCCCTTACTAAGTCTGTCGGATAATAGAGATACTGAGTCCATACAACGCGCGAATTTTCACTTAATGTATCTTTGGGTGATTCTTTGACTAACGTTTCTGTTGTCTGCGGCTCTTCGTTTAATTCTACTCCCTTCTCAAAATAAAGCCAACTCTTAGAAAGAGAGTAGATTAAAATCACAGCGATGATTACCATAACTGTGATTACGAATGCTTTAATTTTTTCCACTTACAAAACTCTCTACAATCGATAGAATCTCTTTGTATTCTGTCTCTGTCATATAAGGAAAGAGTGGGAAATTGAGAACAGTGCTACTAACTTGCTGTGCGTTATTTGCCCCAAATCTTTTCTTTAAAAATTCTTTCGCGCCGGGTTGATCTGACATTGCACCGGGATAAATATTTCCAAATCCAATTCCTTTTTCTTTTAGGATTGCTTCTAGCTTAGTGCGTTTAGAATTTTCAAAGAGGGTAACATTGCAGTAACCGTTCTCAATATAATCAGCAGGTGGAGTAATATCATTAACCCCTATTGCTTTTAAATCCTTATGGTATCTAGCTGCCCAATCCTGTCTGGATTTAAGTCTCGCATCAAATCTGTCTAAACTCAAATTTACAAACGCTGCCTGTAAAGAATCCATTCTAGAATTCCAACCAACCGCACCATGTCCGTAGTGAGTAGTTCTTCCGTGGTTTGCAAGCATACGTACCTTATCCGCTAGAGCCTGATCGTTTACAAACACAGCCCCACCGTCTCCGGCAGCACCTAAAACTTTTGCAGGATAAAACGAAGTAGTCGCAATTTCGCAACCTTTATAAACTGGTTCGCCTTTGTATTTTACGCCAAAGCTCTGTGCTCCGTCTTCGATTAATACAACACCTTTTTGTTTGCAAAGTGCGCGGTAATCGGCTAATCTTGATGATCCCCAACCGTATAAATGCACAATCATCGCAGCTTTTGGTTTTACTTCGTCGATTGCTTTTGCAAACACGTCAAAGTCCATTTGTAAATCACTCATATTTGAATCTACAGTAAAAGGATTTGCCCCTACGTTTACAACTGCTTCAAACGTCGCCCAAAAAGTAGAGTCCGGCAAAAGAACATTATCCCCTGCTCCCACACCAACTGCGCGTAGAGCGAGTTGGAGCGCATCCGTTCCATTCGCACAACTAATTGTTAAAGCAGTTCCAGTGTATTCAGAAAGTCTTTTCTCAAGGGTAGCCACTTCCGCTCCTCCGATGAACTGCGCATTCTTACTCATATCCGCTACTTTTGCATTCCAGGCTTCTAAAAATCCTGGCTCAAATCTCTTAATATCAATAAATGGTACTCCCATATTTTCCTCTCAGTTTTAAAAATTACCACGGATGAACACGGATGAACACGGATTTGCTATGCGCATCAACATAATTTTATCAATGGTTTCATAATACGATTCGCTTGCATTCACGATTTTTCATTCTGTACGATATGTCTATTACAACTCGATACCAAAGAGTGACTTGCTTCATAATAACAATCCAACGTCCTTCGGAATATCATGGATGACTTGTGGCGAATTACCATTGGATTCATTTACCTAATTCCCTTTTAATATAGCTAGGAATATCCGCGTTTTGCCAAATTGCATGAGCTTTATAAGAAGGGTGGCTTTCTTTAAATTTTTCCTGAAGACGAATATAAGTTTCTTCATCACATATCGGATAACCATGATAAGAATTATCAATTTTATTTGTTGGAGGAAATTCATGAATGATCCCATCAATATTTGCATATAAGAAATCTGAATTTGGCCGTTCCATATCCCAGAAAGCTGTTTGTAAACCGTCATCAGCTTCTTTATCTGAAATAAAGATATGAGTACCCCAACCGTGAGGAGGTTTGTGTTTAGGAGATTCTTTAAATTTCCTCTTTAATCTATTGAAGTATTTTTCAATACACTCAGTTCCTGATACCATAATTTTTCCGGTTTTTAAAACACCTTGGTAGTTTTTCGAATTATATTGCATGTCAAAATAATTATTTAATTCAGATTCAGAATCGAAAATTTTTATGCTTGAGGAATTATCTTCTGTGGTAAGCGGAATTTCTTTTTGTAATTTGTTATTAATAAAGTATGTATAAAATGAGGATTCTTTTAATCCAAGAATTGTAATATCCTCTACATTTTTTATATGATTTATCATATATGTAACTTCATTTTTTATTTCTTCAGAATAATAAGGTTGTAAGAAAGTAGATGCAACTTCTGTATCATCTTCATTATAATAAATTTCATAATCATTTTGAATTGTAACTAAAAAATTAAAGACGACTTCTTGTAAATCTTTCGTAGAATAACCTACAATCTCACTCAAATCTTTAAAAGGAATTTGAGAAAATAGCATATCAACGAATTCACTTCGAAATATTATTTTATGAGCAATGTATTCAGACGAATAATCCTCGATAGTCCTAATTAGAGAAATCAGTTCATTCGTTAATAAATCATATTTTGCCTGAATAGATTCTGTCTCTTTGTATAATTCATTTTCATCCCAAATTAAAACAGAAGGTTCTATTATAGCGTGCATCATACTTGATTACCTCTTGCTTTAATTCTTTTGCGTGATTGGGCTAACACAATTTTTTGGTGTTCATTTTGAAGTTGATCGAAGAAGTCCTTAGGCCATTTCTTGAATGTTCCTAATTCATTTAATTGTAATTGATTAAACGATTTTTTCCCAGTTCCCTGCTCAATAAAACAGAGATTAACGTTCTTAATCAATGAATCAGATATATCTTCTACAACTCTTCTTCTAAGTCTCGTAATGATGTGATCGCTATGAGTTTCTATTAAAACTTTTTTCCCTGAATAATTTAAATAAATTAAAAAGTCCATTAGTAGACTTTGTAATTTAGGATGAAGGTGAATCTCTGGTTGTTCTAGGATTAAAATGCTATTAGTTGGCATTCGTAAGCCCTCTACAACGACTGGCAATATTTGACTCACCCCAAACCCAACATGAGTAATAGGAACCGTTATCCCATTCTCATTAGTTAATAAAATTTTGAATACACGCTTGTCTTTATCTTGCTCTTCTGATTTTATTTCCTTTGCTAATGAAAAAAAATCACAAATCCAATAATTCACTGCTTGAACCAGAGTTGAGTTAACCTTTTCTATTTTCTGTTCTATTTCATTTTTCTTAAAATATTCTACAGGATTTCCCGCTTCCTGTGAAAGAATCTGTGCTGTGTATTCTCCTTTATTCCCAATTCTTAATTTTACTTCGTCATTATCAATGTAATATGTATGTGGTGCTTCTCGCAATGGACCAATGTAGGACATATTATAAAAATAATTTCTTAAGTAATTATATAAGTTATCAAATAACTCAGAAAGTAATTGTAAGGGTACTGAACTATCTTCTATTCTAATAAGCCGCGGATATATATTATTAAACTCAACAACTCCTGAATACGTAGGCCTTTGTGATATTATCTTATGTCCATCTATTTCAGGATCTAAATAACTATCTAAAGCTTCTACAAAGTCAATTTTTGCACTTTGGAATGCTTTAAACTGATAGTAAAAAAATATTTCTGAATTAAATTCTACAGAATATGTTCTATTATCCTCATTTAAAGAAAGTTTAAAATATATATCCTGCTCTATTGGCTCAATTTCCAATGAATCGCTTTCTTTGAAAAATAACGTCAAATTAAAATGAGATAAGTTTATTTTTTTTAGTTCTTCTGAATATAGAAATTTTATTTCCAATTCTAGACTTTGAAAATCTTCTTTGTTATATAAAATGCTTTCTATACTTTTTCCAATTGCAATACCAGGAAGATAAATTTCTTCTTTCGATATTGTGATTTTAAAAGATAGAGGTTTTTTTATATCTCTACCATTGATAATATCTACGAATTTACCTAACTCAATATACGGTTTATTTAATATTAAAGTGTTATCGTCTTCCCTACTTTCAATGGTTTGCTTTATCAGTAATAGAAATTGGATTAAGGAAGTTTTACCACAACTATTGATACCGGATAAAATATTTATATCCTTTAATTCAAAATCATCCAAGGATTCAATTGCTTTAAAATTTTTAATACTAATTTTCATTTGCGACCACTCCTATAGATGTACTGATTCTTAGATTGCTGATTACAAATTTCTTCTTTCGTAGATTTTCTAATTCTTGTTTCTTATTTGTAAGTATATCATCTAAATCAAATTCGTTTAATTCGATTTCTTTAGTCTCAATTTTTTTGGGATTTTCTTCTTTCCAATTACTATTGCTTGAAAATAAATTCGTTAAATTCAGAATTATTTTTCCAGGCATTAATACAGGTATACTTATTTTATATGATTCTTTATCTTCTGCAATGCAATCTGCTTCCACTAAATGAATTACTGAGTCTGATTTGCTTAGTCCTTTTATGGAAACATACGCAAATCCTCCAAAGTTCTTTTGGTTTGAAAAGGAAATCATTTTTTCAAATATTTTTTCTCCGAAACCAAAGAATGCAACAGTATCATCTTCTAAATCCTGATACCTTTCCAGCGTAAATTTTGCTCTATTTACTTTTTCAATGTCTAGCTTCAACTCTTCTTTCGCAGAATTTGGCAAAGAAAATTGAAGCATTTTTTTATTTAATTGTATTTCCCCGTTAAAGGATTTTGCAAATGAATCTGCATAAAGTTGTAGAACAGGAAAATCTCTAGGTGTAAAGAACCCCTCTGTCTCTTGCAAATCAGCGGCAAATGCATATAATTCTTTGTGCTGAGTAATTAATTCAATAGATTCTCGAAGTATTTTTTCTGCAGCGTCAAATCTTTCTTTTTCTAATTCATCCCTAATTAAATTATTTAATATATTTTCTGGATTTGCTTCAGATGACTCATCCAAATCTCCTAATACTTCCATTTTTAAATGATAAACCAAAGCATCATTAAGCTCTTTAGGAATATTTTCAAAATTGACTTTCATAATAAATTCTTCACAAATTGTAGTCAGTTTCTCATCTAATCGTTTCAAGAATTCATTATAGGGCGAGTTTGAAACATAAAAATTATAAACTTCTACATCCTTTGTTTGACCGTATCTCCATACGCGACCTATTCGTTGTTGAATTCTCGCAGGATTCCAGGGTAAATCAAAATTTATTATTTTGTGCGCAAACTGTAGATTCAACCCTTCACCACCTGCCTCTGTAGAAATCAAAAACCTATTTTTATCTTTGTCTTTAAATTCTTTGATATTGACATTTCTTTCCTCCGGACTCAGTGCTCCATAGATTAGAGGAATAAATTTATTTTCTTTCAATAAGGATTCTTGAATAATTTCTAAGGTTCGAACATACTGAGTGAAAATTATAAATTTATCATTCTTATTCTCCGGAGTGTTTAGGGTTTCAAATAATTTGTTTATTTTATTATCTACTTCCATTTTCTCAAGAGCATTACCCATTTGGATTAAGGTCTCTAAAGCATTAATTTCCTTTTTCCAAATTTGTGGTAACCCTTTTAATTTGGAATGTAATTCGATTTCAGATTTTTCTTCAGAGCCTTCCATTTCATCAATGTCATAAGACTTCTTAGAGGATTTAACGGATTCCCCATTTAATGTTTTTAGTCGGATTTTTAATGCTTCTAAAACACTTCGCCAACTAGAATCCAACATTTTTTTGTAGATAGCAATTACAAATCCAGTTCTTCTTTTAGTTGTCTGGTCTCTATTTTTAGAATAGTCATAAAGGTTCTCAATATAATCTAAAACGCTATCGCAAAACTTCTTTTCCTCTGGCGCTAAGGTAACAGATACAGGTATAATTTTTATATTTCTGAATAGATTTTTATTGTTATAATCTTTTACTGAGAGTTTATCATTTCGATATATATATTGCTTTAAAAATTCTCTTTTCTGAATATTGTCTAATGATTGCTCCCGATCTTTATCTCGAGAGATTTTAAGTCCATCCATATCAAGCAAATGTAATATATTTAAAAAACGCTCTTGAATACCAAAATGAGGAGTAGCAGAAAGCATTAAAGTTTGGATAATGAAATTGTCCTTATTCAAATCTCTGATAAATCTAAATAATTGTGTATCACTATTTGATAAACGATGACACTCATCAATAACTACTAAATCATATTTCTCTACTTGCTCCAAAATTAAATCTTCATTGATTCCATTAACTACTCTCTGTTGCGAGGCTATTAGTAAATTTACTCCACCCATTTTATTTGAAAAAGCAATTGATCCGGGATCCGTATCATATCCCCATATATTAAAAAAGATTCCAAACTTTGTTTGCAGTTCTTCTCTCCATTGCCATTTTAAACCAGCCGGAACGAGAATAAGAATTCTTGCTTTTCCTTTTTTCTTTTGATAGATATGATTTATTACAAGACCCGCTTCAATCGTTTTACCTAAACCGACATCATCGGCAAATAGCATGTTTCCGCCCTTTGTTGATTCGATAACTCTTTTTAAAGCAACAAACTGATGGGGGAGCGGTTTTATCTTGAAGTTATAAAACTCACTAGTAACACTATTTTGTGCTTCTATATAACTGGCTAAGAATTTTGTTTGAACTCTCCAATATCCATTCCTTTCTGGCGTTTCTCCTCTACGTAATGAATCAATCGGATCCGTCGAAGGCTCTAATTCAGAAATGGGGATAATGATTGTATTCTTTTCAAACTGAACATTTGCCCTATCCCCTTGAATCTTAAGGATAGCGCCTTCTCCATGTGTATTATGTTTAACTTTTTGTTTTTCTTTGAATTTCATTTCATTAACCTTCATAACAATTCTACGCCCTTACTTTTAGCAGATCCTGCATGGAACTGATGACCAACTCATACACGCCCCAATAATCCGATTCGTTAATTCCTTTTCCAAAACCATATCGTATCTTTTATCCCGTGTAACAGAGTCCTCGGTGTTCATCGGTGGTAATCTGTTATTATCCGTGTTCATCCGTGGGATTCTTAGAAAAGTAAACTCTCGACCTCACGGTAATGACTCACCGGATAAAAGGTAACGCCTTTTTTCACATAGTCCTGGATTTCCTTTAGGTGTGCTTCGTTGTCTTTTGGAAAAATAATCTTAGTCACACCTACTCTTTTTGCTGCTACGATTTTTTCTTTTAAACCGCCGATTGCCAGTACCTCACCGGT
>JANYCR010000533.1 GCA_025360185.1 Leptospiraceae bacterium | reverse complement strand
TATAAGAATCAATCGGAAAGAATCCAAAGGATTTTATTTATTTGGGGAACTTTAATTGGAATTTTTATATGTTTTACTTTTATCATTTTAAGTTTATTTGTATTTCGAAGTTCTTTTCTTGAAACGAATCAGTGGTTATTGTTCGTTATCCCGATGATATTCACTGGTCTTTACTTTGCCCTCGTTTCGCATAGAGCTGGAGGAATGGCACGGTCTCTTTTACATCTGTCTGCTGCGTTTGGGGTTTTTACCGCCTTACAAGTGTTAGCCTTTTATTTATTTCCTGATTCAAATATATCTTCTAGACTTGGAATTGCATTTGGTTCACTTTGTTTTATTTATTATTTTCTCGGAATTGAATTTGAGCGAAGACTTGGAAATGATATTGATGATTCAATTTTTAGACCCTTCGATGATATTTCGCTTTTATCGGGAGTGTTTGCCTTTTTCTGTCTTCTTTTTGTATCTAGAATAGATTCCATGGAAAATACTTTTGTCACAATAATTGGGATTACTCTCATTATGCGCTCTTTTAGAGATAGAAGTAGTTTTTCTAGTCTTCTGGGAACAATCATTCTTTCTCTCGGAGTATTTCGATTGACGCTGGGTTCCTTCGAAGTTATAAGCACGGCTATTAGCGCATTTGCTTCTTCAATTGTCGCTCTCGGGGCTGGGATTCTTTGCGTTTTATTTCCTAATTTTAGTCCTGCAGCAATTAAATCCAGGAAAGTATTCTTTGTATTTCGTTTACCATTTGCCGCACAGGGACCCGTGCTTATTCGAAATGGATTATCCGCTACTTCACTGCTCTATGTTTTACATAGCGTAGGGTTAATCTTTATATGGCTCGGTCTTTTCGGTCAACCGGAAAGAAATTTTACTATTCTCGCGGCTATATTTCTGGCTTTTGTTTTTCTTTTCGCTTTTTTCACGAGAGCGTTTAATTCCTTTTATCTGCGCGGATCAGTCATTTCTCTTACGCTTATCTTTATTTGCATTGGTTTAGCTGCTGTTGCCAATCGAATCGGTAGACCTTTACCGCCTAACGTTGTTGGTCTTAATCTCACACTTGGAATTATTGCTTTATGGATTTTCTCTCGCGCTTTATTCTATAAAGGGCAAGTGATTGCAGACTGGCTAGATAACCCGACACAGGGGAAAAATTATCATCATGTTCCTCTCTCTGCAATGCTACTTCTTGGGCTTGTTTTATTTTTAGATGTATGGCTTTTACAACCTTCTAATATTTCTCGCTTCCTATACATTACTCCGCCGACTTTTTTCATTGGGGCAGGGCTTGCCGCTTTTTTTTACAGCCGGTCTTTACATACTCTAATTCCATTGCATTTCTCTTTTGGGTTAATGATATTTGCCGCTAGCTTAGGCTTCGCACAGGAAAGTTTGCTTGGAACAAAGTTAATTCCTCTCGACTTACCGGGTAGCAGATGGGTGCCACTAATAACCGAAGCGGTTATTAGAAATGGAAATTGGCTAGACCCTATTGTTTTTCTTCCCAGTGGTCTGAACCAGACAATGCTGATTATCCGCGCTACGACTGGAATTGCGTTTGCCGGTACGGTTTATTGTCTTTGTGTCCTACTTTTACCATTAACCGCATATGGGGCTGCTATTCGTAAGATCGTATTTCGATTAGAAGATTTTTTACCTCTTCAGTTTTTATTTTCTAGCTGGGGACTTATTTGCACCTGCCTTCTAGGTGTTATTGCATTTCAATATGCATTTATCACTCCGGGAATCATTGCACTTGCTGGCGGAGGATTTCTTGTATTAGCCGGACATTCAAGAATAGGTAATCTAATCATTGCACTAAATGGACTTTTTATCATTCATGGATTTGCTCATCAGGGAAATATTTATCCGTTATGGACGGGACCACTACTAGCTGGCATTGCATTATTAATGGTAATTGGGGTAAAGCCTGTTAGCCTATTCTCTAAAAAACCATACAGTAGAATTTTAGAAAGCTCCCACGCAGGCGCATTTATTTATTCGGTAGTAGGTTTTATTTATGCTCTAGCTACTTTATCTGCGGCTACTGTTGATAATGCGGTTCCAGGTTTGTTTCGTGGAATGTTTCTTGGTATAAGTGGAATTTGGATTCAGACTTTGGCTCTAGGGATTACTTTTTTATTCGCTGGAATTTCTTTATCGATAGGAGGATTTCAGTGGACGAAAGGATTAACTACGTTAGCTGCGATGAGTAGTGTTCTAGTCTTCGGATTTTCTGGAGTCACTTCTTTTCCCGTTTTATGTCAATATGGAATTTGCACAGAGGCTAATTCGGTAAATTCTCTATGGGGGATGATTCCTTATTTTGCGCTCATTCTCGCTGTTGTTTTAAGTATTGCCAGTCTGTGTTCTATTTTTATCAAAGAGAAACGGGAAGACTTTGCTCTAGGCTTAGGTTATGGCTCGGATATTTTAATTCTAGTCACAGGGGTTTTTATTGCTATCTTTATTCGATTAGGGGTTACTTCCAGTTTGCTCTTCAGTGAATTTGCGTTAATTGGTTCTATAATACTTATAATTTGTATTTCTATTTTTACTTCGTTTCAATACCGTAAACCTCGTCATCTCTACTTTAGCCAGACATCTATTGCTTCTCTCTATCTGGCATTGAAACCAGCATTCCCTGAAATTTTAACTCCTGAAGTAGATGCGATTGCTGCACTCGTCTTTGGGTTTGTATTGACGGGGGTAACAACTGTTGCCCGTAGAATAGGAATTCCTCCTTTAGAAGAAAGCACTCGCCGTTTTGCAGCAATTATGCCAGTAGTCGCAGCCATAGTTTTACCAACCGAGGCAAGTTTCGGTAATGCGGGAATGGCTACCTTTTCTGCTGCCTTGTATGCTTCTCTTGCAATTGCATCGTCTAATCGTATTTATGCGGTGCTTGCTGCGGCAGCGGCTAATCTCGCTATTTTCACAGCTATCATGGCGTCTGACGTTCAGGGCTTTGAAGTATACCTTGCCCCTGTAGGACTTTTCTCTTTATTTTTAGGGCATATTTTTAGAGAAAATTTAACCGAGCAGGCAAGGAAGATAATTCGAATAGGTGGGTGGTTACTACTTTATTTACCGGCGGCAATTAATATTAGTTTTGAAATGGGACGAGCGCAAGATGCCAGGTATGCGGTAGTATTCGGTTTACTTTGCTTAACTGGAATGTCTGCCGGAATGCTATTTCAAATTCGCTCCTACCTTTTCATGGGAGTAAGTTTTTTTACTTTGAATCTTGTTGCCAATCTTTTACAAAAAGGTTTAAGAGACCAGCGCATGGGATTTATTTTACTTTCCCTCTCTGGATTGTTTATTATTGGAGGGTTGGTTTATTACACGCTTAAAAAAGATCAGATTCTTGGATTTGTGGAGCGTACCCAAAAAGATTTAGCGAAATGGGACTAGGATTAATTATGAATTAGTAATTTTGAATGAGGAATAGAATTTAAAAATCTATATTTTTTGAGATTTTTTTTAAGGGTAAGCTATGAATATTATAATTCTAATTTTTGATTGTGTAAGTTTAATCTTATTTATTCTCAGCATCATTTTTCTATTGAAATACCGAAAGTCGATTAGTAATGGAAAATCATATATTCCGCTTGAAAGTAAAATCAGACCGGAGACTTATGAATCGAGTCCCATATTGGTTTCTTTTAATTGTACTAACTGTGGTGGCGCGGTTAATTGGAATTAGTCTTTTATTCCTTGCTATCATTACTTATTTTAATTGGAAAAGTATTTGAAAGCTTTACGACAGGTATCCCCGATATTTTCAAAAATAAGGAGTTTAAGCAAGAAGAAAGTCTGGGTTGTAGAAGTTGTGAAGCTGAAATTATTTTCAAAGAGAGCATTGTATCTAAGAATTGCATTTATTGTGGAGTGGAGAATTATAGAGCGAATTTTGCTAGGCAGCTCGAACTTGTACTGGCTAGGCTAAATATTGAGAATAGGAATTCACTTGTTGAATTAGAGCATAGTTATAAAGAGCGAATGTTTGAGTTACTTGTTGTGCCTAGTACTGTTTATTCCGTCTTTATTTTTCTTCCAGTAATTTTATTTTTCGGAATCAAATTGTCTTCCTATTTTTGATTTTTTTGGGGAAGAATTTCTATTGCTAGGATTACAGATTTTTTTTTAAATGAAGACTTAAAATGATTTTTTTTTCTTAAGATTACTTTTAAACTTGTCCAATAAAGAGTCTATGGAGGATTTAATGAAAAAAATGATTAGTTCAATCGTATTAGGTATTTCCCTTTTGGTTTTGGGAATGGAAATTTCCGCACAGGCAGCAAACTTTACAACTACAGGTTCTGCAATTAGGGTTAAGAAAATTGCTTTTGTGAGTGTGAATGTATATGCTATTACTCACCAGATGAAAGATGTTCCGGCAACTAGATCTGCCGCAGAGTTTATCAATGCAGAAACTGACAAGCGACTCATTTTAAAAATGAAGCGTGATGTGGAAGCGGCTAAGATTGTGACTGCGATTAATGAAGCGTATGCTCTCAACGGCTATTCAAATAAGGCTAATCAGGATAATTTCAGCAGTGTGTTGACTGGTGATCTCAAAGAAAATGAGACGATCACGATCTCTTATAACGCAGCTAATAAAACTACTACTTGTAATTACGGGGGAAAAACTTCTTCCGTAACCGGCGCTGATTTTATGAAGGCTACTTGGTCTATCTGGTTTGG
>JANYCR010000527.1 GCA_025360185.1 Leptospiraceae bacterium | reverse complement strand
CCATGCACGACCCTATGACCGATGGCAGAAATTTCGGAAGAGTTTTTGATGACTCCATCTTTTGCATTCGTCAATAGATCATCCATTTCGCGAAACCCTGTCTCATGGTCCGGAATATTTTTTTCTATGACAATACTTTCTTTTAAATTAACAGAAGTGAATTTATGCCTTGCCGTATTCTCGCCAATTCGTTCTATGAGTCCAGAGGCTAATACAGATTTGTCATTCATTTCGAATAATTGGTATTTAAGAGAAGAACTTCCCGTGTTGATTACAAGTATTTTCAATTTCTACTCCTGTGCTTGAATCGCTGTAATTACGACTGTATTTACAATATCAGGAATTGTGCAACCCCGACTTAAATCATTGACAGGCTTTTTTAAACCCTGTAATACAGGACCGATCGCAACTGCGTTTGCCGATCTTTGCACCGCCTTATACGTGTTATTCCCTGTATTCAAATCCGGGAAAATAAATACAGTTGCTTTTCCGGCAACAGGGCTATTTGGCATTTTAGTAGAAGCAACCTCTAGGTCAATGGCTGCGTCGTATT
Organism: Leptospiraceae bacterium; assembly: GCA_025360185.1. GTDB lineage: Bacteria > Spirochaetota > Leptospiria > Leptospirales > Leptospiraceae > UBA2033. Next base: position 2,655 of record JANYCR010000527.1, on the reverse strand, counting down.
GAATGGGTCCTTCAATTAAAATATGAGGCATTTTTGCTCTTACTAAAGCAGTTGCCTCTCTGACTTTTTCTACTTCTTCTCCTTTTCCAGAATCTCCTGTCGAATAAGACAGCATAGCCACACGGGGTTCAATTCCAAATTGCTTTGCCGTCTCTGCTGATGAGATTGCAATTTCGGCAAGCTCGGCTGAGGTAGGATTTGGATTTACCGCACAATCGCCATATACCAGAACTTTGTCTGGTAAGCACATTAAAAATACACTTGATACAATCGAAAATCCAGGTTTTGTTTTTACGAATTCCAGTGAAGGTCTAATCGTATGCTGGGTTGTGTTGACAGAGCCTGAGACCATTCCATCCGCGTGTCCTTTGTAAACCATCATCGTGCCATAGTAACTAACGTCACTCATCACGTCTTTTGCATTGTCTGTCGTAATGCCTTTGTGTTTACGAAGCTCATAATAAGTTTCGGAGTAATCTTGAAAATCTTTTGATGCAGTTGGCTCGATTATAGTAACGTCTTTTAATTTGAGACCGAGTCTTTTTATTTTTTCTATAATTTCTTTTTCTTTTCCGAGTAGGGTAACGCGCACAACGTCCCTGTCTACTAACACCTCTGCCGCGCGAAGAATTCTTTCTTCAATTCCTTCTGGTAATACAATATGTTTTTTGAGGGACTTCGCTCTTTGAATTAAATCATACTCGAACATTTTAGGAGTAACTAATTTGGATTTGTATACAATCATTTTTTCTTTGAGTTTTTTTGTATCTACATTCGATTCAAATAGTCCGAGGTAAATGTCTATTTTGCGCTTATCGTCCGGTGCAACTTTTGAGTCAATGCTATTGATTTGATAAACTGTGCGAAGCGTGTCTTCTTTTGTGAGAATTACCGGTATATGTGCATCTAACCCGTCTATGATTTTTCGGATATTCTCATCCGGTCGAATTCCACCAGTGAGGACAAGACCCATTATGCGCGGAAAGTTTTTATTTCCGGAGCAAAGAAATCCTCCCAGTATAATGTCAGAGCGATCTCCCGAAACAATTACAAGAGTTCCATCTTTAATATGGTTTAAAAAATTTTCGAGTCGCATAGAGGCAACTGTATTATGATAGGCATGACGCATTAAGTATTGACTACCGTATAAGACTTCTGCATCTAGTGACTCGGCTATTTCCTTCATAGTTAGAGTTCTAAGAATTTCATTTTCTGGAATAAAGTAAGCGGGGATACTCGTTGTTTTCTGCTCGAAGGATTTCTTGAGATCGTCTAAATTTTCTTTTGTGACACGTGTTACGATAGAGCCAATAATTGTGCAGCCGGAATTCGAATAGGATTCAATAGCGAGATTTAAGTCAGAAAGTATATCGTCATTATCCTTATGTGTTGCGGGTAACACAAGCATTACTGGCGCGCCGAGATTTTTTGCTAACTCTGAATTGATTTCAAATTCAAAAGAGCTAGTTGATCCAGTAAAATCAGAGCCTTCCATTAAAACAAAATCAAATTCTTCTTCTAATTTTTTATACTTCGCCATGATGGTATCTATCAAAACGCTTTTCTTATCTTCGGAAATTAATTCGAGTGCCTTGTCCATTTCCATCCCGAATGTATCTTCATACTTCATTTGCAGGTTGTAATGAGTGCGAATCAAATTTATATCAGGATCAATCGCGCCTGCCTGCCTTGTTTTTATAATAGGACGAAAGAATGCAATTTTTGAAAGCCCACTATTGAGTAATTCCATGATTCCAAGGGCAACTAATGATTTGCCGCTCTTCGGCTCAGTTGTAGTAATGTATAAACTTTTAGACAATTGATACTCCTATGCTAGTGAATTTCACTCATACTATTTATTTTGGCAAGCGATTTTATCAAAAATGGAAGAGTAACACGGAGGTTCACAGAGATACGAAAGATTTGATTTAGAAAATGTAGTTGAATTTTCTTATTATAAATTCAGCTTAGTATTTAGCTAACGAGGTGTATCTATTTATGCGAGTTTGCAGTCATTGTGAAGGATTTGTGCCAGAGGCAAACAACCAATGCCCCAATTGTGAAACTAGCATAGCCCCATTGAAGAAGAAAGGAAAATTATCTAAAATTTTATATGGTATAACTGTAGGTAGTACCGCTATGACTCTCATGGCGTGTTATGGGCAGCCGCCGTCAGGTTGCAATCAGAAATGCGGATCGAAGAATGAAGAAATTACAAATTGTCGAAAAAAATGCAGTGAAGAAAATAGAAAAACAGACCTAATAATGTTTTATATTCTCACTGAACAAGCGAAATCAAAAAATCAAACTAATAAAACACAAACTAGTTCTACTTCAAATAGCACTTCTACAGTTAATGAAGTAGATACTAACAGTGAATTGCCGCCAATACCTTAGCTCTGTCGAATTAATAATTTATGAATCACCGGCAAATTAATATTAACCAAAAGAAATTTTTTCCCGCTTATGTTGTCTGGGAATTAACATTGAAGTGTGATCAGACTTGTGCTCATTGTGGCTCCCGTGCAAGTACTCCGCGCCCTAATGAACTTACGACAAAGGAAGCTTTAGATTTAGCTGAAGAGTTAATTCAAATGAAACCAAGAGAGGTCGTGCTGATTGGCGGCGAGGCTTATCTTCATGACGGTTTTTTTG
>JANYCR010000489.1 GCA_025360185.1 Leptospiraceae bacterium | reverse complement strand
ATCCAGTCCTTCTCGGGAAAATTTTCCGAGCAAAATGGTATTAGCCGTCATGAGCTTTCCAATCTGGACTGCTTTTTTTTCATCGTAGTTTTCTGACTTTGCTAGTTGTTGTTCTTCCAAGATTTTTTGATAACTATTTCTATCTAATACAAATATATTATCTACCATATTAAGAGAACGTGCTGTTGCTTCGGCTAGGGCAGATCTTAATTTTTCATCTTTTGTTTTGGCACCTTCTACTTCAAAAGGTAAAACTACTACTTTGATTCTTTTATCTTCTTCTACAATTAAGGATTCAGGATTATTAGGAGGGTCAAATAGCTTGTAGCCTACGTAAGCATTTTCAGCGAAGAAGACTGAATTTTCCGTCGAGCCATGCTTGAAATTAGTGCCAAGTTTGATATTATTTACTTTAAAATCAGCTTCTGTCTTAACGGTAAACCCATCTTTGTTTTTAAATTCGATTTTTATTTTATCTACTTTTAAAACTGCGCCAATGTACTGGCGGGTTAAAAGTTCTTTTTTAGTTTGAAAAGTTGTCTCTACAGAAATGTCTTCTAAAATATATTGAACTGGATTTTCTAAAATCAAGTCCATCGACTGAATAGATTCATATCCTGCTTCGGCTGAAAGAATTTCCGAAAAGCCGCCTTTGATTTCTTTTAAATCTTCTTTGGTATAATTGATTGTTATGCTCTGTTGAATTGGGTCTTTTTTTATTTTGCCACGCCAGAGTTTTTTATCAAACGTCTTTTCCTGTCCTTCTGCACGAATATACCCAAGAAAATCTCTACCCGTATAAACCGGAAATTGCGTAAATCCCCTGATTTCTAATTTATCAATTTTGCCATTACCCTCAACTGTCTTCTCACCCATACTCTTGCAACTGAGGACTGTTATCAATAGAATAAAAATCAATGTTGAGTTTTTACAAGTAGAGCTCGCTTTATAAAAATTCAATAAACGATAAAATAAAATCTGTCTCATAAGTTTGAACGGTGATTTTATTTAGCTTATATTCCATTGCAATGATTTTTCGCATGCGATGAGGATTTTTTACCTGAATACGGGTTAGAAGTTAGAGAATTCAGATAACAAGAATCGGGACTGTGTAAAAGCATGATTTTCTCACAGAGAGCACTGAGAACACAGAGGAAAGAAATACTCTCCGTGAACTCCGTGCTCTCTGTGATAACTTTCCTTTACCCTTACGATATAGCAGGATTTGCTCCTAAAATCTTTCTTTAAATCCCTCTATTAGCTTATGCGGAGTATCCGCAACGAAGAACAAGTCAAGTTGATCCCGCCTCATAAAATTTTCATCTGCGATATGATGAAGGAAATGAATGAGTTTATTGTAATAATTAGCTGTATTTAGAATTCCGATTGGCTTGGTGTGGAATTTAAGCTGCGCCCAGGTGAGGATTTCAAAAAATTCATCCAGAGTTCCAATTCCACCGGGTAACATGGCGAAACCGTCAGACAATTCATACATCATTGCTTTTCTTTCGTGCATATTTTTTACAACATGCAGAGTCTTTAGCCCTTTATGTCCTTCAATAGGCATTAAGTATTCGGTGATTACTCCGGTGACTTCTCCGCCCGAATTTAAAACTGCATTTGCAACTTCACCCATGATCCCGATACTCGCCCCGCCGTAGACAAGGGAAATATTTTCTTTTGTAAAGGATTCTCCTAAACTCTTTGCACTATCGTAATAGACGGGATCGTCTCCCGGATGTGCTCCACAAAATACACAGACTTTTTTCATACTCTATGATGATTTTAAAACTCCAATAAAAGGAAAGTTAAATTTTAAAAAGGGAAGTTATTTTGAATTCAGGAAATCTTGCCTAAGTTGAAACAATTATTATTATGGTAGAATGAAATTATTTTATAGAGAATTTGTTGGACCCGGTAGACCTCTAATTATTATTCATGGACTTTTCGGGTCTTCCAAGAATTGGATCACGAATGCAAAAGAATTATCGAAGCTAACTCATGTGTATGCTGTTGATGTTCGCAATCATGGAGAATCATCACATTCAAATTCTCATCGTATCATCGATCTGGTCGCTGATTTGAAAGAATTTATTCTTGAGCATAATTTAGAAAATCCGATTTTACTTGGTCACTCTATGGGCGGGTTAAATGCCTTGTTATTTTCGCTCTTATATCCAGAAATGATTTACTCTCTTATCGTATTGGATATCGCTCCTAGATCTTATGCAATTCATTATGAATCAGAATTTCGTGCTCTCTCTATGGACGTTAGTGGTTATGAATCACGCCAATCTATCGACGAAGAAATGAAAAACATTCTGCCGGATAATTTTATTCGTCAGTTTTTACAAATGAATTTGGATAAAATAGATACGGGGTATAAATGGAAATTAAATGTAGAAACTTTGAAGAATGCACGGGATGCATTGAGTTTAGGTCTAACGGATACTATGCATTTTGCGAAAAAAGCGTTATTTATTTTAGGTGAGGATTCTGAATATATAGTGCCCGGTGATAAGGAATTAATTCGCAAGTATTTTCCAAATTCAAAAATTGAATCAATACACGGAGCAGGGCATTATTTGCATTATACGCATTCGAAAGAATTTTTACAAATTGCGTCTGAGTTTATTCGTGGACTTTAAAGAAATCTACACTCTTTTCTAACGCGCTTGTCTTGTTTGTAAATGTATCGGATAGATCTCGTAGGTTAGATGCTTCCATAGAGACTGTTTGGGCAGTTGAGGATACACTCATTATGCTCTGGTTTATTTCTGCAATTCCATTTTTTTGTTCAATCGATGCGGTCTCAATTTCTTTAGAAAGATTTGTAACCTTCTCGGCGTTAGCCGCAATCTTTCTTGCATTTTCGACTTGCTTATTTACGGCGATAATGACTCCACTTACTGAATTATTGATATTATTCACACTGGCGATAATCCCTTTTAGAATTCCTGCAACTTCACCTACTTTATTATAACCATCTGTGATTGCTTTTTCTGTAGCGTAAATTAGAGTTTGAATTTGCTTTACGCCGGATACTGTTCTATCAGCGAGTTTTGTAATGCTATCGGCTACTACTGCGAAACCTTTCCCTGCTTCTCCTGCTC
>JANYCR010000482.1 GCA_025360185.1 Leptospiraceae bacterium | reverse complement strand
GGTGGGGTTACACCTAACGGTGGGTTTTCCTCCCATCGCTTGACGCTCACCTTCAGCCGAGCTATGCCGCAGGCTATTGATTCATTAGATTTATCTAATATTCTTGATTTCATAAAAAAATCCATCGTTTTATTCTCTTGCCTAAGGTGGGTAAGTAAATTAGTTTTATTAAAACTTTTCTTTATTATTTCCTAAGAATTCTTCAAATGATCTAAGTTCTCGATTGAGCAGAAGTTTTGCTTCTTCGTTTGACTTTAGCCTGCTGCCTGCTTTCCATGCGGCGTTTAGTTTGAGAAAAATCTCTATTTTCCATTCCGGAATTTTCATTTCGAGTAACATTTTTTTATATTCAATTGGATCAATATCTATATACTTTATTTCTTTACCCAGGGTGTTAGTTAAGATAGAGGCAATTTCTAAATTATCGTAATCATAACCGGCAAGGTTATACGTATTACCCGCATGTCCATCTTTGACTAAAAGTTTTGCTGCAATTTCTCCAATATCATAGGTATCTATCATGCTTTTCTTTGTATTGCCTTGCGGAAAATAAAATGTATCCTCTTCTCTAATTGATTCCGAACAGAACTGGATGTAGTTCTGATAAAAATGGGCAGGTGCAAGAAATGTGCAAGGAATTTTGCTATTAATAATAGCTTCTTTAATTTCTCCATGCCAGCGAAGTAGGGGAAAAGTAGAGTTTGCGTCTGCACCGGAGGCGGAGATGCAAACAATTGCTTTTATGCTCTTCATTCTGCTTATTACATTTTTCATCATGGCAGACGTATCCGGGTGCATGGGTGGGACGAGAAAAACTTTGTTAGCCAGAGATAGTGCTTTCTCGATTGAATCAGTTTTGGTGTAATCGAGGTAAACCGCATCTGAATTGCTAAATAAATTTTTATCTAACTTCTTACTATTTCTTACACCAGCAAGGGTGTTTATTCCTTTTTGAATTAGGTTTTGTAAAACATAAGAACCTATCATACCGGTTACGCCTGTTATTAAAATTTTTTCCATACGAATTATATACCATTTCTCAAAAATAAATTCCGCTATTTTTCACAAAAGGGGTATTCCTAATTGCCAAAAAGAGTTATCTAGTTTTAAATCGAAACTTACTTTTGGCAATTGGTATAATTGTAATTCAATCGTCAAAAAGAAATGAAAATTTATTTTGAATTACTTTTTTTATGGGGGCAAACGGCAATTAGACGAAAGAATTTATTGATTTATTACAAATTTTTGACGTTCGAAAAAAAAAATTGCAATTTTTAATATTGTAATGAACGTCGTTAAAGTATCATGTTTTGGGAAGGATAAATTCAGTGGAAGAAAAGTTAAATTTTGTAGATAAGAAATTAGTTCATAAAGTAAAAGACGAGAATGTTCATATTTATAATATGCGACGAGCATTACCTAGAGAGATTGATGTCACAACTTTTGAAGTAGATATTTTACCCCACCTAAGTTCGGAAGATGAAAAATTTGTAATGAATTTTTATGTAAAGAGAGAAGGACAAGATGGCCAAGCCTATATTTTACGAACAATTCCTTATAAGCTACCTAAAGAGAGAGCTGATAAATACCTAAAAGATGCTGACGCAAAGCCAGAAGACATTCAATACTTGGAAGAGTTTTACCAACTCAACGAAGAAGAAGGAAAATACATTTTACAAAAACCGATTACTGAGTCAGACGAGGCAAAAATTCTTTCCATTTTAGATTTGCGTGATTTGCATATAACCGATTATGAAAAGTATCAACTTTCAGAAATTTTTGAAAAATTAGAGAAGGCAGAGAAAAAAAACATTTTCTTTTCTAACTTTTTAATTGATCAAACTCATTATTATTTCTTTGAACATCCACAAGAACATGTACCAGGTATGATGCTTTTAGAAGCCGGTAGACAATTCTTAATCGCTGTAAGTCATGCTTATGGAAATGTACCTTTAAATGAAGTATTCATGCTTACAAAAATGGATTCTACCTTTCAAAACTATGTAGAGCTAAATTATCCAGTTAAGCTCAGGGCAAAAGGTGTTGAAATTAAAGTTAATAAAGCAGGTTATTGGTCTTATTTTACCATAGGAGTTACTTTCTACCAAAAAAATAAAGTAGTTACTACAATCGACTACGAAGCAAGTATCGTCCCTAGGAATTTGTTTAAACGACTTAGAACTGATAAGGATAAATACGATCAACTCCCCCGCTTTCGTCCAATCTCAGGTGTCGAAAATAATATCTCTCTTCGCGATGGAAGAAAAAGATACTTATCAAGTATTATAGACATTTCACACCAAGGCTTTATGCTTAAATTTCCTGATAGTGAATTCATGAAGCAAGAAAATGGAGTTTTAGACGAAGCTAAATCATTCGAATTTTTTATGTTCTTTGATAAAGTTGGATTCATTCATGGGCAATGTGATATGAAATGGTCTGAGCCATACGGAGATGACGGATACATTGCAGGTTTTCAAATAGCCAAAGTCAATCCAATTGACACTGAAAATTTGAAAGAAGCTCTCAAGTATTATTTTAGACTGAAAGAAGAAAGAGAGATATTGTAGGGAAAATTAAAATTGAGGATATACTTTGAACAAATACGAAGGGATATTAATAGACTTTGACGGAGTAATTTCTAAAACTTCTGTTCAGAATTCTATTGATTTCATTTATAAATTTATTAATTCTGTACAGCCTATTAGTAGAGAATATATCTATAATTACAGTAAAGTAATCATGTCATTTCCTCTTCAGCAATCCTTAACCGTTTTATTTAAGTCATTGGGATTAGACAGTCATTTGGATGATTTTTATAAAAAGTTTCATACCTTTGATAAAAACCCAAAGGCTATTAGAATTGAAAAAGATTTTTATAATTTCGTAAGTTTTTTAGAAAAAGAAGGAATCGACTATAAAATTCTTTCTTTAGCATCTAAAGAGCGCTTGAACTTATTGAAGTTAGATAGTGAAAGTCGAATATATTCTTTGAAAGATCGTTCAAAAGCTGATCCAAATACTTTTTTGCAATTAACTAAGGATTTAGGAGTTAAACCAAAAAAATGGATTTATATTGATGATAGTCCTGTTGGTTTGCGAGCCGCAAAATTATCAAATTTTAAAACAGCGATGATGATAAATACTGTATTTACTTTAAAAGATTATGCTATGTTCGAGACCTTCATTGACTTTAAAACTACATCTTTATATAGTCTGCAAAAAAAAATAAGAAAATAAATTGAAAAGTTCAGGGCTAATGTAATAGTTATGAATTAATAGGAAGGAATAACGAAATGATAAGCTTACCGGGTTATATAATTAAGGAACAAATTCATGCAGGTCAAAAGAGTGTTGTTTATCGAGCGGATAAAGCTGGTAAGCCGGTGATTCTAAAAGTATTGCACAATGATTACCCTGATCCCATAGAGTTAAGTAGTTTTAAGCATGAATATGAAATACTTCAAAAATTTAATAGTTTAGGTTTCATTTCCGCCATTGGTTTAGAGAAATACAAAAATAGCGTTGCTATTGTGTTTGAAGATATTGGAGGTGAGGATTTATCCGTTATTTTAAAAAATTCTAAATCTTTGCAGTTAGCAGAAGTCTTAGAAATTATGATTAAATCAGCCAGGTCTTTAGGAGAAATTCATAAGCTAGGGTTAGTTCATAAAGATATAAAACCTCATAACATTATACTAAATAAATCTACTAGCATTCTTAAGATTATTGATTTTGGAAATGCGAGCCTTCTTGCAAAACAAAATTCCTTCATTCCACTGAATAGCTCCCTAGAAGGAACGTTAGCATATATATCGCCAGAGCAAACAGGTAGAATGAATCGGACTGTAGATTATCGCACGGACTATTACTCTTTAGGCGTTACATTCTATCAGCTTCTTACGGGGGATTTGCCATTTATTTTCTCCGATCCAATGGAATTGGTGCATGCTCACATCGCCAAAACACCCGTATCCCCACATGAGAAAAAAAATATTCCTAAAATCGTTTCTGATATTGTGATGAAATTGTTACAGAAGAATCCGGAAGACAGATATCAGAGTACTGTAGGTCTTGTGTATGATTTGGAATGGTGTTTGAATAACGTAGAGACTCGATTAATTGCATCTCTACACGATGACAGTTTCCAAATCGGACAAAATGATTTTTCCGGCAAATTTCAGATTCCTGAAAAATTGTATGGTAGAACGAAAGAAGTTATCCAGATTTTAAAAACATTTAAAAAAGTTGCAGAGGGTAATACAGAGTTACTTCTCATATCTGGGAGATCTGGAATTGGTAAATCTGTATTAATCAATGAAGTAAATAAACCAATTACAGAATACAAAGGCTATTTTGCTTCAGGAAAATATGATCAATTTAAAAAGACTATTCCTTTTAGGGGATTTACTCAAAGTTTTCAAAGTTTAATTCAGCAAATTTTAACTAGTAGCCAAGAAGAAATAATTGGCTGGAAAGAAAATCTTTCGGCTGCATTAGGTTTAAACGGAAAGATAATAATAGATGTAATCCCGGAACTGGAAACTTTAATAGGAGAGCAACCTGCGGTAATGGATCTTGGTCCTACCGAATCGCAAAATAGATTTAATTCTGTTTTTCAGGCATTTATTAAAGCATTTTGTACAAAAGAACATCCGATTGCAATTTTCTTAGATGATTTGCAATGGGCGGATACTCCAAGTATTAATTTGATTCAGACTATTCTTTCTAACCCAGAAATGAAATACCTGTATCTTATGTTATCTTTTCGGGATAATGAGGTGTTGCCTACGGATCCACTTTCCATAATGTTAGAGGATTTAAAGAAACTTGGATTTGTATATAAAGAAATGCTTCTAGAGCCTATTTCTGTGTCTGATATTAGTCATTTGGTTAGCGATACACTTAGCTGCAACGAGATAAAAGCAAAAGAATTAGCCGCTGTTTTATTTGAAAAGACGAAAGGAAATCCCTTTTTTGTAAATGAAACATTTAAAAGTTTATACGATAAAGACTTGATTGAGTTTTCAGAAGGTCTTTGGAAATGGGATATTTCTAAAATTCAGACTGTCAAAATTTCTGAGAATGTAATCGATCTTATGATTGCTAAAGTTAAGGAATTATCGTCCGAGCAAATAGATATTTTAAAGTTGGCTGCCTGTATTGGGGATTGGTTTCGAATTGATGTCTTTGCAGAAATAGTAAATAAACCGCTGGGTACATTGGTTTCGGAATTAGAGCAAATATCAAATGAAGGTTTCTTTTTAATTTCTGAAAATATTACCCGATTTGTTCACGACAAAATTCGAGAGGCTACTTATACTCTGCTTTCAGAAGATGAGAAAGCTAAGAATCATTATTTAATAGGCTCAACATATTTGAAGATGGGGAAGCCAGATGAAATCAAAGAGTTAATTTTTACTATCGTGAATCAATTAAATCAGGGTATTAAGTTTATGAGTGCCGACGAGAAAATTAGGCTTATAGATTTGAATATTATTGCAGGTGATAAAGCATTAGCCTCTTCAGCCTATGATACATCGCTAAATAGCTTTAAAATTTCTGCATCTCTACTTTCTTTTGATTCATGGGAGAATGATTATGATTTAGCGCTTAATATTTTTACTAAACTTGGCAGGCTTGAATACTTAACTGGATTGTATACAGAGGCAGAGGCACATTTTGATTTAATTATTGAAAAGGCAAAGACCACGCTCGAAAAAATTTCAGTTTATGAAACTAAGATTGAACTATATACTTCTAGAAATCAATTAAGAGAATCACTTATGATTGGTATTCATGCATTGGAGCTACTGGGTATTAGCTTTCCGGAAGTTCATGACCCTACATCTGAAATTGGTCGCTCGTTTCAACTAATGGGCACAAGAAATGTATCTGAATTATTAGATGTTCCTTTAAATTTTGATCCAAATCAATTTGCAATTCTCAGATTACTTGCTACATGCGTAACCCCATCTTTTATATCTTTGCCTTCGCTGTTTCCATTAATAGTAATGAAAATAGTTAATATTTCGCTTGAGTTTGGAAACTTTGTGACATCGCCAATTGGCTATGCATTTTATGGAAATATACTTTGTTCTGCGGTTGGAAATTATGATCTTGGTCATGCCTACGGGAAATTAGCAATGGACTTAGTCAGCAAGTATCATTTCGGATTTCTTCAAAGTATAGTTTCGTTTATTTATGCTACGATGATTAATCATTGGAAACATCATGCAGCTAAAAATCTCGATATATTAATGGAGGCTCACCAGGTTGGGATATTAAACGGTAACTTACAATTTTCCGCTTACAATTTGAATCATTACAACTTTCAATCTCTTCTTATGAGAAAAAATTTGTCTGATATGGTTTTAAATTTTGAAAAGTATTCTCCAGTCTTTATTAAGATAAATCAGTTAGATGCATTTTTAATGTTTAAATTACATCATCAGTTTACTATAAATCTATTGGGATTAGAAGGAACTGAATCTCTTACAAAATTAAAAAGCAAATTGTTTGATGAAGATATTACTTTGCCACATTTGATTGAAGCTAAAAATTCAACTACTATATATGCCTATTTTATTGCTAAATTAGTTTTGCAATACTTATTCGGATCTCCTTTAAAAGCCTATGAGTATGCGCGTGAAGGTGAGCCACATGAAGGTGGTTGTTTTGGAATGATGTTCGTTGCCGAACATAACTTTTGGGATTCTCTTTCCTGTCTAGCTATCTTAGGAACTCCTGATATTATAGCAGAGCATAAACCAAAGTATCTGGAGCAAGTTACTAAAAATCAAGCACGGATGAAAGTCTGGGCTGAAAATTGTCCTGCAAATTACGGTCATAAATTTCATATTATCGAAGGTAATTTGGCTGCCATAAAAGGAGAGACTGAAAAGGCACGTAAACATTACAAATTAGCAATTCAATTAGCCAAAGAGCATGAATACTTTTTAGAGGAAGCCATTGCAAATGAAGGATGTGCCAAACTTTGGATTGAGTCTAATGATGAATTGTATGCAGATGTTCATTTATTAGATGCTCATTATGCCTACAAAAAATGGGGATGTGAACCAAAGATAAAACAATTAGAAGAAAAATATCCGCAATTGAAACGTCAGGCGATACGTGCAATTAGTGATGATATGACTATTAGTTCTAGCTCTACCACTAAAACAGTAACCGGCGGAAGCTTCCTTGACTTAAACACTGTAGTCAAAGCCTCCCAAACAATATCTGGAGAAATCCAACTCGGAAAACTTCTTGAGAAGATGATGAAAATTCTGTTCGAGAACGCAGGAGCCGAAAGAGGTTTCTTTATCTTAAAAGAAAAAGACAAATTTTATGTGGAAGCAGAAGGAAATGCAAATACGGAAACAATTTCCGTATTAGAAGCTAAGCCTCTTGAAGGCTATTCTGAGTTATCCCCTAATATTGTAAATTATGTAATAAGGACAAAGAGTATAGTATTATTAAACGAAGCGACAAAAAAAGGAATGTTTGTAAACGATCATTATGTAAAAGCAAAACAGCCAAAGTCAATTCTTTGTTATCCGATAATAAACCAGGGAAACTTAGTAGGTGTAGTTTACTTAGAAAATAATTTAACTACAGATGCATTTACTCCTGACAGAGTAGAAATACTCAAAGTATTATCCTCTCAAATAGCAGTGAGTGTAGAAAACTCTCTATTATACGCAAACCTAGAAGAGAAGGTAGAAGAAAGAACACGTGATTTAAACCAGGCACTCGTCGAAGTCCGTGGACTCAAAGAACAACAAGACGGAGATTATTTCTTGAATACACTTCTCATTGAGCCACTCGGTCAAAACAATGCATTTAGTAAAAATGTGGGGATAGATTTTTTCATTAAGCAAAAGAAGAATTTTATTTTCCGAAAAAGGGAATACGAATTAGGCGGAGACATTAATATTTCTGAAAACATAGAGCTTCAGGGAAAAAAATACATAGTATTCTTAAACGGAGATGCAATGGGTAAGTCGATCCAAGGAGCCGGCGGAGTATTGGTGTTAGGCACTGTGTTTAAGTCGATTATCCAGAGAACAATTTCTACAGCTTCGGGTAAGAATGTTTATCCGGAGAGATGGCTAAAGAATGCGTTTATCGAAATGCATAAAGCATTTGAAAGTTTTGATGGGTCAATGCTCATGTCTACTGTGTTTGGATTAATCGATGAAAAAACGGGAACAATGTATTTTATGAATGCAGAGCATCCTGACATGGTACTTTATCGAGATGGAATTGCTGCTTTTATAGAAAATCCAAATCAATTTCGTAAACTAGGAACTCAGGGACAATCAGGAAATATTTCTGTGGAAGTATTTTCTTTGAGACCAGATGATGTAGTTATTCTAGGCTCTGACGGAAGGGATGATATTATTTTAGGAAAAGACCCGGTAACTGGATCGGATATTATCAACCAGGACGAGCTTTTATTTTTGACACATGTAAAAGAAGCAGACGGTGATTTGGAAATGATCTACGAAGAGATTAAGAAAGCTGGTAAACAGATGGATGATCTTTCTCTCTTTAGAATTCATTATAAAGGAGTAGTTTTAGAACAGGATAAAATTGACGAAGACTTGAAACTGTTACAGGACTATAGAGAGAGAAAAGAATTTGCGAAGTATGCAGAAGTAGGGGAGAAGGTAATTTCGAATTATCCGCACCTAACTAACTTTTTGTATGAAATGTCCTATGCATGTAAGGAACTCGGTCAATATGAAAAAGCGATTGATTATGGAGAAAGACTCAGGCTTCGTGATGCTAAAAATGTATCAAATCTTTTGAACCTCATTGAGTCATATAAAGGGGTTGGTAAAAAAGAGCGCGCAAAAACGATATTAGACGCATGCATAAAGGCTAGACCAGAGGATGAAAGATTTAAAAAATTAAAAGAGGAATTGAGTAAGTAAAATGAGTTATATACATAAAGAAGTAAATGGTGTAGATGTAGTTGAATTGGAAGGTGCGATTGATTTGTATTCAGCGCCACCTGTTAAGAAGTCTTTAAAGGCACTCCTCAAAAGTGAAAACAAAAAAATTATAATCTCACTTGAGAAAGTTACCTTTCTAGATTCTTCCGGTCTTGGGATGTTAGTAAACCTATTCTTTGAATGCAAGCAACGTGAAATTGGAATTAAACTGGCAAACGTGAGTGCAGAGGCAAAAAATGTTTTTAGGCAAACAAAGATGGAAAATAATTTTGAAATTTTTAATTCAGTAAATGAAGCGCTTGCATCGTTTTAGATAAAATAGTAATAAAATATGGAGCTAAGTAGTTAATATGGGTTATGTGCATAAAAAAGTGGTGGGAGTAGATGTAATTGAATTAGATGATTCAGTTGATTTATATTCTGTTCCGGAGTTGAAAAAATTTTGTAAAGAATTAATAAAAAAAGAAAGTAAAAGAATTGTTA
>JANYCR010000449.1 GCA_025360185.1 Leptospiraceae bacterium | reverse complement strand
TTTGAAAATGTCTGTTTTGTATTTATCAACTTTTCTTTTAATACCTAAACTTTTTTCTATGGCGGCTAATTTGAATGAGTCGCGTTCGGGTTCTAAGTCTCTAACCATACGTAAAACATTTATGCAAACATGGTTAGGTTTTAGTTCTAAATCGAAATGTTTTTCTAAATAGGAAATATCAGGACCGAAGACGAAGAGAAAATGTTCGTTGTATCTATCGAGGTAAACGGGGAATCTGTCCATTTGTTTACCCCATAACGCCTTGCAAGGTTTTTTATTAATCTTAAAACCTATCAAGAAAATTCGTCCTCTTGGATACCATTCACAATCTATGTATATTGCATTCACAGTATAGCCTTTTGAATTAATTTCCAAAGTGGCACTCTAAATTCCCAAAGAACAAAAATAGCGAGAGCGGCATATATTCTATTACGCCACCAGTCGTATTTATCAGCTTTGTTACTAAATTCTAAATTTTCTTTTTTAAGAGAATTATTTTCAGAATTAAGTTTTAGCATTTCCTTTTTCATATCAGAAATAATTTTATTTCCATTTGTAAGAAGATCTACGCAATCCTGGCTTTTTTCTTCAGTGCTTGCGTATTTTGTTTTTTGGAATTTTTCAGCTTCTTTTTTAAAAGAATCTGCTTTTTCTTCAAGCTGTTCAACTACTCCGTTTTTTTGTTCGGGAGTAGCACAATAGGAAAAAAGAAATAGGGAAAGTAGTATTGAGAATTTCATTTGTTAGCCTCTTTTTTTTCTTCGCATTCAGCGCCAAAAATTATAGATTTGATATAGTCAGTTTGTTTTCTTTCGAGATATAGGAATGAGATAAAGAATAATTGTAGTTCAACGAAAATCAAAAGCTGAAACAGAATTAATGTGAATATAAAAACTCTATTCATTTTAAATCTCTGAAAGATAAATACAGTTGCAAGATTCCTTAATCCATAATTGAAAAAGGTGTGCAGGTATAACGTAGTAATCCGCTTTTTTGTTTGTATAGTTTGGAGCTTGCCCGTAAGGGTCTATTATGATATAGCTACCGTTAGATGTCATGCCTACAAGTAGAACGATATGTCCGGAGGCAGTTATCATCGTTCCTAAGACAACGGGAAAACCTTTGACTAATAGAGAGTAAAGGACTTTGCTTTCATTTAGTGCGTAATTTACAAAGTTTGCTTTAAGTGGGACTTTCCCGTTTATGAGCATTTGATTGATAAATTTTACATGAGGTGGCCAGTCTTGAATTTTTTCATTTGGCTGCATGAAAGGAAGCAAATTGTTATTATACGCATACTCTCCCATTTTTCCAAGAGTTGAAAGAGATTCGAAATTTTGACCTAACCAGTTACACATCATAGTAGAAGAAGTATTCTTGCAATGGTTGTGATTTTCTGGAATTGTTTTCCCACCATCTACATTTAGTTTAACTGCGTCTCTTTGTGTATCCGGTGTAATGAGTGGGGATATTATTTTATGAGGGATTGATTGAAAGTCTGTGATTGGCATTTTAATAGGTCTTAATGGTATTGAGTTGGATCAGGGTTAAAAAAAACCGTCTCTGTCGAGGGGGGATTGACAGAGACGGGAGGAGATGGATTGTTTTGAGTAGAGTAACCAATGTTTGTTAAGTTCGTCGTCGAACTATTATCTTTTAGAGCACGTAAGAATTCTGTTGCTTCTGGAATAAAATCTTTGATTGAATAAAGCATATGAGGCAATACAAAGAATATCAATGTTTGTTTGAATATTTGCATTGTGTTATCAGAGATAAGAACGATTTCAATTCCTGCTTTTTTAAGAAAAGCTTCTGACGCAGGAATTAAAAAAATGAGGATAACGGCAACCCATCGAAAAAAATCATAGACTTTAGCGGTTAACGGTTCATTTCGCAAATATTCTTTTCTCCAGTAGTAAAAAAAGAAACAGTTTGCGATTAGGCTAAAGAAGAAAGCGATTGAAAGAATTTTTTCAATGATGGTCATGTTCTAATTCCTTTGGAACTATTTTTTTGAAATCAGTAAGAGTAAGGAGAGCACTTTCGATTTGGATATAAACTGCTTTGTCTATTTTGTTTTTAAAGAGTGAGAAAATAACTTTGATTATGTGCTCTAGAACATTTTGTCTATTTTCAAGAGCTCGCATTCTTTCTTCTATATTCATTATTTTGCTCCAGTGGCTGCGTTCATTTCTTTAAGAGCGTTAACGGTCTCAGGGTCTACCATTTTGAATTTATCTAAGACAGCGATAAGCAGATCGGGATTAGAGTCTACCATGTCGAGAAGTCTTTCTCCAAAACCTCTTTTCTTAACAGAGTTGTCGTATTTTTTTTCTATTCGTAATTCTTTTGCAAGACTCTCACGGATTTTATCGCGTTCTTTTTCTAAAGTATCCCCGTTGTTTTTGATAAGATTCATTTCGAATTCATGTTTATCAACAAGAGCTTTTTTTTCTGCGTTATGTTCTCCGCGAATTCTAGCAACTTCTGTTTCCCAATATTTATTGATTAAGTTGCGTTCGCGTTCCCATGATTCTTGATCTTGTTTACGAAGTTTTAAAACAAAATCATCAGGGGGGTCGTTGTTTTTTGTATTTTGAATTACGGGGGTTTCGACTTCTTTTTTAGATTCGATTAGAATATCATTTTCTAGAATGATAACGGGTTCTTCTCCATCTAGACAATAAGCAGTTAATGCGTATTCGCCTTCTGGTAGCCATTTTGGAATATTTAAGTTGTTTACACTGTGAAGACTTCCATCTGCTTTTTTAAATTCTATTTTGAATTTAGAATCTTGGTGAGAATCTGTCCGTAAGTCAGAAAGATTTTTTTTAACGATAGATAAATCTGTTCTCATACTGAGTGGATCCCAAAATGAATAGCATTGAAAACTGTTCGCCTGGATAGCGTTGGTCGTTTAAATTCTTTTGCTAATATTTCTGCAATCTTACTCATCGTAAGTCCTTCTTTGTGGATCTCTTTGCATCGTTCAACGAACGCATAAGTTCTAACTTGATTTGCCATATTTAAAATGCTCCATAACTGTTTTATACCAAAGTGGTGAAATAGAATTTATCATTAATGCAACTTCTTTATTCATTGTTTTTGATTCGACAAGTGAAATGAATTTGCGTGACAACTCTGGAAATTTTTTTGAATAAGAAGAAATAATTGCGCGAGAAAGAGAATCTTTGTCGTTGTATTGATAGCCTTCAAAAACAGTTTTAGAAATTTCTGAAATTTTTTTTGGTTCTTCAATAGATTTACTAAAAGATTTAAAAAAATTAGTGATTGCTTCGATTGGTTCACCACTAATTTCAATGAGCAATTTATTTTTTGTTTTTTTTATTCGCATTTGATTAAACAATTTATATTGTGCTATAAAAATATTACAAGAAAAACAATGAATTACAGATTGAAATGAATGAAAAAAATTAAATTTTTGTGCAAGGATTGTGAAAATTGACTGTTAGCCTGTGCAATGATTGTGCAAATTAGCTATTAGCCCGTGCAAGGATTGTGTAAACTGACTATTAGCTTGTGCAATGATTGTGAAAGATAGGTGCAAGATGGTTTAAGATAGGAGGTTTTAGGATTTAGAATGTTTTTTAGAATTATCTGAAAGTAGATAGAATCCGCCACCAATGAGCGCAATCCAGAATAAACTTTTAACGGTTTCTGGTAAAGCGTTTCCAATGTCGGCTAGGGTTTCTTTTGATTTGTTCCAAAAGGTAAAACCGTTTTTATCGTCTGAGTCTCTGTCTGCGAAGTCGTAGAATTTAACTCCTCCAGGACTAGAAGGCGTATCGTATTTAAGATGAGGATTGGCTTCAATAAAGATTTGATTCCATTTATCAATCTGGTATTTGTCCATTGAAAAGACAACGCTTTGAAATTCTTTTCTGCAGCCTGAGTTGGTTGCAGTGAGAAAAGAGATTCTTTTTTTCTTTTCATTCCACCCAAATTCACGAAACTCAATTAGTGAATCAGGAATAACGATTTTACCCGTTACTCCTGAGAAGTCTGCACAATGTCTAATATTCCAGTCGACCCCAAATGATCCGAAAGGGCAGCGAGAATTAAGAAAATCAGACATTTATTGAATATGAACTGCGATTAACGGGAAAGGAATTGCAGTTCTAATGCTTGCACCTGCAGGAAAGGAAGCTGGAAGTGCAGCAAATGTAAACGCTACACCGTAGCCAAGCCCTAAAGCTGCTAGGGTGTTATCTAATCCCATAATTGAATTTAATCCGGCTGCGGTAAAACCACTGACAACGGGCGCGGTTGCGCTACAAACGCAAACAAGCCAATAAATTCCTTGCGGTAAAGTAAGATTTACCACTGTGCTTTTAATTCCGATTGTTGTTCCTGGAATAGATCCACTATCAACGATTAAAGAATTAGGATAGAGGTTAAGACTTGAGTAAATACCAAATCGAATATTCGAAGCGCCTCCTAAAGTTGTGACTTTCATTGCAATGGAATTAATTGAGATTTCTTTTTCCGCGATGAAAGGCATAGCATAAAGCGTATTTGCCGCTATTGCTGCGGTTGAAATTGCCGAGCCATTACAAGGGGAAGAATAATAACGATTAGAGGAACCGTTTAGAAATTTTTCGATAGGAGAAAAAAGACTATCTGTTTTTTTAATCTGGCTTCGTTGACCTGAATAAAGTACGAGTGATTTAAGTTCCATTATTTTTTCCTTTTTTTCTTTTGAGATTTAATGTAAACAAGCAAAATTGCTGCAGCCGCTACAAAAGGAAGTATAGAACTTTCTTCCTGTACTATTATTTGATCTTCTTTTTTGTTAATTGGGACAATTGGAATATTAGGATTTGGTGGAGGCGCGACTGGTGTATAATTTTGTGACGGTGCTGGATTAACAGAATCAGCGAAGTCATAACTTCTAACAAATTTCCAATTTATATTTTTATTAGCCGCAGAGAAAATGGAATTGAATTTCTGAATATCTGGATCTGTGGAATAAATTTTTGTAGGATTTGTAAATCCAGTCCCCCCTGCTACTACGAAAGAAATTCTTCCTTTGTCCACATTGTAAATAAATCCTCTGAAAGATTTTAATGCTGCGGGTATAACTGGTTTAGTTCCGTAGAATTCGATTGCGTGGCGGATAACGCCTGTATACTTTGTATCTAACATATTAATTCTTCCTTTTTTTCTTTTTAGATTTTGAAAAGAGTAAGTATAAAACGAGTGCAGCACCTGCGGCGTAATATGGCAAATGATCGTTTGGAATTGCCTTAATATATTCCGTTGAATTATTTGGAGTGTAAGGAATAGGAGTATTAGGTTTAGGAAGACTGTTTAAATAACTTCTCAAGTCTGAACTGTCTGGTATTATGTAAGATCGTAAATCCTTTATATTTAAAGTTGGGTTTGAAGCCAAGTAATAGTTGGTGAACAGGTCTATTTTTTTGTCAGTTGAAGTATATATCGGATCGCTTGTAAAGTTTCCAACTGCATCCATATCATACTCAACGAATACAGAATCCTGGTCGACTTCAAAAGATGTTTGTTCTTTTGAAGAATCAAAAAAATAGTTTTTAAATGCTTGTAGTTTATTAGGATTAATTGTACTATTTGGTGGGCGTAAATAAGCACCAACTAGTGTTATAAAAAAACGAGTGGGTAAAGTGTAAGGGACTTTCATATTATAACCTCTAGAGGAGTTTTTATTTCTATAGCTTTTATTTTGTGGTTTGTCATGTGGTGGGATTCATACCCTTTATACGTGACATCATTTAGTTTACCATTGAGAGATATAAATTGATCTGTCAAGAAAACTTCTTCGGCTTCAATATGAATCTTGAGTGCGTCTAGAATATCTAGAACGCAAAAGAGCATATTTTTTCTGTAGGATAATTGTGTTATCCGCTGACGAAGAACGAAAGAAATTTGCGCTGTAAATTCATAGAATTTTTGTGCAATGTAAACAGCTTTTTCTTTATCTAATTGATTAAAGCGAAGCTTGCGAATAATTTGTTTATGTAATTTATCTCGATGACCATTATACAACCTAATAAAAAGATTCATTAATTGTATATTGTCCAAATGCCTGTGATGGCTTAAAAATTTAATAAGAGAATCTTCAGAATAAATATTAGATCGAAAATAAAGAAGTATATCAAGGATACTGGAAATTTTTGCTTTGAAAACATCTTTAAAGATTTCTTTCCTAGCATGGTCTGGGATTTTATTAAACAATTCTTCGTTAGTATATAGGTGGTCGAGTTTTCTAAATATTTCGTGAGTGAATACTTTTTCTTTATTTCGAAATAGATTCCATAGACCATAAACACGAAAGCTTTGTAACATGACATAGACTTTAACTATAACGGGGCTAGAGCTTATTAGCCCTGCAACGAATTTGAGAATAAAGAAAGAATCTACATCAAGCATACAAAGTTTCCTTGTTCGTCATCGAACTTTAATTTAGTCCGATAGGTTCTGAAATGGAGAGGTCGAGAACGGTATCGCTTACAGCGATTCCGATTCTTTGAATCCATCCCGATGCTGGTGGAGTAGATTTTAATTGACCTGCCACCGTTTCGGAAAGGTAATACATAGCACCTGCCGTTAATCCGGTTCCGTTTGGATTACCAACTGGGTCAGCTGTCAAACCTAGAACAGAATCCCATTGAAGCTTAGTAGCAACAATTTGACCATCGGTTTGAATGTTGCCAGAAGCTCCGTTAATGATAGCTTGTTCACTCACAATGCCTAGAGCGTTTTTTGTAGTAACGCCATCGGCTTTTGCAAGCTTGGTTGTATTGTTTCCAGAAACATACACAGGCTGACCAATGTTAACCGTACTTGCCTCCCCGTTGACGAGAGCTACTTGATCGACTTCTTTTACGGAAGCGTCAAGTATTTCGTTAGCGCGGATTTGACGAGGCAAACCATCATCGCCCAATACTAAAGGTTTTTTAAGAATTTGTGACATTTTAATTTCTCCTATTTAAAAATTTAAAAATGATCGCTACAATGTGATTGGCTCGTTTATGTTTAATACGAGCGTGTTATTGTTCTTAGCCGTTCCTATTTTTTGAACGAATCCTGTAACGGGTAATGAGTGAACTAAATTATATCCGCTTAAAAAAACATTTTCATTTGGAGTAAAATTCCAAACAGGATTTTGAATTGTTCCAGTGCTTTGAATTCTGCATGTAGTGCCTAATAAAGTGTTTGCGTTAGCGATACCATGACAGCGTCCAACTTTTTGAATTTTGGAAGAATCGGAAACGAAACCGGAAAGGTTCACCGGAAAGAAAACTGGTATGTAAGAAGCTGCAACGACTTCTATGAATAATGCGCTACTATTTTGATAAAGAAAAGATAGATCTATTTTTAGAGTATCTAAGAGAGCTTTCAATTCTTTCCATGAATTTGTATATTTATAGAAAGGATTTTCAAATAAATCAATGATAGGAATTTCAATCTCTGGGTTTGAATCGTCGATAAAGTAAGGGATTAGTTTTCCTTCTTTATCGGGTTTGACTAACATTGCTTGGCCGGTGTCTGTTCTGTATAGATCAGTATTTATTTTTTTCCACATAATAAAACTCCTAAGCGGCTAATCGCCTTTCCTCTCGTATAAAATTCCAAGTCAAAAAAGAATAAGTATAAACATTCCAGTAATCAAAGAATAGAGGATTATGAACTTCTCTTTTGAGAGTGAATTTATAATCGAATGCTTCGATAGTTCCTATAAAGGGAACTGGGATAGAAAATTTATTATATTCTGTGACTTCGGCGATTTCCCATGTATGACCATTGTAAAAATAATCCTCGCCTATATCTGGGATATTTTGACCGTCAAAAACTCTTCCGCCATATATATCATAAGCATAAACTATGTTATTGCTTCCTTCATCTTCGGTTCTATTGAATTCATACCATTGATTGCCGTGCGAATTACCGTAACTTGCCGCTCCCTCCCAATGGTCTTTAACCCCTGCCCCTGGTTTAGAGGCAGGGGTTATGCGAAAGGGAGTTTTTCATTAGTCTCCGGATTAATCCAATACAGAAGATTTCCTTCTTTCACAATTTTACAAAACTCTCCTGCTTGTGTATGAATTGCTCCGAATTGTAAAGCGGCTACTAACGAATTGTTTACATATAAGCCAAAGTCTCCGGTTTCAGATTCGTATTTGAATTTTACATTGTTTCCGTTTACCTCTTTGATTGTAACGGGAGGTTCATGCGTATGGTCAATAGGAGCCGCTTCAATATCTTCAGCCGTAAGGAATGCATTGCCTGTTTGTCCGTTAATAGATTCAACGCCAGTTTCTGGCGGTTCTAAATAGATCCAAGAATCTAATTTAGAAGGATCACCAAAGCATATGTAAGACTGCCTAGGGTTAAAGTCTAATCTAGTGCAAATATCTCCTGGAGAGGCTGATAGCGAAATCATTTGACCTGCTGAGTTAGCGCGAAATCTTGAACCTAGTGTGAATTTTGTAATTACGCTAGCCTCAAGATGTCCATTAGCGTCTAATTTCGCGTATTTCCCGTTATGGTCGTGAAGGAAAATAGTATTCCAATCATTTTTTGATAAAGGGAATTGAATAGGATTTTGGTTTATATCTCCCCATAGAATATTTTTTGCTCTAAGTTCTTTCCAACTATTTAGATTGTGTGGATCAGTTCCCGCTAAAATATAACTGACAGCTTCTTGTAAGTTTCCGGTGACGCAGATAGATTGTCTGTCTGGTGGTAATCCAGTTTCTGGATTTATCAAGTTTAGCATTTCTTGAACGGTTGGGGCTTCGTATGATTTGCCGATAACGAAAGAAGGAAAATATTTTAAATCTATTTGTCCGTTTTTGTTTAGTAATGCGAACGGATAAACAGGATTTTGCGCGAGGTCGAGTATTGGAAGTAAGCTTTCAATACCTTCTTCGTCGAGACTAAGATTTATTAAACAAGCACCGTATTCAGGATGTCGGATTATACTCCAGCCGGTAGCATTTACTATATCCGCTGATTCAAAATTTCCTATCCATGTTGTATCTAATAATTCAGCCATTGATTATTGTTCCTCTATTATCATGTTCATAAGAATTGAAACAGAAATTTTTCCTACGCTAACGCGAAAGCGAGAGGGGGGTATAGGAATTGAAACAAAAGGAAGCAAGACTATAAATTTTGTTTGTGATGGAATATCAATGTTTGCGTTGATTTGAGTATTTGAATCGTAGGCGAGAGAATAAATATGAGTTAATTTATTTATGATAGAGGCTTTATTATTTGTAAGCCTATAAGGAAAAAATAAAAGTTCGTTATTATTAGAGGCTGACGGGTTATTAACCGCATCGAAAGAAATAATATTGTCTGGTGTTTTTGAATAATTTGATTCGTGTAAAGATTCAGAAATTAAATTACTGGAATTGAGTTTATTCCCGTTGATTCTGAGATCGCAATCGTTTATTTCAGTTTCTGAAAAGCAGTCGAACATGGAGAGATTATTTTCAGATAGTGAAAAGATTCCTATTTCAACGTTAGGAGAAACTTGTTTACTGATTTCGGAAGTGTTAGTACTAATAGACGAAAAGATGTGAGTGATTTTAGATTTTCGATTATCTGTTGGAATGACAGGAAGGTTAAACAAACCTTTCCCGTGTTCGGTTGCAGTTGCATCAGAGCACAGGTATCTTGAATTACCAAGGATAAAGTCAGAGGGAGGGTTTGTTATCCTCTCTGCTTGAAAGATTAGTTTTTGAGAAATAATTTTCATTTGAATTTTTCATCTGTTGCCAAAAGGGTAAGAGAAATATCTCCCTTTTTAATTAGTAATCCGTTAGGATTTATTTTAAGGACGATTTTTGAATTGTTATCAAAAGGAATATTTACAGGCAATTCATCTCTTGGAACGGCTGCCACATTAGAATTACCTAGAGCGGTTAATTGATTTTTGCCAACGATGAACGCATTGTCTTGGTTATAGAAAAGTTCTACAGTGCAAGTTTCAAGACCTGGCGCATAACGTAAAACAAGAGCTTTAACTGTTAGGTTTCTACTTCTATCGTTTGGAATTACAATAGCGATGACTTCTCCGTTGTTTCCCACGGGGATGTCTGCGCTATTTTGTCCGCTTAAGATTTGATCGTAATGAACTCTTTCCGGCATGTAGTTATCCTTTAGCCGCTGTTATTTAGCGGCTGGTTTTCCTTTTTCAGCGAATACGGATGTTTTAAGACCCATTCTGAAAATGTATCCTCCGGTCAATTCTGCAGGAACAACGATGTTATTTAGGAAGGAAACATCTATATCCAATTTTTCACCTTGTCTGAAATTAAGAGTTTCGGGGAAAACTTGAAATAATTGGTTAGAGCCTAATACTGATAAGCCTTGAGGATTTGGAAGTGCTGCAGAGATAGGAGGTCTAAATCCTGTTACGGTTGGAGTTGCAACGGGTGCGGAGTCTTCAGGAAGAAAGAGAATAGGAGCTTCCGGAAGAATGTCTGAAAGCATGCACTCGTGAACGATCGTTTCTGCTCTTTTTAAAACAACCATTCCCGCATTGCGGATAATTGAATATGCTTCAAGGATGTTGTAGGTCGATGGTTTGATTACAAGATTCTTATATCCAGGTGCGAAGAACATTGCGTAAAAGCTTGTGAAAGCACCACCGAGTTTTGACTCGATAGGATTTGTAGAGCCTGTGTAATTACGATTTTCTCCATCTTTGTTTTCTTTGAAGAATTTAAGATTAGAAGAACCTGGTAGTAAGATCAGGTCGGAGACGATTGTTTTTTCGGAGTAAAGAGTACCGTTTTTTGATTTGCGTTTCATTGTTTGTTATCCTTATA
>JANYCR010000429.1 GCA_025360185.1 Leptospiraceae bacterium | reverse complement strand
TGTGGGTTTAGATATATTCCCACTCATAATTTTTTTGAGAAGATCCGGTGTATAATAGCTTTGAAATACTTGATCTAGCGAAACCATTTCATTTGTTCCGCCTTTACGATAGCTGATATATTGAATGGCTCTACTATCACTATAATCAAAACGTCCATCGGGAGAAGTGACAACAACTCCGTAATCTGTAAAAATCACTTGTGCAACTAATACACCGTTTGTGATATTAAAGAATCTAAGAATTCCTTCATACGAAATCGTAATCACAAACTTCCCATCTTTAGTAAAATCAAATCCTTTTGGACCATTTGGATGCCCTGGAAAATTCTTTAGATTTCTTCCTTTATCATCCCAGAGTTTAACCGCTTCCTCGGTGCTACCTGTTAGAAAAAATATATCATCCGAAGTGCTGACAGTATAGTAAGCACCATTATGGTTTAGGGTAAATTCCAATTTGCCAGAAAGATTGTATGCTTGAACTCCGCTCGGAGCATGGAGTAAAATATATTTTCCACCTGTTGAAAAATTTAAACTTGTAGATTCTTCTTTTGTTGAAATGGAAAAAATTTCCTTACCCTTAGTGTCTTTTAGTTTTAATGTCTTATTACCAAACGTAGCAATGTAATTTCTATCAGGAGAGAAATCTGCTCCAGTAACATTTGGTTCTTTCAATTTCTGAATTAAATTTCCTTCGATATTATAAAGACTTAATTGTAATTCGGACTCTTTTGCTTCGAGACTAAAAATTTGGTTATTTGTTGAAATAGAACGAAAATTTGGAATGGAAATTTTATTTATTTTTTTCTTAGTCATTGCGTCAAAAACAAATACGCCATCTCCACCATCCTGAACTGAAAGTATATATTTATTATCCGCAGTGAGATTTCCCTTTCCTATAATGATATCTTCACCCATTGGCGGTAAATTATCAATTGCCCCACTTTCTAAATCCCAAACTTGTTTTCCGTTTACGATTGCGTTTTTCCCATAATAACTAAAATCATTAATCCAATTTGCACCCTTCAAGGCTTTTCGTAAGTAATTTCCCTGTCCGTCAAACATTAGAATATTTCCTTCGCTAACAGTGGCTAATATTATTTTTCCGTCAGATGAGAGAGCTACATGGCTTGAACCCTTTGTGTTTTCTAATTGCTTGATTTTTTTTCCGTTCAAATCCATAATCAGAGCAGAAGAGCCATCTTGAAAAATTGTGACAAATGTTTTTCCATCAGGAGAAAAATCTAAATCTCTCATTCCAGTCCCGCTACTAATTTCTTTCTTAAATACGCCGTCAGCAGTCCAGAGTTTGGTTTTATTATCAGTATAACTTGAAGTTATAAAATGAGAGCCATCGGGAGAAAATCGAACAAGATGAATATCACCGGAATGAGCATCAACAGTCTTAGTCAACGCTCCATTTAGATTCCAAAATCCTAATTTGCCATTGTCAAATCCACCGGTTACAAATGATTTGCCGTCACTCGAAAAATCTATCGATTGAATTTGTCCCAGGTTTCCAGAAAAACTTCTTATTAATTTTCCTTTTGTATCATACATTTTTAGCAGTTGTCCTGACTCATTTTCCGCATTCATAATAAGAAATTTGCTATCTTTTGTAAAAGCGGCAACACCAGTGTTAGCCTCTATTCTTTTAATTAGATTTCCTTTTGTATCAAAAAGAACATTTTCTTGATTGTGCTCTATGATTGCGAAGTTGCCATCAGGAGAAATAGTAGAACCAGATGGTTGTCTTCCTGCCACCCGTAAGGTTCGAATCAGTCTTCCATCTATTGACCAGAGCTTTGTTGTTCCGTCATCTGTATCAGATGTAAGAAAATACCTGTTATCCGCAGAATTGGAAATAGCTACAATATTAAACGTATGTCCAGTCTGCGGAACAACAATTAGATCGCCAGGCTTTTCGGAAACTTGCGAGAAGAGAAAAGTTTGAGAAAAAAAGAAAACAAAGAAAAAGATTAAGTGCGACATGAATAACCTCGTAAAAGAATATTCATAATCCTTTTACGGTTATTCAGAATATGTCAATAGCTTTATTAATTTCAATCACTGAGAGCAAAATCTACACCAAAAAGGGAAACAAAGGTAACTTGCTTTTTCTTGAATTGTTTAGAAATTTCTAAAACTTTTTTGGAAGTCTGGACTATGATTGAAAATGCAGTAATCTTTCCTTTATCTCTCTCTTCTTTCATTGCTTCGAGTAGACCATAAGCTAAAAATCCATGACCTAGTTTTTTATTTTCGAATGCAGAATCTTCTTGCTGTGCAGCAGAGATCATTGCTATTCCCATTGTATTTGATTTTTTTGTAATATCAGATCTTTGTTCCTCTAGCTTTTGTTGTCTTCTAGACTCCGACATTTTCGACATCCAATTTCCACCTGATTGACATGAATCCATGATGAGCATTTTATTGCTCGATTTAATCCGGGTCATTACATTTGTAATTTCATCGCTTGAAATCGAATTCTGTTTTACTGTCCTTTCCCACGCGGGATACTTCTGATTATACTCTGCCTCGGAATTTGCATCAATATCTGCAACGTTATGCGGTATATAATAAAACTTTCCATCAATGGATATCCCATGACCCGAAAAAAAAACAACTACTGTATCATCGATTTTTGCATT
>JANYCR010000413.1 GCA_025360185.1 Leptospiraceae bacterium | reverse complement strand
GCATCTTTTGCGAAGACGATTACAGAGACGGATGTCTATCTATTTGCTGGAATTAGCGGAGACTTTAATCCACTGCATGTAGATGAAGAATATGCAAGGACTACTGAATTCGGGAAACGAATTGCTCATGGTGGACTTGCTGCGTCTCTTGTGGCAAATATACTCGGGATGAAATTGCCGGGACTTGGAACTGTGGCGCTTGAGATTACTCAAAAATTTAGAGCTCCTGTTTACTTTGGGGATACTATCACGATAACAGCTATGGTAACAAAAAAGATTGAGCGCATGAAAGCAATTGAAATGGCTCTCATCTGGCGAAATCAAAAAGGAGATACTGTAAGTAAGGGAAGCTGTATTGTTCTTCCTCCCAAAAAGGATTTAAAGATAATATGAATTTTGCGCTACCAGAAGAAATTTTAGAATTTAAAGCAAACGTAAAGTCCTTCGTAAAAAGCGTTATACTCCCAAGTGCGGAAGAAAGAGACCTGCATGGAATATGGGATCCAAGTCTATGGAAGAAAATGGGTGAGATGGGCTTACTCGGATTATCCATTCCAGAAGAATACGGGGGGCAAGGTGCTAGTTGCCTCATGACTACTGTGGCGCATGAAGCGTTTGCAGAAGGCTCGTGCGATGGCGGTCTTACACTCGCACTTGGAGCACATGCAATCATTGGGACAATGCCTATCGTATTTTGTGGAACCGAAGCGCAAAAGAGGAAGTATCTGCCGAAACTTGCAACGGGAGAATATATATCAGGACTTGGATTAACAGAGCCTGGCTCTGGCTCTGATGCGGCGGGTAGTATGGAGACACGCGCAGTCAAGAAAGGCGACAAATACGTATTAAACGGAACTAAGATGTTTATTACAAATGGACCAATCGGGGACGTATTTATAGTAATGGCGGTTACGGACAAATCCAAAGGGGCAATGGGAATTTCTGTATTCATCGTAGAGAAAGGATACAAAGGTTTCAAAGTTGGAAAGAAATTAAACAAGATGGGAATGCGCACAAGTCTCACGAGCGAACTCATCTTTGAAGATATGGAAGTTCCAGAAGAGAATCGACTCGAAAAAGAAAATTCTGGATTCGTGCGAATTGGAAGAGCAACTCTTGAGTGGGAAAGAACGGTATTAGTCGCTGCAAGCATTGGCTCTATGCAAAACATGATCGATAGCGGAGTTCTTTACGCAAAGCAAAGAAAGCAATTTGGCGAGCCATTGATTAAGTTTCAAGCAATCCAAGATAAAATTGCTAGAAGCAGAATGAAATTAGACGCAGCTAGACTTTTAATTTACAAGAGTGCCGTCAAGAAGGATCAAGGATTACCTGCTCCAATTGAATCTTCGATTGCAAAGGTTTATGCAACGGAAGCATCAAATGAAGTGGCTTATGACATGGGGCAAATCTTTGGGGGATATGCATTTATTCACGAGTTTCCGATTGAGCGCGCCTACCGAGACACAAGGCTTGGAACAATTGGAGCGGGGACAAGTGAAGTTATGCGCTCGATTATTGCGGCTAATACTTGAGGTAAAAGATGAACTTTGAATTTAACGAAGAAGAAAAAGCTTTTGCAGAAAGCTTTCGAAATTTCTGCAAGAAAGAAATTGAACCTAATTCAGTAGACTATGAAGAGCAAGGAGAAATCCCTAGAGCGCAGTTTAGAAAATTAGCGGACGCAGGGTTTACAGGCTTACTCCATGAAGAAGAATACGGTGGGAGTAATGCCAGTTACTCGCAAGCCATGATTGCACAGGAGATTCTTGCTGAGACTTGTGGGTCTACTTTTTTTTCTGTTGGAGCATCGGCTGGATTATTCGGTCTTCCTATAAAAGAATTTGGAACAATTGAGCAAAAGAAGAAATACCTTCCAGACATTATCGCCGGAAATAAAATTGGAAGTCTTGGAGTTACAGAGCCAGATGCTGGATCAGATGTCGGGGCAATGAAAACAAAAGTTCAAACCAAGAACGGCAAACTAACCTTAAACGGACAAAAGACTTATATTACAAACGCGCCTATTTGTGATTATTCCCTGGTGCTTGCAAATTATTTCGCTGAAGATGGAAAAGATTTAGGTCTAACTTGCTTTATCGTAGACATGAAGCTAAAAGGGGTTACGCAGGGTAAGCCAATGAAGAAGATGGGGCTGAAAGGTTCCCCTACTGGTGAAATATTCTTTTCGGATGTAGAAATTTCTCCTGCTAACATTCTTGGTAGAGTAGGAAGAGGATTTAATATCATCATGGACGCATTTAACCGTGAGAGACTTTCTCTTGGTGCATACTCTGTTGGGGTAATGGCTGCTTGCCTCTCTGAGTCTAGAAGATTTTCCAGATCGCGCAAAACATTTGGAAGACCGATTTACAAGCACCAATCGGTTGCCTTTATGCTTGCTGATATGCTTGTGAAATATGAAGCTTCGCGTAATGTACTTTATGAAACCGCATGGATGATGGACAAATACTCCGAAAAAAAAGAAGATGGAACCAAGCATTCGCATAACGGTTATCCTGTTGACTTAACCGCAAAGACTGCCACCTTAAAGCTATTAGCCTCTACACTCGCAAGAGAAGTTTGCAATCTCGCAGTCCAATTGCACGGAGGAGCCGGGTATATGGAAGAATACAAAGTCGCAAGACTCTATCGTGATATTAAAATTGCGGAAATCGGTGGTGGAACTTCTGAAATACAGAAACAAATCATCGCACACTCGGAAGCGAAAAGAATTAAGGGATAAACAAATGATTCTCTCACAGAGAGCACAGAGTTCACGGAGGGAAAGCATTGGCACATGCGATAAATCTCTAAGCACTCTCATTATTGAGTTTTCTCTGTATCCTCAGTGTGCTCTGTGAGAAACTTTTCTTTTTGCGTAATCCTATAGGAGGTTTTTATGAAAGAAAATAAGTTTAATCCGCTTTCCGTTTACAAAGAAGATTTATTTAAAGGCAAAACGGTGTTAATCACTGGTGGTGGTTCTGGAATCGGAAAGCATTTAACAGAAGCTTTTTTGAAACTAGGCGCAGATGTAATCATCAGTTCTAGAGACGAAGAAAAATTAATCCAAACCCAAAAGGCATTTAAGGAAGAACTCGGAAAAGAAATTTCGTATTTTACTTGTGATATTTCCAAACCGGAAGAAGTGCGCGGAATGGTTAATGCCTCTTTTGCGCTCAAGGGAAAAATTGATATATTAATCAATAACGCAGGGGCTAATACACTTCGTCCCACAGAAAATCTGACTCCCGTAAGGTGGAAAGCAATCATCGACACAGTCCTAAGCGGTACATACTATGTTACCCGCGAAGTCGCAAAGAAATGGATCAAGGCGAAGTTTGCTGGAAATATAATCAATATCGCTTCTACCACCGGCTGGACTGGCTCTCCTTACATGGCTCCCTCAGGAGCCGCAAAAGCTGGGATTATCAATCTAGGTAAAACTCTCGGAAGCGAATGGGGAAAATATGGAATTCGCATAAACGACGTTAGCCCCGGTCCTGTATTCACAAAAGGTAGTTTTCAAAGACTCTGGTTGAATGAGGAAATCATTGATTCAATTAAAAGCAAAGTCCCCCTTGGAAAATTTCCAGGTCCCGAAGATGTAGTCGGTCCTGTTTTATTTCTCGCAAGCCCTGCTGCTGAAATGATTACTGGCTCTACTATTACTGTCGATGGTGGCGAGGCACTCAAGGTCATGTTTGATGACTTGGTGGATAAGTTTCGTCCGAGAAAGGGAGGTGCGGGTGATATTGATTAGGCGTATTTTCAAGATTACCACCGATGAATGGTTCGACAGGCTCACCACAGCGCACGGATGGACACGGATAAAAATACGATAAAGGAAAAGTTGGTCATAGCTTGGCTGAAGGTGAGCGTCAAGCGAAAGGGTGGAAGTGAATTTTGCAGTTGTCCGCGAAAATTGTATCGAACGTGACCCTAGTACAAGGAGGCTTATTTTTAAGAAAGTATCTACAATTTAATTTTTTTGAATCACAGCAAATGAAAATTTACTGTTGATAATATTTGTAAAAATATTACTTCGATAAAAAACCTTTGGACAAAAAGAGGGTGAGTGTAAAAATATATTGGAAAATTATTTGAAGAGGGAAAAGTAATTTATGGCAATTTATAAAATAGGTCAAAAAATTGATTACGTAAAGGAAATCCCTTTTAAATATGAAAAGGAGATTCAACGGCTAACAGAGGTAAATCTGAAAGTATTACTTCGTCTTGAGTTTATTAAATCTGAGTTCTCGCTTAATAATTTTCGTATTGATACCCTGGCATTTGATAAAGAGAATAAGTCATTCATTATCATTGAATACAAAAGAGACAAAACATTTAGTGTGATTGACCAAGGATATGCGTATCTGTCATTGATGTTGAATAACAAAGCGGACTTCATATTAGAATACAATGAAAGCCAGAACGCAACTCTCAAGAGAAATGATGTTGACTGGACACAATCAAAGGTAATTTTCATATCACCTGCCTTTACTAATTACCAAAGAGAAGCTATAAATTTTAAAGATTTACCAATTGAGCTATGGGAAATTAAGCAATTTGAGAATAATACAATTTCATTCGAGCAAATACAAAAAACATCAGCAAAAGAAAGTATAAAAACCATCTCTAGAACTGATGAGACTGTTAAGAGTGTCAGCAAAGAAGTAAAAGTTTTTACCGAACAAGATCATTTACAAGAAATTGAGTTTGAAATAAGAGAATTTTATGAGCAAGTTAAAGAACGGCTTATTAATATGGGCGACAATATTTCTGTTCAACCCAAAAAACAAACCATTGGCTTCAAAGTGGATAACAATATTTTTTGTGATATAGTTGTGCAAGGGAAAGGATTAAAGATTTATTTGAACTTAAAAAGTGGAGACTTACAAGACCCCAAAAAATTAGCAAGAGACGTTTCAAACGTAGGTCATTGGGGAAATGGGTCTTATGAAATTAGACTTTCTGACCTCGATGACATCGACTATATCTTAAGTTTAATTAAACAGTCGTTGAAAAAAAATAAAGAGTAAAAGATTTTTTTCTTTATAATAATTATTTTTACTCCTCACGTGATTTATAAATATAAATTTGAAATATGCACTAGCATTACACCCCAAAAAAAGAATTGATATTTTATAATAATCCGTTTTAGTAAAACCAAGGAATTTAAAATGACACTGAAGGCAAAGATTGTGGAAGGGATAGAGCAAGTAAATCCTGTTCAATTGCATTTAATTTATGAATTGATTGTGAGTCTGCTAAATTCTAAACGGGTGAATAATATATCGCCAGCACCAGATGCACATCTTAAGGTTAGAACTGCATTGAAGTCTATTCGTGGAAGTCTCTCTAAAGATATAATACAATCTAGAGGGGATAGATTTTGAATTTATTTTTTGATACCTCTTCTCTTGTAAAATATTTTTATGAAGAAGAAGGAGCAAATATCATTACTTCACTCATTCCAAGCGATAAAAGCCTTTTACATTTTATTCAATCAATTAAAATAAGTCATTTAGAAGTAAACTAACCTTCTTTTAAAATTATCTTTCAGTAAATTTTCATTATCACTTCCCCTTCGGAAAATATTCAATATGCATATCACCTTCTCGACCGAAGTATATGACTCGTTTACCGGAGAGACAGGCGATGTAGTAGACACAGCCAGCCTGGATAACTTCATCAGAAAAAGTATTATAGTCTATTTCTCCTGCTTGAATTCTTTTGATGGTGCTTTTGACTTTATCCGCTGAAAATTCTTTTGCGGGAGTTGGGAATTTATGCGGGATAGTTTCTACATGACTTTCTCCGTTTGGTAGGTAATAGCGATTTTCCGACCTGGTATAATCTACATGGTAAGATTCAATGCCTTCATTTAATAAGGCTCCGACAACTTGCGGAAAAGTAATCTTACCCTCATGGGTTAAACTTATTACTTCTTTAATTTTTTGGGTATTCATTGTTTTTCCTTTATTCTACTGGGAATTTTGTTAATTTGTTTAATTCGGCTGTTTTGATTAATATCTCTGTTAGCTTCTTACGTTCGTCTTTTGTTAGCACAGAAAAATATTCTTCGTCGTTCTCATCTGCTAACTTCGCAAGCTTAGGAATCAATTGTTTTGCTTCACTTGTAAGCCTTAGTTCCTGGTATCTGCGGTCATCAATCGATTCTTTTCTAGCGACTAGTTTTTTCGTGAGTAAACGGTCTATTAGTTTGGATATTGCGCCGCGAGTCATCCCAGTTATGTCTGCAATTACACTCGGAGAAATTGTATCTCCCCCTTCCAGCATTTCCCGCATCACCACCCATTCGGCAACACTGACTCCACTATTTTCTAGTTTTCTTGCAAAGGAATGAGAAACATTGTTTGATACGAGTCTCATCCAAAAACCGATATGCTTTTTTAGATTGCTAATCTTTGGTTTCATAAAACCAATATAGTTTCTATGGAAACTATTGTCAAGGAAATTAATATTATTATTTAAAGTGATATAGGCTTTAAAAATAGAGAAAATATAGGATGTGCATATTTCGTCCCAGGAAGGGAGATGCGGGTGATATTGATTAAGCGGACTCATCAAGATTACAACGGATAAGCAGGATGGGCACCGATGGACTTGAGTTTATCATGGCAATGTTGCGTTACGCTGATTAAAAAGGAATATTTCTTTAAAATTAATATATACAAAAAATAAGCATTTTAATATTTACTATAGTATGCAACTAACAGAACAACCAAGACTGTCAGGAGTTTGGAAAGCCGCTATGCTAGTAGGTTTATTGATAGCTTTCGGAGTAGGTGTAATAGCCGTTAATCAACTAATTCAACCTGATCCTGAATTCATAAAACTAAGAAATTGTGAATCCAAAATTGATTCTGGCGATGCTTTAACTGCAACTGAACAAAAGGAATATTGCAGACTACTAGAAAAAATACGAATGATTTTTTTAGACAATTGCGAGAAATTAAACTTGCAAAATGGCAGAATCATATCACAATATAGTAATAAGTCACGTTGTATTAAACGAGATTACTTGTTTGCCGATAGAAATAAAGCTTTAAATTGGGCTAGATTAGAATTAGGGCATAATACAAAAAAGACTTATACTACGAACGGTCAATTAAATGGATGGGAAAACGACAAAGGTGATACAGTGTAATGGAATCACGGAGATTGGATTACTGGACTGGAAAAATCCAAGTTCCCTCATCTCAATTTTAAAATTGAAAATTGTAAAGGACATTTATTCCTGAAAGATAAAATAGTAAATACTGGACTTTGGGAAGAGTTTAAAAAGGATTTTAATTTATGACAATAGACGAATTAGTATCAAAGACTGGCGACTCCGAATTACTCGAATTGAAATATGACTGTGCTAAGAATTTTTTAGAATTCATACTCGATATCGATGTTTTAGACCAAGTTATTTCCTTTGAAGTCGTAACTAAAGAAATTCGCTTCGGTAATCCAAGCCTAAAAATTAAAAACTGTCACCTACGACTTATTAGCCTCACTGATAATCTTTCTACGGCTAATGATATTTATATTCCTTCTGTCGACTTCGGTAAATTCATGAACGAAACTCGAAAAGGTTTTAACCTTGCCTTCGGCAAGCGGGTAACTGAAATAAGCCATATTCTTACTTTAATTGGCTCCGATATTTTTTTTATCGCCGCTATTGAAAATAAAAATGCGATTCTATTTCGGGAGTTGGTTGGAGCTGGGAAGATTGGGGTTTGAAATTTGTTGGAGTCAAATCCACTAGTTTTTCTGAAGTTTTCGGCTAATAAGGAGTAGTCCCTTTTGCGAAAGGGTGGAAGTGATTTTTGCATCTGCTCGCGAAAATTGTATCGAATAGCCTAAGCGTGACGCTAATAGAAAAAGACTCTTTTTCTGAATTGCTCCTAAAAAAATGACCTATCCCTTTGAATTACTCACCATTTAACTTGAACCGATGGCTATCATAATAAAACTCTTATACGGCTAATGGGTAATTGAAACTAAGGGAATGAAACGAATAATAACGATTATACTGATTCTATTTTGTATTGCGGCTAGACCTATCTTAAACAACAAAAAGAAATTAGAGCCGAAATTAAAAGCGAAATCAAAAGTAAACCAATGGAGCACGTACCAAGGAGTAATGAATTGGCATGATGCGAAAAAGAAATGTGCAAGTATTGGGTTTAGGCTGCCGAGCAGTACAGAGTTAAAACAAGCCTTAAAATTAAATCTAATTGGATCTTGGAAAGAAAATGCAGATGCTTACTGGACTTCTGACGAACGTTCCAAAGATGAAGCTTACTTCTTTGAAATATATGAAGATGAAGAAAATGGAGAAAAAGATGGTTTTGGTTATCCGTACAGCAAGGTGACTGTTAGCGGAAATGTGCGTTGTATTCGTTGACGGTATACTTTACATTAGCCGCTAACCCTTATCTCCCACATAACAACTTCATCACCACACTACAACAAAGTTCATCCCGTTGATTGAGGATGCGCCCAGTCCATGTTAATACGCCACGCTTCTCATCTTTGAAGTCTATCGCAGTTACCTCGCCTTCAAATCTTATTGTATCACTAATTTTTACTGGTGCAGTAAAACGCACAGATTCCATTCCATAAAATGCGACAAACGAATTTGGTAAAAAATAATTCGGACCGAGCCTGTAAGGTAATGCAGTTCCAACGGCTAATACTAACATGCCGTGGGCAATGCGCTCACCGAACTTTGTCTTTTCTGCGTAGGTAATATCCGTATGCAACGGATGGTAATCACCGGACAATCCAGCGAAGGAAGTAATATCAGACTCTGTAATTGTTCGTCCTGGCGTAATAAATTTTTCACCGATTGTGTAGTCGTTTAATGTTAGTTTTTCGTTCATTGTTCTTTTCCTTCAAACCCTTCTGGATAAAACCATTTTAGAATATTTTCATTCTCGTCCCGCGGATAATTATGAGAAAGCTCCGGAATTTCCTTATATGCTAATTTTGCTCCGGCTTTTTCTAGAGCGGAAGCGGCTAATCTGGCACTAGCCACTGGAAACATCCAGTCTCTACCACCATGCACTTGGTAAATGGGAAAGTCTTTTACGGGAGCTGTAATAGTTCCCGTACTACGGTTGAGGAGAACATGCACAGCCGCTGCAACGGGCGCATAATGGGTAAAGGGAGATTGGTGCGCTATAGATAAAAGCATAGTATAAGTTCCCCCATCCGAAATGCCAGTAAGTAAAATATGTTTGGTATCAATATTCCATTTGGTTGAAATTTCAGTAAGCATTTTATTTAATCGATTTGCATCTGTTGCAATGGAATGAAGCGACCAAGTTCTATCCAGTGAAGTGGGGGCTGCAAGTATAAAACCAAATGTCCGCGCATCCCTAAGCCAACTCCAGAAAAAATCCGCTCCGTGACCGGAGCCTCCATGCAATGCAACTACCAGAGGATATTTAGAGTTAGCTTCATAGTATTCAGGGATATATAAAGTATAACCGCCACGCTGTCCCCGCTTGTTCTTTACTTCTATTATGCCTCTATTTCCAGTGTCGATTTCCGAATTTTCACTCTGCGCATTCTTCTTGTTTACTTTTATTTTATAAAATTTTTCTAGTAGTTCCTTATTTTCTTTTTGAGAAGGATGCAAAAAATGTTTACTTATTTCTTCATACTCTGCGGCTAATGGATACAAGATTTCCTCCGCCCGATGCATAGGACGAAAGGATTGATATGCTTTTAGAATCTCATGCGGACCAACTCGTGCAGTTTCAAAACGGGAGAGTG
The DNA here is from genome assembly GCA_025360185.1 of Leptospiraceae bacterium. Taxonomy (GTDB): domain Bacteria; phylum Spirochaetota; class Leptospiria; order Leptospirales; family Leptospiraceae; genus UBA2033. The sequence continues at coordinate 10,551 of JANYCR010000413.1, read as the reverse complement.
CCTGCAATGCCTGTGATGCAGCCTGAGTAAGCGGATACTCTGTAGTATCCTTTTTATGAAAATTAGTAAGCTCGAATTCCTTGAGAGATTTTTGAAGCGCTTCTGTTTTTGGATTCAGTGTATCCGCAAAAGAATTAATTTTTGCAGGATCAAGCCTGTCTCCTATCTCACCGAATGTATTTAACACATCGGAAAGATTTTTCCAGAGGTCTTGCATTGTTGACGGTAGTTTTTCAAGCATACGAAATTTTCCCTGTAGAGCGTACTGTTTGCAATAATTAAATTTTCTAGATTAAGAAGCTGCTCCTGTGCCTGTTTCGCAATATGACTTCAGACTTGTCATAAAACGACCCCAAGCAAAATTGCACTCAGCGTAAGTATCAGTTGCGGCTCTCCAGCCAGCATGAGCAAAACGAAGAATAGTCTTTCCCTCTTTTTCTTCCAAATCAAATGAAATAGTTGTGTCCACCCATTCATCAATTGAAATGATAATTTTCCATTCAACCTTTTTATTTTGTTTGAGCTCCGATACTTGTATTTCGTTTCTATTTGTGCCGAAAGTAAAAACATTCACAAAGCCAACCAGTGGTTTTGCAATAGTTTGTTTAGCCCACCAACTTTCTAAACCTTGCTGAGTAGTAATAGCATTGTAAACTATATCAGATGTAGTCTTTATTGCCAATTTGTGTTTTATATCTATCATATTCAATTCCTTTCCTTACTTAAAATACATCAACGCCTTTGCCTGTAGTAATAAAGCTAAATAAACTTTTTTCAATCAATAACCCCCAGGCTCCCGAACAGTCACCGTAACATTCAAAAGCCGGAACCAAGCCATGATGTGTGAAGGCAAGTTTTGTTTTGCCTCCAACTGAACTAATATCAAATTGAATTTTGGTGTTTGTCCATTCGTCTTTTTTCTTTGCAAAGCTTAGATTACTTTCAGTGACTAGCCAAACCACTTTCAAATTTGGAATCAATTCCACTATCTTTTGCTTAGAGAAGTGAACGTCACCCATTTGATAACTGAACTCATCACCCGGCTTATCGCTATTACCTACAATTTCTCCCTGCCACCAGCCGCGCACATTGTTGATTGAACTAAATACTTCTGCCTGTGATTTATCTACTAATATTGATGTTACAAAACTTTTTTGTTCCATTTTATTCTCCTAAAAATTAATTCCAGTTATCAATTTTCAAATCATTAGGAGATGGTTTTCCTTTTCCGGTTTCCAAATATTCACGAAGGCTTAAAAGAAACACAGCCCACTTCATGCTACAATGCGAAGTCATCTCAACAGCCTCTCGCCAATTTCGATGACCGAATAGCACAATAGTCTGATTATCCGCAACGGAAAGTTCGTAAGTTATATCAGTTCCTATCCACTCAGCCGGACCTTCCACACATTGCCATCGAACATTTTTTGAATCACTTAGCTCTTTTACTTCCATTACCATTTTACCAATGAGCTCTCCTGCTTTGGAACGAAAGTAGAATTCAATTTTTCCTCCCATTTTCTCATCGCCCTTTACTTCTTCTGTCCACCAATTTCCAAGACCTTCTAAAGTTGTTAAAGCTTTGTAGACCTGCGTTGGAGGAGTTTTAATTCCTATTCTATGAATGATATCAATCATTTTCATCTCCTAAAATTGTTTTTTTACATGATTAAAATATTACTTGCAAATTACAAGTGAAATATTACCGATACTAATAAAAGATGAAAAAAGAAAAAAACAAACTTCGCTCCCATTGTCCTGTGAACTATGGACTGGAAGCATTTGGTGATAGGTGGGCACTTTTAATCCTGCGAGATATTATTTTTCGAGGTAAGAGAACGTATGGGGAATTTCTAAAATCGGAAGAAGGTTTTGCTACTAATATTTTAGCAACACGTTTGGAGCATCTTGTTGCAGTAGGTATTTTACAGCGTGATCTAGATGAAGCTGATGGAAGAAAAGATATTTTCTCTCTCACTGAAAAGGGCTTAGACCTTATTCCTTTAATTTTGGAAATGGTATTATGGAGTTCTAAATATGACAAAGACTCTGAGGCTAAACGCATTATGCCCCTAGTCGAACTCATTAGAAAAGATAATCGAAAGATTAGTCAGAAGGTTCGGGAAAAAGTAAAAAGGGGCGAAGGTATTGTTCGTGATTATTTAGGATGATACTTTCCTAACTTGATAAAAAACCATTCTCAAAACCCAAGCTCTTTGCTAAACGGGCTTAGTATTTTTTTCTGTATCCGACCCTTTCATCGGTAAATTTATTATGCCAATACTCAGTATCAATATATTCAATCTAAGATCTGTGAATAAGATTTTATTATTTGATAACTTCATGGTATATAGCTCACTTTACCCATTAGCATTGTAAATTGTTTTTTTCTTAGCCGTCAGGTAGACTGGGTTCTGGAAATACTCATTCAGTTGACATAAAAATAGGGAAAGCTATACTATCAGTAGAATTTATTTATCTAATATTATTACTCTTGTAATTTTCCAATAGTAATATTCTCTAGCCTCCCGTATATAGACTATGATGAGAATAAAACCTAATAAGCTGCTACTAACGCTTCGACTTTGCAGAGTCTTAGCACTTTTCCTTTTTTTGCCCATCTCGATTTTTTCTTTAGACCGAGTTGACTTAGTAAAAACTTGCTCGGATGCAAATACTTGTAATCCTAGAGATTGGTATATTTTAGATTCCTATGATCCCTCCTTTCAGAATTTAGAAAAGCCAGGGGATGAATGGAAAAAAGTAGAAGCATTTCCAATCTGGATGAATAAATTTTTTCAAAAGGAAGGACAGCTTGCAACCTATACCTTGATTACTTATTTTGATATTCCTGAGGATATTCTAAATTATCCTAAGCAGGGCGGTATACGATTTGGTGAAATCGGAGAAGTATTTGAAATCTATCTTAATGGGAACCTGATTGCAAAAGAAGGGGAAATTAAAGATGGGAAAGTTTCTTATCATCGCACCGTGCGCGGGGTTGTTTATCAAGTTCCTAAAGAATTTATGCGGGCTAATCATAATCAGCTCCTTGTTAAACTTTCCGGTCATCCCAAGTTTGATCATACTGGTTTTTATCTCACGCGTTACTATGATTTTGGTTTCTATGAAGAGGTAAGATATGATGAGCAGGACAGGGTGACTCTCGCCTTACTCACTGTTTACTTTACTGTCGGGCTTTATCATTTATTTTTATTTTATCGCAGACGAATTGAGTTGTATAATTTTTATTATGGCGCATTTTCTCTTATTGTAGGCGTATATATTTATACTAGATCATCCGCGATATTCGAACATCCATGGGATACAACAATTATCCAGAGAGTCGAACTTGCTGTTCTATATCCCGGCTTTTCTTTTTTAAGTCAGTCACTCGATGTTTTATTTTTTAATAAGCCTAGAAAATGGACGAAATGGTATAGCTATTTTTCCTATATTCTTTGTCCACTAACAATCATTTGCCCCGAAATGTACCAAGCTGAATATATTCTCCGACTCTGGCAAATTTCTGTCCTTACTTGCGGTATTCCTTTATTGGGTAGAATTTTTTATCACGCTATTAAAGAAAACATCAATAACGCCAAACGCTTATTTGTCGGCTTAGGTATTTTTGTAATGGCAGCCATCTATGATATATTGGATTCTCTTATTTTAAATTCCGGGCTTTCTTTTTCTAAGTATGCATTTTTTATCTATATACTCGGTTTTGCCGGAGTGCTTGCGAACAGGTTTATATCTGTTCACACTGAAATCGAAGATCTAAATAAAAATCTGGAGGACAAAGTTGGCGAACGAACGAAAGCGTTAAACGAAACCTTGCAGGAAGTCAAGCTACTGAAAGAGCATCAAGATGGAGATTATTTTCTTACTACTTTAATCATTCAACCTCTAGCGTCTAACGTATCTGGAGATGAGAAGGTTAAAATTAAAATCTTAACTAGACAAAAAAAGAAATTTGAATTCAAAAATAAAATGCATGAAATTGGTGGGGATATTTGTATCTCTGAGATCATTCATTTAAAAGGGAGAAAATACACTGCGTTCGTCAACGGGGATGCAATGGGAAAATCAATCCAGGGAGCAGGGGGAGCGCTCGCTCTTGGAGTAGTTTTCAAGTCTATTCTTTCTAGAGGAAAGATTTTTTCAAAAGAAGAATCAGTATTTCCAGAAAGATGGTTGAAACTTGCCTTTCAAGAATTGCAAAGTATCTTTGAAACTTTCGATGGCTCTATGATGGTCTCGGTTGTAATGGGGCTAGTGGATAACGAGCATGGATTTATTTATTATATCAACGCCGAACATCCATTTTGCGTTCTCTATCGTGATGGAAAAGCGTCCTTCATAGAAAAGGAACTAAACCTTCACAAAATTGGAATGATGACCCCCGAGCATTCAGGGGAATTTATAATTCATACTTTCAAATTAGAAGATTCTGACGTAGTCCTAATGGGCTCGGATGGAAAAGATGATATTAAGATTGGAATAGATGATAGAGGAGGGCGAATCATCAATGAAGATGAGAGTCTTTTTCTTTCTACTGTGGAAGAAGCGAACGGGGATCTAGAAAAAATATTCTCTGTCACAGAACGAATCGGGGAGTTGACAGATGATTTTAGCTTAATTCGAATTGAGTATAATGACCCGAATGCGCAAGAATTAGAAGTAGATACATCTGTGTTAAGGCTTGCCTTAGAGCATTATAATAAAGAAGAATTCCGAAAAGCAAAAGAAGTATTAGCCCTGGTAGAGCCGTCTAAGTCTAAGTCCTATTTGCGGCTAAAGGCAAATATTGCTTACAGACTGGGTGATTATAACGAGGCGTCTCGAATTTATACGACCTTTATAGATTTATACCCGGAAGAATCAGCCTTTTTATTTGCCACTGCCAAGAGTTATAAAATGATTGGTAACTTAGAATTAGCCGCTGACTATGGCGAGCGACTAAAACTCAGAGAACCAAAGAATGTCACTAATCTAATTTTTTTAGTAGAAATCTATATGGAATTAAAAGTTCCCGGTCGTGCGCGAAAAATGCTTGATCTTGCTTTACGTCTCGATCGTGAAAATCCCAAATTAGCTGAGTTGAAGAATAGACCGGATAATAATGAAGAGGTAGTTATCTAAAGGGGATTTGCTGCTCAGTATCGGCGTTTATGCTGAGCAGCTTCGAAACATGGTAACTAGATTTTTTATTCCTGTCCTTTTTCCGAATTCCCGAATAAAGAATACCAGTCTACGTTGCGGGTAAAATACATTATGCCGCTAAGGAGAGAAAATAGCGCAATGCTTCCGATTACTAACGAGTATTCCTCTAAATTAATTAGGATATATAGGAATCCATATAGGATAGAAATTCCAGTTCCTAATACGAGCGCTCTATTTTTACTCCGCAAGACGACAATCGCATAACCATAAATTTGCGCTATGACTGCAAATGCTGCAAGTAGGTAGGCTAGGGCAAATCCGATGTATTCCGAAAAAGAAAGTAATAGTAAATAGAATAAAAGTAATCCAAAGCCAACAAATATATACTGAATCAAATGAACGCGCAGAGAATAGATTGCTTCAAACACAAAAAATCCAGCGAACGTTAGTCCAATAAATAAAAATCCATACTTGATAACTCGATTGATTAAATGGTAGCTATCTACAGCTACAATGAGGCTAACACCAAATATCTCATCTTGCAAATTAACAAATTCAGAACTCTCTTCCATCATATTAAATAGATGAATTTTTTGAGTTAAGTCGTCTTGATTTTTAAAATTCCAGATTGCTTTAAATCCGTTCTTGTCGATTGTTCGATCATCTGGTAATGCCCTTCCTGTAAAAGATGGATCAGCCCAGTTGGATTCTATTTCTAGTTTTATTTTACTAGCCATTGGAAGTATAAAGAATTTTTCCATACCGGTTAATTTTAGTTTTATTTCATAGGAATTTTCTTCTTCTCTAGTCTCAGGAATAATTCTAAATGCAATGAACCGACTATCGTTTTTGATTTGCTTTAGCGGCTTATCACCATACTTCGCAGATTCAATCGATACTTTTAGCAAAGAGGCGACAGGGAACACGAGGTAATAGGATTCTGCTTTTTTAGTTGGGAGAGAAACTTTTCCAGAAATAACTAAATCCAAATTATAAAATGGAATCTGGTAGGTTCCTTTTTTACGAATCTCTGCTATTTGTTTTCCTTTTATTTCTACATCTGAGCTAAAAGACATTTCATTCATAACTGCGTTTGGTTGACTCGAAAGAAAAGGAGTTGCAATTAATTGTGCTCCACCCCAAACCCTACCGAGTTGCGATGCAACAATAGCCCGTCTTTCTCTTCTCTCATCCGCCAGGTTGTTAATCAAGGCAAGTGGTATACATAGAATTAACCCCAATAACCCAATCCAAAATAATTTCATCGAATATTCTTTTTTCATAGCTTCCTCTACTTTTTCATTCACTATATGCATTTAAAAATAAAAGTGCAAGCACCTGAGTGCAAAGGAGTATGTATATATTAAATAATTTTATTTTTACTCTAGTTTTAAATCAAAGCAAACCTGTAAAAATTCTTTTCTAGCTGACTATAATTTTTTACTAGTAGCATAAAGCACACGAATCTTATGAAAAAAGCAGAACTTCCAGAAAATGAAATAGAACGATTAAAAAAACTAGAAGGGTATAATATATTAGATACTCTTTCCGAAAAAGAATATGAAGGAATTGCAAAGCTCGCATCTCTAATTGCAAATACTCCTATATCTTTAATCAGTCTCATAGATAAGGAGCGCCAATGGTTTAAATCTAGAATCGGTTTAGATGCACCTGAGACTCACCGGGATTATGCGTTCTGCGCTCATGCAATCCTTGAGCCTAAACAAATTTTTCAAGTTCCGAATACACTTCAGGATGAAAGATTTGTAGATAATCCATTAGTAACCGGTAACCCCAATATTCGCTTCTATGCGGGAGCGCCACTCGTTACATCAGATAATTTCTCTTTAGGAACGTTATGCGTAATTGATAAAGTCCCAAGACAGTTAACTCCAGAGCAAGAAGAAGGATTATCTTTATTAGCCTCACAGATAATGTCTCTACTCGAAGAAAGAATTCTATTACAAAAAGTAAAAGAACAAGAGGAACAAATACAATCTCAATTTATCGAATTAGAAAAATTCTATAATTCATCCAACTGCGGGTATCATTCCCTAGATGCAGATGGATATTATATTAGAATAAATGATTTAGAATTAGAATGGCTTGGAGAAAAAAGAGGAGATATACTGAACAAAAAAAGATTTCAAGACTTTGTACCTGAAAGTTATCTTCCTTTATTTAAACATTCATTTGCCAGGATGAAAGAAGATGGAAAAATTGATGGAATCGAAGCTACTGTCATAGCAGCTAATGGCAAACAGATGACAATTTCAGTCAATGCGCAGGCTGTCTATGATGAACAAGGAAATTTTTTAATGAGCAATGCGACACTGGTTGATCTAACAGAGAAAAAAGCTCTTCAATTGGAACTAGAAAAATCTATTTCACAATCCTTTAAAAAATCAGATGAAATGGCGAGTCAATTAAGAATGGCTGCTAGAATTCAAAAAATGATTTTACCCATTAAGTCTCCTCTGCCTACTATTCAATTTTTATACAAACCATTAGAGGAAATCGGGGGAGATTTTTTTGAATTCGTAAATCTAAATCATACTGACAAGTTAGGAATTTTTATAAGCGATGTTGCCGGTCATGGTGTTCCATCGGCTCTTATCACCGCTCTTTTAAAAAGTGCGGTTAACCAGGCGAACTCTCAGATGAAAGAGAATCCCGCGGAACTTCTTAACTTCATCAATGAATTTATTTTTGATTATATTGATAACCGATTTGTAACCGCCTTCTATGGAATCTTAGATTTTAAAAAAAAGACATTGATTTTTTCTAATGCAGGTCATCCCTCTCCCTATATTTTTGGCAATGATAATGTGTATCTTGAAAAACAAGAAGGTAGAAGTATGCCTCTCGGCATTCTAGACAAATCGCAATTAGCCAAGCAAGGTAAGGAATATAAAAACACTTCTGTATCTCTTAGCGCAGCCAATAGAATTTTATTTTATACAGATGGGCTTCTTGAACAATGCAAGGAAGATTCTGATGGAAAAATGATTTACTTCGAAGATAAGTTAGAAGACATACTAGAAAGCATAAAATCTAAACCGAACTTACTCGATTCCCTTCTAAAAGAATTCAATCAATTCTCTAGCGGCAAAGAGCAAATGGATGATGTTTGCTTGATCGGGGTAGATTTGTAAGTTGGGCTTCTCCTTCTATTTTCCTATTTATTTGAATAAAACGGTTATAATTGAAAGTAAATGACCGTTTTATTCAATAGTTTATTTTAGAGTAGCCGCTTTATTCAAGCAAAACAATTTATTTTTAGATACATTCAGCCATGAAATGCAATAGAGATTGGACTTTGAATTCAAGTCCTTCTAAAAATTAATAATTCAAAGGAGAATAAAATATGTGTTGGAGTGGTGAAGCAAGTGCAGCAATAGCTGTTGGGGGACTTTCGAGTGCCTATTACTTAAAAAAAAAGGGTGAGCCAAAAGAAATATATTTACCGGTTGCTTATTTTGTGTTAATGGAAGGATTACAGGCAGTAACCTACGCAGTCGTAGGCGCATGTGGTAATACCTATAATTTATTATTTACTCGACTGGCAGTAGCTCATATATGCTTCCAGCCTTTTTTTATCAATATGTTAGGGATGGCTTTTATTGATAGGGATATTAGGGATAAAATTCAAAAATATGTGTATGCTTTTTGTGGACTAGCGGCTATTCTTTGTTTAATCCGACTCTTGCCAATGTATGGCTTACTTGGTCATTGTGAATTAGGTTCTCCCCTTTGCAGTCATACAGAAACATGTGCATTCCGAGGCGAGTGGCATATAGGTTGGAACGTTTTGCTAAACGGTTTTAACGAAGGATTTATTTGGTATATCATTGCCGCGTTTGTTGTTCCGGTAATTTATGGATCATGGAAATGGGTAGGTTACCATTATTTAGTTGGACCTTTCTTGGCGAGCTTGACTACAGCCAATGTAAATGAACGTCCAGCAGTCTGGTGTCTATTTAGCACAATGATCATTGCTCTTCTTGTAAATACAAGACTTCGAAACTATATCTATGTAAAAAAATGGATCCTCTGGGATTACTTGAATTCATTTAAGAAAACTGTTCCAGATGCAAATTAATATGAGTTGGATGTAAAAATTTATTACACGCCAAGACGATGAACACGGATGATTATTTCGGCAGTTACTAATTCATCCGTGATCTTCTAAATCCCTCACTTCCATTTCCTAACCTATCCAAGTAAACTTATTTCTTTTCACATTTGCTAAAACCGTTTGAAATTTTTCACCCTTAAAAAAATAGTGTAGAATGATATACATGTTACCTAAGCATATTAAAAGTTACTCTTTGGGACTTTGAAAGGATTCTCTTTAGAATGAATATACAAGCTATTAAGATCACAATGCCACTTATCACGGTTGCTGCGGTTGCTTATTTGCTATTTTCCCCATCTCGTTATGTGGGATACGCACCTGACCAACCCCTCCCTTTTAACCACAAAATTCACGCCGGTGACAACAAGATTGATTGTCGCTATTGTCATACCAGCGTAGAAACCTCTGCTCATGCTAGCGTGCCACCTACTGCTACTTGTATGAATTGTCACTCCAACGTGGCAAATAAAACAAGTGACGTAAAATGGCTCACCAAGCAGTTCGAAGGGGAGAAATCAACGGGCAACTCTATCGAAGGAAAGGGTAAGCCTATTCAATGGATTAAAGTCCATGACCAACCCGATTTTGTATACTTCAACCATTCGCGTCATATTTCTCGCGGAGTAGATTGTTCTAAGTGCCATGGCAATGTTGCCGAAATGGTAAAAGTAAAACAAGTTGAATCACTGAATATGGGATATTGTGTGAATTGTCATAGAGAGAACAACGCTCCGAATGACTGCTCCACTTGCCACAGATAATTTTATAGGAGTTATTAGTATATATGTCTAACAACAGCTTCCAAGAAGAAAGAAAATCACATTGGCAATCGTACGAAACTAAAGATAAAAACGATATTAAACAAGTCCAAAACCAAGAATTTTATACCTCTCCTGATCCAGTGATCGCAAGAATCAAAACCGGTGACTACGACAGAAGAACCTTCCTTAAGTTAATGGGTGCTTCCTCTGCCATGCTCACTCTGAACTGTATCCAAAAACCACAAGAGAAAATCGTTCCCTACGTAAAAGCTCCTGACTATGTTAAACCTGGTCAATCTACTTATTATGCTTCTACTTGTGGCGGATGCTCTGCCGGTTGTGGAGTATTAGTAAAAACCCGTGATGCAAGACCTCTTAAATTAGAAGGAAACCCTGCAAACCCAATCTCCAAAGGTGCGCTTTGTGCCTCAGGTCAGTCTTCTATTTTAGATTTATACGATCCAGACCGCTCTAAAGAGCCTGCTG